>JAUSAX010000011.1 GCA_030652315.1 Afipia sp. | reverse complement strand
CGAGATAGAGCCGATCGAACTGATCGATGCTCCGGCGCAGAAACTGATCCGACGCCATGTGATGCAGCGCATGAACGACGATGTCGTTGGTTTCGACGGTGTAGGGGATCGTCGTGATGATCCCGTGAGGCGTTTCGATATCCTGCGGAAGATCGTCGATCACCCAGTCTGCGACATATTCAATCCCGCTCAGGCGGAGAAGATCGAGAGTTTCATTGGTTTCAGTGAGACCGGGGCTCTCCCATGACCGGGGTGGCTTGCCCGTGAATTTTGCAATCGTATCCACCGCGCGTTTGATCGCGTCGCCCTGATTGTCGAGTTTGTGCATCGGGCCTTGCAGGAAGCCATGCCCCATGAATTCAAATCCGGCCTCGAGCGCCGCCGATGCTACGCGTGGATAAGACGTGCAGACGTTTCCATTGATGGCGAGCGTTGTTGGGATGTTTCTGTCGGTCAGGGCTTTGAACTGGCGCCAGAAGCCCGCACGCATTCCGTATTCGTGCCAGGCCCAGTTCGGCACGTCGGGAAGCAGCGGCTGCCCCATCGGCGGGCTGAGAACCGTGCGCGGCATCGCATTCTCGATGCGCCATTCCTCGACATTGAGGATGATCCAGACAGCGAGTTTTTTGCCGCCTGGAAGCACCAGTTTGGGACGGTCGATGAGGGCCTGATAGGGAACGCGATCAGAGAGAGCCAATTGAGGTGCCTACTTTTGTTTATTCCGCAGCTTTAGCCAGTTTTGGCGAACCGGCGTTCACCAGAGGCAGCACTTTCTCCGCCGTCAAGATCATGGATTTACGCCCAAGCTCGCGATCTTTCCAATCCTTGCCAGCGTAGAGCAGCGTCCCGAATGTGCCGACTTCGTTCTGGAATGCAAGGATCTGGTCGGCGACGCTGTCCGGCGTACCGTAGATGATCAGCTTGTCGCAGATCATATCGAGTGTCACTTCATCGTCGGGCTGATCGCGGTGGGTCTTGAACAACTCGATTCGGCCGTTCTTCTTCAGCTTGGTGAACAGCGACCGGTAATAATTCACGTACGGACCATTCGGATCGGTCGCATACGCCTTTGCTTTGGCGGCGTCGTCGGCAACGAAGACGCTCTTTGCGACGCGCCAGTTGGCGGGGTCCGCGGCGCGCCCGCCCCGTTCACAGCCTTCCACATACTTGGGCCAATGGCTCTTCACCCACGCCGGCATCAGGAAGTTGGCCGAGATCGGGTCCCACCCCCGGACCGCCGCTTCCGTCACGCCCTTTGAAAACGGCGCGACTGCGGTGACGACGATCGGTGGATGCGGCCGTTGCAGCGGACGGGGAATATAGCCTTGGCCGATTTCCTTGATCTGCGTTCGTTGCGTGGACACAGTCCAGTACTTGCCTTGAAGATTGTAAGGCGGTTCGCCGGACCAGATGCCGAGGACCTGATTGATCGCTTCGAGGAACATCTCGTTGCGATTGAAGTCGAGATTGCCGAACAGTTCTGCGTCCGACAGGAGCCCGCCGGGGCTGATGCCGAAAATAAATCGGCCGTCGAGCATGTGATCCAGCATGGCGATGGTGGCCGCCACTGTTGCTGGATGTGAGTTAGGCATGTTCACGGTGCCAGTGCCCAGCTTGATCTGCTTCGTCGCGGCAGCGATCCAGGCCAGAAACGTGACGCAGGAGGTAATGTTCTCGGCCTTATCGGTGACGTGCTCGCCGACATAAGCCTCCGTGAATCCGAGTTCGTCGGCGAGAAGGAAAGCCTCGCGGTCTTCGGACAGCGACTGCCGCCAGTCCTTGTCCAATGGATGGATCGGCATCGTGAAAAAGCCGAGGTTCATTGCATGTTTCCTTGATCGCTTGTGATTGGAGCGAAGAGTAGCGATTGTGGTCTATTAGAAAAATGATTATTCCTACTATCTCACATTAGGAAAATTAATGGATGATTTCCCTTCGGCAGATCAGATCGTTCGTCGCCGTTTATGAAGAGGGCTCGTTCACATCGGCTGCAAAACGGGAAGGTGCGACCCAATCCGGCATTTCGCAGCACCTCAAGCAACTCGAGTCCGAACTCGGCGCGGCATTGCTGGAACGCAACGGCCGGGACATCGAACCGACTCTGGCGGGGAAGCTCTACTATCGCGAGTGTGTCGAAGTCCTGAGGAAACTGGAGGCAGCGCAACAAAGCGTTGCCGTGAATCACATTCGTGGTGCGATCCGTGTTGGCCTGATGCCGACCTTCACCAGATCGGTGCTTGCTCCTGCATTGGACAAGTTCCTCACCTCGGCGCCGGGCTCTGAAATCAGCGTGACCGAGGCCTATTCGGGCGTGCTGACCGAGATGATCCTTAAAGGTGAACTGGATTTTGCCGTTGTCCCTGCCTTCGAAGGGATAACCGGCATCTCACATCGGCTTCTCGCCCGTGACCGGGAGATGCTGGTGAGTGCGAAGCGAGGCAAAAGCACTCTCAAGCCGGTCAAGCTGTCTGAGCTTGGTCCGTTGAAGGTGGTGCTGCCTGGCCTTCAGAACACGCGCCGTCGCAACATTGAGACTTACTTCAGTGTTAACGGCGTCGCTGTGGCGCAGCGGCTGGAACTGGACGCCATGATGGGTACGCTGCAATTTGTCGCAGCGAGCGATTGGGTGGCCATTCTTCCGTTCGTGATGATGGCCTCGGATCTCGACGGCGGGCGTTTCGATGTGAGGCCGCTCGAAGATCCGCCTTTCTATTCCGAGTTCGTTTTGATCGAACCGGCGCGCAAGGTAATGTCTCCTGCGGCCGCGTTGTTCGCCGATATTCTCGGAATGGAGGCCGAGAAATCGCGGCTGGTGTTTGAGGAACGCGCTGGCAGACAGCAACAACTAACGCGCCGACACGCGGTGCGGTCTCGGCGGACACAGTAGGATTTGTGCAACGCGACATTTTCGTTGGCGGCCTTGCAAGCATAATTCCTTAACTCTCACTTTGCTTTGTGCGCTTGGGTTCGTCGCGTGGGATGAGCCGGGAAGCCTTTATTTCAAGTGGTTGGTGCAACGCCGGGCTTACTGAGACGAAATAATCGTTCGATAAACAACGCTTGACGTTTGATCTGCGGCACCGTCTAATCATTCGCGAAGCCCATCATAAAATGTGGCGAGGGGAGGTTGCCGGAATGAAAGCTTCGGCTTTCAGCTATGCGCGTGCTTCGAGCGTCGTCGACGCATTGGAGTTGCTTGCCCGGCATGGCGATCAGGCCAAGGTCCTCTCCGGTGGTCAAAGCCTTATGCCTGCATTGAATCTGAGGCTGTCGGCTCCGGAATTGCTCATCGACATCGGTGCCATCGATGAGTTGCGCGGAATCAGTGTTGCGAATGGTATTATCAAGATGGGTGCGTTGACCCGTCACGTCGATGTCCTGAAGTCTGCTGAGATCGCCAAACACGCGCCGCTTCTGACCGAAGCCATCGCGCATGTCGCGCATCCCGCGATTCGCAACAAAGGCACATTCGGCGGCAGTCTCGCGCATGCTGATCCTGCATCGGAGCTCCCGGCGTGTGTTCTCGCGCTTGATGCTGTCATTCTTGTCCGCAACAAGGACGGCGAGCGCCGCATTCAAGCCGCCGACTTTTTCACAGGCATCTACGAGACCTTACTGGCTCCGGACGAGCTGCTCGTTGCCGTTGAAATCCCTGTCGCCAAACCGAATGCGGTTCATTTCTTTCATGAGTATGCCCGCCGGAGGGGCGATTACGCCATCGTGGGACTGGCTGCGTCTGGAATTCTGCACGGTGACGTGTTGACGGAGCTCCGGCTCGGCTACTTTGCGGTGGGCGACAAGCCGATGCTTGCGACGGCGTCGGAGCATCTGACAGGACGGCCAGTCACAGCATCGATGCTGTCCGACGCTCAGGCTGCGCTCGACGCGGAGCTTGATCCGCAGGAAGATCAGCAGGCTTCTGTCGGAATGCGCCGCTATTTCGCGCGTCAGTTGATGGCGCGATGTGTGTCGACCCTGCTCGGGCGTCAGGATCTCGAAACGAAAGCGCTGGCGTGACGGATCTCGCATCAATTTCCCTGATCGTTAATGATGAGCGCGTTTCCGCGCAGGTGCCGCCACGATTGAACCTGGCTGATTTTCTGCGGGATCATCTGGGTCTCACGGGAACTCATGTCGGATGCGAGCACGGCGTGTGTGGAGCGTGCACGGTTCGGGTCAATGGCGATATTGTGCGTGCGTGTCTTCTGCTTGCGGTACAGGCGGAAAATGCGTCCGTGCAGACGATCGAGGGGCTGTCGGACAGCGGGGAAATTTCCGATTTGCAGGCGGCGTTCCGCGACCGCAATGCCCTTCAATGCGGATACTGCACGCCGGG
>JAUSAX010000010.1 GCA_030652315.1 Afipia sp. | reverse complement strand
CGGATTCGCACCGACGTATCGACGACGCTGTTCATCTCGTCGCCCGAGGATTACGACGGCGGCGAACTGGTTGTCGAAGACACCTATGGCAGCCACAGCGTCAAGCTGCCCGCGGGCGACGCCATTATCTATCCCGCGACCAGCGTCCACCACGTAACGCCGATCACGCGTGGCTCGCGAATCGCGTCATTCTTTTGGACCCAGAGCATGATCCGCGACGTCAGCCATCGCGCGATGTTGTTTGATCTCGACATGGCGATCATCCGGCTGAACCAGGATGTACCCAATCATCCGTCGATTGTTTCGCTGACGGGCTTCTATCACAACATGCTTCGGCAATGGGCCGAGCTATAGGCCGTCGCGCAAAATCGCGATGGGGTGTGTGAACGTCCTTTTGTCGCCGCCCTTCGAGGCGCGGCCAAGAGGCCTCTCCTCAGGGTGACGGCGCATAGCGCGTGGATGCGCACCAGCCGCTGAACGAGGTGATGTCGCGCGCCGCCGTCCCGCGCGCGATACGCGGCGACGATCGGCAACAGTCTCGGTCACAAATCGCTTCCCCTCATTCTAATGAGTGATCGCGCGCAGCCGGCTTGCCGCGGGTAAAATTTCTGGTTGGGCGCATCGGTGTCGGTTGTTTCGCTGGCCTTCACGGAGCAGGCGATCTGTCATTGTGTGGAAGAGCTGATGCCACGCTCGGCTCGTGCAATTTTCGATAAAAAACAGCACGTTAGTCGGAATGGAGCAGCCCGTTTCGGTTCCGAAAATGGCGCACCGTTGTCGAGACGATTGAACTTTAGGCGGCAAGCTGCCGCAGCCGCAGAGCACTGGCGGCAATTGACACGTTCTAAACAATCTGCATTATATTGCATCAGTCGCCGAAGAGCGACAGGAATAGCTGCATTATTATTCTAAAGATGCAGTCTCCGAGGGGAGGGAAGCCGATGCCTGCGTTCGCAGAACCTGCGGCGGAAGAAATGCTGGCTGGTGTGCGGCCATGACAGCGGCCACCGCCCATCGTCAGACCAGCGCGCAGGCGTTGTTCACTGCGCCGGATATCGTCGCTGAGCGCAAGACCGATGGCAGCATCTGGCTGAAATCGGCGACGCCGTTGCAGCCGTTCGCACGCTGCGTCGGCGACTGGCTCGAGCAATGGGCGCGCGACACGCCCGATACGGTTTTCCTCGCGGAGCGCAGCAGCGCCGATGCGCCGTGGACCAAGCTGACCTATCGAGAAGTGTTGCGGCGTGTGCGCGCGGCGGGCGCCTGGATTCTGGCGCAGGGCATGAGCGCGGAACGCCCGCTCGTCATTCTCTCCGACAATTCGGTCGACCATGCGGTCTTCATGCTGGCGGCGATGCATGTCGGCGTGCCGGCCGCGCCGGTGTCGCCAGCTTATTCGCTGGTCTCGAAGGATTTCGACAAGCTGAAAAGCATGATTGCGCTGCTCGAACCCGGCGCGATCTATGTCGCCAATGCGAAAATGTTTGCGCCGGCGCTGAATGCCATTGCGCCCCTGCACAAGGCCATCGTTGTCGCCGGCGATCCGGATGGCTTCGACAGCGCGATTTCATTTTCGTCGCTGACGGCCGCGGCAGAGACGCCGGAGGTCGCGCGCGCCTTCGCTGCCGTCGGTCATGACACCATCGCGAAGTTTCTGTTCACGTCCGGTTCGACCGGGACGCCGAAGGCCGTCATCAATACCCAGCGGATGCTGACCTCGAACCAGGCCGCGAAAATCCAGGCATGGCCGTTTCTCGGCGAACCCAACCTCACCACGCTCGACTGGCTGCCGTGGAGCCATACGTTCGGGGCCAATCACAATTTCAACTGCGTGCTGCGCAACGGCGGCACGCTTTACATCGACAGCGGCAAGCCGGCACCCGGCCTGTTCGCGCTGTCGCTCGCCAATCTCCGCGATGTGATTCCGACGGTCTATTTCAACGTGCCGCGCGGCTATGACATGCTGATCGCCGCGCTGCGCGAAGACGACGAGTTGCGCCGGCGCTTCTTCTCGCAGGTGAAGCTGCTGTTCTATGCGGGCGCGGCGCTGCCGCAGAATCTCTGGGAAGCGCTGGAGACGTTGTCGATTGCGACCGTCGGCCACGCCGTGCCGATGGTGTCGTCATGGGGATCGACCGAAACCGCGCCGCTGGCCACCGATTGCCACTTCCAGGCGCCGCGCTCGGGCAATATCGGCGTGCCGATCCCCGGCACTGAGATCAAGCTGGTGCCGACAGGCGACAAGCTCGAGGCGCGGGTGCGCGGGCCGAACGTGACGCCGGGATATTGGAAAGCGCCCGAGCAGACCGCGAAGGCATTCGATGCCGACGGCTTCTATCTGATGGGCGACGCGATGATCTTCGCGGATGCCGCGCGCCCAGAACTTGGCTTGTTCTTCGACGGCCGCGTCGCCGAGGATTTCAAGCTGACATCTGGCACCTGGGTCAGCGTCGGCACGCTGCGCATTGCCGGCATCGCCGCCCTCGCGCCGCTGGCGCAGGACATTGTGGTCACCGGCCACGACAAGGACGACGTCCGCTTTTTGGTGTTTCCGAACATCCCGGCCTGCCGCGCGCTGGCCAAACTGCCCGATGCCGAGATTGCCGACGTGTTGCGCGCACCAGTTGTGCGCGAGGCGGTGGCGCAGGGGCTTGCGCGGCTGAAGGCCAAGGGCGGCGGTTCGTCGGGCTTCGCCGCCCGTGCATTGCTGCTGGCGGACCTGCCGTCGGTGGACGGCGGCGAGATCACCGACAAGGGCTACATCAACCAGCGCGCGGTGCTGTCGCGGCGCGCCTCGGACCTTAAAAGGCTCGACGACGATGGATGCGGCGACTGGATCGGATGTCCGGCGTGACAGGCGCACACGTTAATCTTGAAACCAGCAGGCCATGCGTGCTGCAATCGGATTCAAACATAAAAACGAGAGGGAGACGTCTATGTCAAAAATTATGAAAGTGAGCCGCCGGACGCTGCTGTCCGGCGCGGCCGGAGCCGCGACCCTCGCCGTGACGCCGCGCCTGTTCAGCCCGGCGATCGCGCAGAATGCGCCGCTCAAGGTCGGCCTGATGCTGCCCTATACCGGCACGTTCGCGAAGCTCGGCCAGTTCATCGATAACGGCTTCGAGCTCTACTATCAGCAGAAAGGCCTCAAGCTCGGCGGCCGCGAGGTGACGTTCGTCAAGGTGGACGATGAATCCAAGCCGGAAGCCGCGACCGACAACATGAACCGCCTGGTCGGGCGCGAGAAGGTCGATGTTGTGGTCGGCACGGTGCATTCCGGCGTCGCCATGGCGATGGTCAAGGTGGCCCGCGACACCAAGACGATGCTCATCATTCCGAACGCGGGCGCCAACGACGCCACCGGCGCGCTGTGCGCGCCGAACGTGTTCCGCACCTCGTTCTCGAACTGGCAGACGACCTATCCCGCCGGCAAGGTGCTGGTCGATGCCGGCATCAAGAACGTCGTCACCATCACTTGGCGCTACACTGCCGGCGCGGAAATGATCAGCGCGTTCTCGGAAAACTTCACCAAGTCCGGCGGCAAGATCGTTGAGGACCTGACGCTGCCGTTCCCTGAGGTGGAATTCCAGGCGCTCATCACCCGCATCGCCACGTTGAAGCCTGATGCGGTGTTCTCGTTCTTTGCCGGCGGTGGCGCTGTGAAGTTCGTCAAGGACTACGCGGCGGCGGGTCTCAACAAGACCATTCCGCTGTATGGCGCGGGATTCCTCACCGACGGCACCATTGCGGCGCAGGGCGAGGCCGCCAACGGCATCAAGACCACGCTGCATTACGCGGACAATCTCGACAACCCGGCCAACGTCGCCTTCCTGAAGGCGTTCAAGGCCAAGACCGGGCTTGATGGCGACATCTATGCCGTGCAGGGCTACGATGCGGCCGCGCTGTTCGATATCGGTCTCACGGCGGCCGGCGGCGACGCCAAGGCGCAGGACAAGATGATCGCGGCAATGGGAGCGGCGAAGATCGATTCTCCGCGCGGGCCGCTGAGTTTCAACAAGGCGCACAACCCGATCCAGAACATCTACCTGCGCGAGGTGCGCAACGGACGCAACGAACTGGTGTCGATCGCGCAGGCTGCCGTCGATGATCCAGCGCGCGGCTGCAAGATGGCGTAAGACGTTGCCTCCAGCGTGTTAGCCGGAGTTCGTCATGCCCGGGCATAGCCGTTCGAAGAACGGCGTTCTAAAAGAACGCCTATGTCCCGGGCATCCACGCCTTCCATGATGGTGCCCAAGACGTGGATGGCCGGGACAAGCCCGGCCATGACGGTGAGGCATTCACTTGTAACGCTTGTTTCCACTTTTGCGATTCTCGACAGGATTCTTCGCGATGGACCTCGTAACCCTCGGCGTTCAGCTTCTGAATGCTATCCAATATGGGATGGTCCTGTTTCTCGTCGCCAGCGGACTGACGCTGGTGTTCGGCATTCTCGGCGTCATCAATCTGGCGCATGGCGCGTTCTATATGCTGGGCGCCTATCTCGCCTACTGGATTGCGGCCTATACCGGAAGTTTCTGGATCGCTGTCGTTGCAGGCGTTGCCATCGCCTTCGTCGTCGGCCTGCTGCTGGAGAACGTCTTCATCCGCAGGCTCTATGGCCGCGATCACCTGGCGCAAGTGCTGCTCTCGTTCGGCCTGATCCTTGTCATCGATGAAGTCCGGCAACTGCTGTTCGGCAAGGATGTGCATTCGGTGCTGCCGCCGGAAGGGTTGCGCGGCGCGATCCAGCTCACCGACAACCTGTCCTATCCGGTCTACCGGCTCGCGATCTGCGCGTTCTGTCTCGTGGCTGCGGCGATCATCTTCCTCGTCATCACGCGCACGAAAATTGGGATGATCGTGCGCGCGGGTGCGGAGAACCGCGAGATGACGCGGACGCTCGGCATCAACTTCGACACGGTGAACCGCTACGTGTTCGCGGTCGGCATTGCGCTGGCCGCACTTGGCGGCATCGTCGTCGCGCCCATCTCGACTGTCTATCCCGGCATGGGCGACAGCATGCTCATTCTCTCCTTCGTCGTCGTCGTGCTCGGCGGCATCGGCTCGATCGGCGGCGCGGCGATAGGCGCGTTGCTGATCGGCCTCACTGACACGTTCGGCAAGGTGTTCTTCCCGAGTGTGTCGAGCGTTCTGATCTATGTGCTGATGGCGGCGGTCTTGCTCTGGCGTCCGAACGGAATTCTCGGCCGGCGGGAGATATGATCATGAGCCGTATTTATCAACCCGTCATGCCCGCGCTTGTCGCGGGCATCCACGTCTTGCAAATCTCGCAGGATAAAAGACGTGGATGGCCGGGACATAGGCGAGCGAAGCGACGCCGTCCTTCAGACGGCTATGCCCGGCCATGACGAGGGGACAAACAATATTTTCTTGGCCGTGGCTGGTGCCCGGTGTGCTTCTCGCGCTGGCAGTCGCGCTGCCATTCGTCGTGCCCACGTACTATGTGCAGTTCATCAGCAAGGCGCTGATCATGGGCATTCTGGCGATGTCGCTCAATCTCGTGGTCGGCTATGGCGGGCTGGTGAGCCTGTGCCACGCGGCGTTTTTCGGCATCGCTGGTTACGCGTTGGCGCTGGCCTCGCCGAAATACGATCCGGCCTCGCTGTGGTGGACACTGCCGCTGGCCGTCGCGGCATCGGCCGCCGCTGCCGCGGTGATAGGTTCGCTGGCGCTGCGCACGCGCGGCATCTACTTCATCATGGTGACGTTGGCGTTCGGCGAGATGCTGTTCTTTTTCTTTCATGACAGCAAGTTCGCCGGCGGCTCGGATGGTGCTTTCATCTACAACAAGCCGTCGATGATGCTGGGCGACATCACGCTGCTCGATCTCGAAAAGCCGATGGCCTATTATTTCGTGGTGCTGGCCGTGCTCATGGCGGTGATCGCGCTGCTGACCATGATCGTGCGTTCGCCGTTCGGTCATGCGCTGGCCGCGGCCCGCGACAATGAGCGCCGCGCCCGCGCGCTCGGCTTTCCGGTGTTTCGTGTGCGGCTGACGGCGTTCGTGATCTCGGGCGCGATTGCGGGTATCGCCGGATACTTTGCCGCCGCCCAGTTCGGCTTCGTCGCGCCGCAGATGCTCGGCTGGCATCTGTCGGCAACGGTGCTGGTGATGGTGCTGATCGGTGGTCAACGTTCGGTCGCGGGTCCGCTGGTCGGCGCGCTGGTGCTGATCGGGCTTGAGGAAGTGCTGAAAGCCACCACGGAACACTGGAAACTCGCGGAAGGCCTGATCGTGATCCTGATCGTGCTGGTGCTGCCGAACGGCGTGCGCGATCTGTTGAAGTTGGTCCTTCCGGCGCAGGATGATGGGTTTGAAGCAGGAAATGCGACATCATCCCCCGTCATTGCGAGCGCAGCGAAGCAATCCAGTCTTGCGCAGAAGGATCTGGATTTCTTCGTCGCAAGTGTTCCTCGCAATGACGGTGGAGCGTCCGGTCGCAATGACGACGTAGCGGGAGGGCGTCATGGCTGACAACGCACAGGTCGCATTGCGCGCGATGGGACTGAAAAAGCATTTCGGCGGCCTCACTGCGGTTTCTGATGTTTCGCTCGACGTTCACACCGGTGAAATCCACGCCGTGATCGGGCCGAACGGCGCCGGCAAATCGACGCTGATCAATCTGTTGTCGGGCGATCTGACGCCGAGCGCGGGTGAGATCATGCTCGGCGGCCGAAACTCTTCTGGATTTGATGACATCACGCGCCTTGCGCCGGACCGCCGCGCCCGCGCGGGGCTCGGCCGTTCGTATCAGAAGACCACGATCTTCCCGCAATTCAGCGCACAGGAGAACGTGCGGCTGGCGGCGCAGGCCCATGCCGCGTCGCCGCTGAAAATGTTCGGCAACGTCTATTCGGATGCGGACGTCAACCGCCGCACCCGCGACGCGCTGGAGCAGGCGGGGCTTCTGGCGCGCGCGCAGATGACTGCGACGCACCTGTCGCACGGTGAGCAGCGTCAGCTGGAAATAGCCATGGTGCTGGCGACCCAGCCGCGCATCATCCTGCTCGACGAGCCGCTGGCGGGCATGGGTCAATCCGAGGCGCGCAAGGTGGTCGACCTGATCGCATCATTGAAGAAGGGCCGCGCGGTTCTGGTGGTCGAGCACGACATGGACGCGGTGTTCGAACTGGCGGATCGGCTGACGGTGATGGCGGATGGCCATGTGATCGCCAGCGGCTTGCCGCAGGATGTCCGCGTCGATCCGGCGGTGCGGCTCGCTTATCTCGGCGTTGAGGAGGACGCTGCATGAGCGCGCTCCTTGAGGTGCAGAAGCTCGAGGCGTTCTACGGCGCGGGGCAGGTGCTGCATGGCGTCGGGCTGACCATTGCGCGCGGCGAACAGATCGCACTGCTCGGCCGCAACGGCATGGGCAAGACCACGCTGCTGCGATCGCTGATGGGGCTCGTCGCGGACCGGCGCGGGCAGATCACGTTCAATGGCCGCGACATCATGCGCGCAGCACCTGAGACAATCGCACGCGCGGGTGTCGCGCTGGTGCCGGAAGGCCGCGGCGTGTTCGGCTCACTGTCGGTGGTGGAAAATCTCGTGATGGCCGCGCGGCCCGGCATCGACGGGCGTAAGGTGTGGACGCTGGAGAAAATCTACGAGCTGTTTCCGCGATTGCATGCACGCCGCACCAACGGCGGGCAGCAGCTCTCCGGCGGCGAACAACAGATGCTGACCATCGGCCGCGCCCTGATGACGAATCCCGACCTGATCCTGATCGACGAGGCGACCGAAGGCCTTGCGCCTCTCGTCGCCAAAGACATCTGGCGCACCCTCGGCGTCATTCGCAGCGAGGGTGTTG
Organism: Afipia sp.; assembly: GCA_030652315.1. GTDB lineage: Bacteria > Pseudomonadota > Alphaproteobacteria > Rhizobiales > Xanthobacteraceae > Afipia. The sequence goes on along the minus strand of JAUSAX010000010.1, from coordinate 8,165 downwards.
CGACCATCGTGGTCGACAAGGATTTCCGGTCGCTGTCGCGGATCGCCGACCGCATGGTGATGCTGTCGAAGGGCACGGTGGTGTTCGACGGCACGCCCTCGGCATTGGCGGAAAAACCTGAACTGCTGGAGCAGCATCTCGGGGTTTAGGCGGTAAGCAGCGAGCGAGCCACAATCGGACTGACTTGTCGGCGTTGTCCTGCTATCGTCTTGCAAGCGGGGGCTGACGCACATGCTGATCACCGACGTTCGCGCGCACCATATCCGTATCCCCTATGACGCCGGCGTGGCGAGCTTCAAGCAAGGCGCCGCGTCCATTGCAGCCGTCGATATCGTTCTGGTCGAGGTCTCGACTGACACAGGGCTTACCGGCTGGGGCGATGCCTGGGGCTACGTTTGTCCACGCTCGACGGCGACGGCTATCGACGAGATGATTGCGCCGCAAGCCAAGGGTCTCGACGTCCCCGATGCTGCGGGCATTCCTGCATTCATGGAGCGCATCCAGCGCAACCTGCATCTGTTCGGCCGTTACGGCATCACGATGTTTGCGATCTCCGGCCTCGACATCGCGCTGTGGGATCTCGCAGCGCGGGTGAGGGGCGAGTCGCTGCATCGCCTGATCGGTGCACGCAAGAGGAGCCGCATTCCCGCCTATGCGAGCCTGCTCAAAATCGGAAAGCCCGATCTCGTTGGACAAGAATGCGAGACGGCGCTGCGGCGGGGCTACCCGGCCATCAAGCTCCATGAGACCACCGTGCCGCCGGTGTTCGCGGCACGTCAGGCGATCGGCGCGGACATCCCGCTGATGGTCGATATGAACTGTCCGATGGACGGCGTCACCGCGATTGCGTTCGCTCATGAATGCCAGGCGGCTGCGCCCTTGTTTCTCGAGGAGCCGGTCTGGCCGCCGGAGGATTTCACGACCCTGGCGGAGGTTCGCAAGAAGGGCGGGCTCGATCTCGCGGCGGGCGAGAACGCATGCACCTTTTATCAGTTTCGCCAGATGTTGACGGCGGGCGCAGTCAGCTTTGCGCAACCTTCAGTCATCAAGGTCGGCGGCGTCACGGAGTATCTGAAGGTCGTCGCGCTGGCCGATGAGTTGGGTGTGAAGCTCGCGCCGCATTCCCCCTATTTCGGACCGGGCTTTCTGGCGACCCTGCAGCTCATGGCGCTGCGCGACGATGGCACGTTCGTGGAAGTCTTTTATATGAACCGCGCCGCATGTCTTTGGCGAGGCCGCATCGATGTCGATGCGGCGGGTACCATCGAGGTGCCCGACGGACCGGGGCTGGGCTACGAGCCGGACAAAGAGATCATGGAGCGTTACCGGGTGGCGTGATGTGCGTCAGGCTCCCGCGCGACAATCATCAGCCCCGGATCGCTGGCCCCCACAATGTCCCGCGCGAGTGGCGCCGGCCATTGCACCACAAGCTGCCCGATCAGATCGTCCAGACCGGCCTCATCGAACGCATCGTAGAACACCGGCGTGTTGGCGCGGGCGATAAACGCGTGCAGCAGATGCGCGGCATCGTAGTCATAGACGATGTCCGTCGGCACGATGCCTGCACGCCGCATCAGGAAGCGGCGGAAACCCGTCAACCGTGCGCGGCCATCCTCACACGCGGCGAATGACAGCACCAGCGCGTCGTGCGCGATGCGTGGTCCGTCCTGCATGCGGTCGAGCATAGGCAGCGCGTTGGCGTCGATAACGTCGGCGAGGTTGCGGAAGTCGTTTGAGACATCGTCGGCGTGCAGGGTGTTGCGGATGGCGACGATGTTCGCCGCGTCAATCCCGCGTGTGGTGATCAGATCCGCCAGCGTCTGTGCAGAGCCGATGGCGGCAGTTTTCGGTGGTGTTTCTTGAGCGTCGAGAGCCGCGCTCATTGCGCGGCGACGGCGCGGGGCGCGAATGTCAGCGACTGCTTCGCCAGCACCGGCGCGACAGTATCGGCCAGCCGCCGCGCGGCTTCATCGATATCGAGTCCGGCGGTGTCGACCTGTGCCGCGGCGCGCGCATAGAGCGGCTCGCGGCTCAGCAGAATGGTGCGCAACTCCTGCATGGCGGAGCGGTCGTCGGCCATCGGCCGCAGGTCGCCCTGCCTGCGCACGCGTCCCATGTGCTCCTCGGGCGAGGCCTTGAGCCAGACCGTGTAGAACGACGAGAGCACCAGATCGAACGTCACCGGCTCGGAGACGATGCCGCCGCCGGTCGCTAGAATGATCGGCTCCTTGCGCGCGAGCAGGTGCGCCAGCGCCGCCTGCTCCATGCGGCGGAAGCCTTCCTGGCCGTACAGCGCGATGATCTCGGCGACCGACAGACCGTTCTGCTGTTCGATCTCCTTGTTCAGTTCGACGAAGCTCCAGCCGATTTTCTTCGCCAGCATCTTGCCGAGCGTCGATTTGCCCGCGCCGCGCAGGCCGATCAAAGCGATGCCCGCGAAGGTATTGCCGTGGCGCGAAGCACCATTGCCGGAAAGAATGTCCTTGGCCTGCGCGATCTGCGGCGGCGTCGCGTTGCGCATCAGGTCGCGGATCACCAGCCAATCCGGCGAGGTGTCCGTGGTCGGGATCAGATCCTCGACATGCGCGCCCATCGCCGCCGACACTCGCCGGAGCAGCACGATGGAGACGTTGCCCTTGCCGCTTTCGAGCTGCGCAATATAGCGCTCGGAAATCCCCGAGACCTTGGCCAGCACTTTCCGCGACATGCCGCGCAGCGCGCGCATGGTGCGGACGCGCTGCCCAAGCTGCTCAAGGAATTGGGTTTCCAGTTCTGCCTGCGTGGTCATGCCGTTTCGACTCGTGAATGGACCTGAAACATAATGCCGGAAAAGGTTGACAGCAAGCTTAGGTGGTGACTTTATATGAATTATAATTCTTAGAAATGGATCAGCGGGAGAGCGTCGTGCGGGTTGAGGGTGGACTGGGCACCGGCCCAGAATCGAAGTCATGAGCGATTTATCCGGCGGATACAATGCCGTGGCCTATCTGCTCGACCGCAATGTGGCGGCGGGGCGCGGCAAAAAGGTCGTGTTCAAGGATCCGGTCTCCGAGATCACCTACGGCGAGTTGCAGGCGCAGACGCGCCGGCTCGCCAACCTGTTGCGGCGTCTCGGCGTGCGGCGGGAAGAGCGCGTCGCGATGATGATGCTCGACACCATCGATTTCCCGATCGTGTTCTTAGGCAGCATCCGCGCCGGCACCGTGCCGGTGCCGCTCAACACGCTGCTGACGTCCGAACAGTATGCCTATGTGCTGGCGGATTGCCGCGCGCGGGTTCTGTTCATCTCGGAAGCACTGCTGCCGGTGGTGAAGGATGTGCTCGGCCGTATGCCGGACCTGCAGCATGTCGTGGTGTCCGGCGCCAATGCGCCAAGTTCTTCCGAACATCCGTATCTGCTGTTCAGGGATGAACTCGCGAAAGAGAGCGACCAGTTCGAGACCGCCGCGACCCATCCGGATGAGCCTGCGTTCTGGCTCTACTCGTCCGGCTCGACCGGCATGCCGAAGGGCGTGCGCCACCTGCATTCCAATCTCGAGGCGACGGCGGAGACCTACGCCAAGCAGGTGCTCGGCATTCGCGAGGACGATGTCGGTCTCTCGGCGGCGAAACTGTTCTTCGCCTATGGCCTCGGCAACGCGCTGACGTTCCCGATGTCGGTCGGCGCGACGACGATTCTCAATCCTGAACGTCCGACGCCGCAGGTCATGTTCGAACTGATCCGCAAGCACGATCCGAGCATCTTCTTCGGCGTGCCGACGCTGTTCGCGGCGATGCTCAATGATGAGGCCTTCAAGACCGAGCCGCGCACCAAACGCCTGCGCGTCTGCACCTCGGCGGGCGAAGCACTGCCGGAACTCGTGGGCCAAAGCTGGCAGCAGCGTTTCGGCGTCGATATTCTCGACGGCGTCGGCTCGACCGAACTGCTGCACATCTTCCTGTCCAATGCGCCGGGTGACATCAAGTACGGCACTTCCGGCAAGCCGGTGCCGGGTTATGCGGTGCGCCTTGTCAACGATGCAGGCGCGGACGTCGCGGATGGCGAAGTCGGCGAGTTGTTGGTCAACGCACCGTCAGCCGGCGAAGGCTACTGGAACCAGCGCAGCAAAAGTCGCCAGACTTTCGAGGGCGGCTGGACCCGCACCGGCGACAAATACACCCGCGACTCTGAAGGCCGTTACACCTACTGCGGCCGCTCCGACGACATGTTCAAGGTCTCCGGCATCTGGGTATCCCCATTTGAAGTCGAGAGCGCGCTGATCACGCATCCCTCGGTGGCGGAAGCCGCCGTGGTGCCCGCCGAGGATTCTGAAGGGCTACTGAAACCAAAGGCATTCGTCGTGCTGAAGCAGGGCGCCTCGATGAGCGATCTCAACGGGGCATTGAAAGATCACGTCAAGCAGAAGATCGGCCCGTGGAAATATCCGCGCTGGATCGAGGTGGTGGAAAGCCTGCCGAAAACCGCGACCGGAAAAATCCAGCGCTTCAAGCTGCGGGACGGCGCGAAATCCTAATTTCCGTCATGGCCGGGCTCGTCCGGGCCATCCACGTCTTTCTTTGCGAGAGAAGAGAAGACGTGGATGCCCGGCACAAGGCCGGGCATGACGAACGAGGAAATTGTTGCTCGGCAAACGATAAGGACAACAACAATGACGCTCCAATCTTCCGGCACGCTCACCATAGGCTCCAGCAATCTTGAATACCGCATGATCGGGCCGATGCCTGACACCGCGCCGACTATCGTGATGCTGCACGAAGGCCTTGGCTCGGTCGGGCTGTGGGGCGATTTCCCCGAGAAGCTGCAGGCTGCGACGGGCGCGGGCGTATTCGTCTATTCGCGGGCGGGCTACGGCCATTCGTCGCCGGCGCAACTGCCGCGCCGTCCTGACTACATGCATGTTGAGGCGCTGGAGGTATTGCCGAAGGTGCTCGACGCCATCGGCTTCCGGCGAGGGCTGCTGCTTGGCCACTCCGACGGCGCGTCGGTCGCGACGATCTATGCCGGCGGCGTGCAGGATCATCGCGTGCGCGGCCTAATGCTGATCGCGCCGCACTTCGTGGTCGAGGATATTTCGATTCAGTCGATCGCAAAGATCAAGGACACCTACGCCACCACCGACCTTCGCGAGAAACTCGCGCGCTGGCACAAGGATGTCGATAACGCCTTCCGCGGCTGGAACGACGCCTGGCTCGATCCGCAATTCCGCGACTGGGATATTTCTGAATCGCTCGCTTACGTGCGCGTGCCGGTCGAGATCATTCAAGGGGCGGACGACCAGTACGGCACGCTGCGGCAGGTCGAGATCGCGCAGGCCGAATGCTACTGCCCGGTGGACACGACCATCATTCCCGGCGCGGGCCATTCCCCGCACCGTGAAGCTCCTGACGCGACGCTGAAAGCAGCGGCGGATTTCGCCAACCGGTTGTTGTCGCTGCACGGCGAGGGTGAAATCGGTCGCGCTGCCTGATGCCGACCACGCCGTTCTTCGGTTGTCATGGCCGGGCATAGCCGTTCGAAGAACGGCGTCGCTTCCGCTCGCCTATGTCCCGGCCATCCCGATCATCAAGGCGCGGTGCCCGATTAATCGGGATCACCGGGACAAGCCCGGTGATGACATTGGACGTGCAATGGGATCATGCAAAAAAATGCATGTTACGTGCATTATAAGGCTGGACATGCGTAAAAACCGGCATTATTATGCATTATAATTCAGATTTCAGCCGGATCGAGGGTGGCCGATGGCCCAAGCGGACAGAAAACTCGCCAACAGCGCGACCTTCATCGACTTCCAGACCGAGCCGTTGAAGTATCGGCACTGGAAGCTCGATGTGGCGGGCGATGTCGCCACGCTGACCATGGACGTCGACGAGAACGGCGGCCTGTTCGAGGGCTATCTGCTCAAGCTGAATTCCTACGACCTCGGTGTCGATATCGAACTGGCGGACGCCGTTCAGCGGCTGCGCTTCGAACATCCTGAAGTGAAGGTCGTGCTGCTGCGCTCGGGCAAGAACCGCGTGTTCTGCGCCGGCGCCAACATTCGCATGCTCGCGGGCTCGACCCACGCGCACAAAGTGAACTTCTGCAAGTTCACCAACGAGACCCGCAACGGCCTCGAGGACTCGTCGGAGAATTCCGGTCAGCGCTTCATCTGCGTCATCAACGGCACCGCGGCCGGCGGCGGTTATGAACTCGCGCTTGCCGCCGATCACATCATCATGGCGGATGACGGCGCTGCTGCCGTCGCACTTCCCGAGGTGCCGTTGCTCGCGGTATTGCCGGGCACCGGCGGTCTCACCCGCGTCGTCGACAAGCGCAAGGTGCGCCGCGACCACGCCGACTTCTTCTGCACCATCGAGGAAGGCATCAAGGGCAAGCGCGCCGTGCAGTGGCGGCTGGTGGACGAGATCGTCTCTAACTCCAAACTCGAAGCCAAGGTCGCGGATCGCGCAAAGGAATTCGCCGGCCAGTCGAAGCGCGCAGGCGAAGGGCAGGGCGTTACGCTCAAGCCGCTGAAGCGCAGCTTCACCGAAGACGGCATCCGCTATGGTTTCGTCAGCGTCGATCTCAATCGCGCCGGGCGCATCGCCACCATTTCGATCAAGGCGCCGGACAATGATCCGCCCGCAGATGTTGCTGGGCTAATGGCGCAGGGCGCGGACTTCTGGCCGCTTCAGGTCGCGCGCGAACTGGACGACGCCATTCTGCATCTGCGTATCAACGAGCTTGAAATCGCGATGCTGGTGTTCAAGTCCCACGGCGAACGTTCGCGGGTGCTGGCTTATGACGCGTTTCTGGAAGCCAACAAGGTGAACTGGCTGGTCAACGAAATCCGTCATTACTGGAAGCGCGTGCTCAAGCGCATCGACGTCACCTCGCGCACGCTGGTGACGCTGGTCGAGCCCGGCTCTTGCTTCGTCGGCACGCTGGCCGAACTCGTGTTCGCGGCTGACCGCTCTTACATGTTGATCGGCGAGAAGCAGGGCGACAATCGCGCGCCCGCCGAGATCATTTTGAGCGGGGCGAACTTCGGTCCCTATCCGATGAGCCACGGCCTGACCCGGCTGGAATCGCGGTTCCAGGCCGATCCGTCCGATGTCGACACCGCAAAGGCGAAGATTGGCGAGGCGCTCGATGCCGAGGCCGCCGAGGAACTGGGTCTCGTCACGTTCGCGCTCGACGACATCGACTGGGACGATGAGGTGCGCGTGTTCTTCGAGGAACGCAGCAGCTTCTCGCCCGACAGCCTCACCGGCATGGAGGCGAATCTTCGTTTCGCCGGGCCCGAGACCATGGAGTCAAAAATCTTCTCGCGCCTCACCGCGTGGCAGAACTGGATCTTCCAGCGGCCGAACGCGGTGGGCGAGAACGGCGCGCTGCAGCGCTACGGCACCGGCGTGAAAGCGCAATTCGATATGACGAGAGTTTAAGGAGGCGAATAGGGAATAGGGAGTAGCGAATAGAAAGAGAAACTATTCGCCATTCGCCATTCGCTATTCGCCTCTCCCAAAGGGAGAGCACAATGAACATCATGAACGTCGATTACACCACCAAGATCCCGAACAACGTCAATCTGGCCGAAGACCGTCAGGTGCTGAAGGCACTGGAAGGCTGGCATCCGGGTTATCTCGACTGGTGGAACGACATGGGGCCGGAGGGTTTTCAGGAATCGCTGGTCTATCTGCGCACCGCGATCAGCGTCGATCCGAAAGGCTGGGCCAAGTTCGACTACGTCCGCATGCCGGAATATCGCTGGGGCGTGTTGCTCGCGCCGCAGGATACGGAGCGCAAGGTGAATTTCGGCCAGCACATGGGCGAGAAGGCGTGGCAGGAAGTGCCGGGCGAATATCGCGCGATGCTGCGCCGGCTCGTCGTCATTCAGGGAGACACCGAACCGGCCTCGGTCGAGCAACAGCGGCACCTTGGAAAAACGGCTCCGTCGCTCTACGACATGCGCAACCTGTTTCAGGTCAATGTCGAGGAGGGCCGCCATCTCTGGGCGATGGTCTATCTCTTGCAGAAGTATTTCGGCCGCGACGGCCGCGAGGAAGCCGATGATTTGCTGCGTCGTCGTTCGGGCGATGAGGATGCGCCACGCATGCTCGGCGCCTTCAACGAAGCGACGCCCGACTGGCTGTCGTTCTTCATGTTCACGTTCTTCACGGAT
>JAUSAX010000004.1 GCA_030652315.1 Afipia sp. | reverse complement strand
CGATGCGCTTGATGAGGTCGAGCTGGGTTTCGAGGAAGTCGATATGGTGCTCCTCGTCCTTCATCAGGCTCTCGAACAGATCGCGCGAGACGTAGTCCTTCGCGCTATGGCAGTGGGTCGCGGCCTTCTCATAAAGCTCGCGCGCCGCATACTCGGCCTTGAGATCGCAATCCAGAACTTCCTTCACGTTCTGGCCGATATGCAGCGGATCGAGCACCTGCAGGTTCGGGAAACCGTCAAGGAAGATGATGCGATCGATCAGCTTGTCGGCGTGCTCCATTTCCTCGATGGATTCCTTGCGCCATTTCTTGGCGAGATCCTTCAGGCCCCAGTTCTCCAGCATCCGGTAGTGAAGCCAGAACTGGCTGACGGCGGTCAGCTCGCTGCGCAGCGCCTTGTTCAGGAACTCGATGACCTTCGGATCGCCCTTCATCTTACACTCCATCGTGGAACCGTCGTTTGACGGGCCAAATTCAATTTAGAAACGTTCTAAATCAGATTTCCGGCGAGTACAAGCCCTCGCCGCGGCGGCGTCCACATTGCAGAAAGGCGAGAAAGACAAGCCGATAAAACGGCTTAGGCAGCCGCTTGGGCGGTCAGGATCACTGGATGGTGATGTTCGCCGTCGGCATGCGAATGATCGGCGTGCGAGTGATCGGCGTGGGCATGATCAGCGTGCTGCTGGCTATGGGGGCATCCCGCGCAGCAGGCCTTGGCGCAGGCGCCGAGGGCTTCATCCATGATCTTCTTGATGGTTCGCGCGCAGCGGCCGCATTCGGCGCTGCAGCCCAGACAGCCATAGACTTGCCCGGCCGTGCGCGGGAAGTCCTTGGCTTGGGTCACGACGTTACGCACGTCGTGGTCGGTCAGGACGTTGCAGGAACAAACAATCATGGGGGCTTGGAGAACCTGTAAGGACTGTTGACCCACAGGTATGGGAGCGAAGGCCTCGATGCAAAAGGAAAACAGCCAGTTTTAAGCTATTCCAAACTGGCCGGACGGCTTCGCACGCAGTCTGGAATCGATCTAAATTCCTGCTCCAAACGGGCAGAACAGCGATATCGAACTGACGGCAAAAACCCGCAAATACAGGACGCTGCGGATTGGGTTAAATGTCAGGATCGCGAGAAACAGGAGCACGGCGTGACGCATATCGGACCTGACGACCTCGGCACCATTTACGCACCACCCACCGACCGCGTGATCGCGAAGCAACTGCCGCGTATCGACCGACACGCCGCGCACTTCATCGGGATGTCGCCGTTCTGCGTGCTGGCGACCTCAGGGCCTGACGGCACCGTCGATGCGTCGCCGCGCGGCGGCAATCCGGGCTTCGTTCATATCGAAGGCGAGACGCGCCTGCTGATGCCGGATCGTCCCGGCAACAACCGCATCGACAGCTTCCGCAACCTCGTAACCGGCTCGGGCTACGTGCAACTGATCTTCTTCGTGCCGGGTCTCGACGAAACATTGCGCGTCGGCGGCGAAGCAAAACTCTCGGCGGACGCAGACCTGCTGGCCACCATGATCGAGTTCGGCAAGCCGCCCCGCGCCGTGCTCGATATCGCCGTGCGCGAGGTCTACTTCCATTGCGGCAAGGCGCTGATGCGCTCGAAGCTATGGTCGCCGGACTCTCGCGTTGCGCGCTCCGCGCAGCCGAGCATCAGTGAAGTCATTCACGAACAGACCGGCCAGGGCACGCCCGAAAGCCAGGAAGCCGTCGAGGCGCGTTACAAGACGCAGCTTTAGAAATTCCCGATAACTCTCCACGTCATTGCGAGCCAACGGGTCCGGCTTCGCTGGCCCGATGATAAACTCCGCGAAGCAACCCAGAGCAACAAGGAAGAACTGGATTGCTTCGTCGCAAGGGCTCCTCGCAATGACGGCAAGCGACGAAACATCAACCTCACGCTCCAACCCCGGAATACACCATGGAAAAGCTGCTGCCGCTCGCGGAGAAAATCGCCGCGTCCCTGATCGCGCGAAAAGAAACCATCGCGGTCGCGGAATCCTCCACCGGCGGACTGATCTCCGCGGCGCTGCTCGCGGTGCCCGGCGCATCGGCCTACTACCGCGGCGGCGGCGTGATCTACACGCCGCGTGCGCGCGCGGCATTGGTGAACATCACAAAAGAAGAGATGGAAGACATCGGCATGCGCGGCGCGACCGAGCCTTACGCGACCTTGCTCGCGAACCGCGCGCGCGAACTTCTCAACACCACATGGGGCCTGAGCGAGACCGGCGCGACCGGCCCGTCCGGCAATCGCTACGGCGACGCCGCCGGACATTCATGCATGGCGATCGCGGGACCGCTGATGCGCGTGATCACGCTCGAGACCGGCGACAGCGATCGCATCGCCAACATGCGCGCGTTCGCGCTTCACGCGCTCGAATTGCTGTCGCAGACGCTCGAATCCGCGCGCTGAACTAAACTGCACCGCGCCGCGCCGATGTGAATTATCCAGCATTTCTCGGCGGATTCAGCATTTCGGGTTCCGGACATTAACAACGGATCCCGCTTCACCTTTGGTGAGCGAATGTTACACGGGCAAAAAGGGCACTGATTTCGCGGAACAAATCCCGCTCCTAAACCTTAACAAGACGTTGCCCCGCAATTTCTGGAATTGTTAACCCAATGGATCGCATTTTGGTCACATATGACACGTACCCCGCAACCATCATTCCCCATGTATAAGTGAGAAAAATGCGAAAATTGCCAATCGCGATTGCGTCTGTTGTTGCCACGTTGGCAATTTCCGTGAGCGCACCGGTTTCCGCCCAGGACTTTACCGCGTCCATCGGCACCGAAGTCGCCGCTCCGCAGAAAAAGATTTCGATGTATCAGTCGGCGATGAGCGAAGTCGCCATCATGCGCTATCGCGCAGCACTGAAGCTGAAGGCCGAGCAGGCGAAGTACTGGCCCGCCGTTGCCAGCGCGCTGCGCGCGCTCGCGCGCGAGCCGCAGGTCAACGAAGCCGCCGTGCGCCGCTTCGCGCCGGCCGCGTCCGCGCTGTTCTCCCGCCTCGATGAGGATCAGAAGCGCACCGCGATGGGCCTCGTGCAGCAGGCCGGACTGCAGCAGTACGCTTCGCTGTTCTGATCATCGGCGACGCGGATTTCCGCGCGGCTCTCAAAAAATTCAAACGGCGCTTCGCATTTCGCGGGCGCCGTTTTTGTTGATCACAACGTCATTCCGGAACGCGCTCGCGCGGACCCGGAATGACGCAAAGTTCATCCGCAGTACACCGCGGGATTCCGGGTTCGCGCGCAAAAGCTCGCGCCCCGGAATGACGTTGTGGGTTTGCTCCCGCGCCTCCAATCATGGCGGGAATCCGGCCGCCCCATTCAGTTCCCGTTCAACGCAACCGTGCAACTTTCACCGGCGAGACCCGTTATCTCACAGGTCACAACGACATCTCACAGGTTACAACGACGGAAGGTGAAGCCATGAAGAAGGTACTTTCGGCGTTCCTCGCGGTCGCAACGATCGCTGGCTCGCTCGCGACCACGATGCCCGCCGCAGAAGCGCAATATCGTCGTCATTATCACGGTCATGGTCATGGTGGCGGTGCTGCCATCGGCCTCGGCCTCCTCGGCGGCGCCATCGCCGGTGCGGCGATTGCCAACAGCGGCGGTTACGGCCCGGGCTACGGCTATTACGGCGCAGGCCCGGCCTACTACGGCGGCGGCGGCTGCTACCTGCAGCGCGAGCGCTTCTGGGACGGCTACGGCTGGCGCGTCCGCCGCGTTCAGGTTTGTAACTGACACAACTGATCACCGGGCGGCCTTCTTTTAGCCGCCCCGGCTTGGAAAAAAGTAACGCTCCCTAGGGTAAAGTGCCCCTTGGGGGCGTTTTTTGTGAAGGCCGCGCGCCAGAAACCGCTATATTGGCGCCGGGACATCCGCTGAATCGCCGGCGCGGGATGACGCCGGACCTTTCAAACAGGGGCCAAATCGGGCTATCTTGAGTTCCGTCATTGGACCCTTGCAGACCAATCGCCTTGCGCCAGGCTCTGGCGTGATCTGAGGAGAGATAAACATGAAGAAGGTTCTTTCGGCGTTCCTCGCGGTCGTAACGATCGCCGGTTCGCTCGCAACCGCGATGCCCGCAGCCCAGGCTGACGGCGGCCGTGTGGCTGCCGGCGTGGGTCTTGGGCTTCTGGGCGGCGCGATTATCGGCGGCGCCATCGCCAACAGCAACCGCCCGGCATATGGCTACGGCTATGCTCCCGGCCCGGTATACGTCGAAGAGCCCGAGTGCCGCCTGGTGCGCGAGCGCTTCTGGGACGGCTACGGCTGGCGCGTCCGCCGCGTTCAGGTTTGCGATTGATCTGAACATTCTCACGATTACGTCGTGAGACATGAGTTTCAAAACCCGGCCTCGCGGCCGGGTTTTTTGTTTTTTGCGGCATACACAGAAATGTGGTCGTCCCGGCGAAGGCCGGGACCCA
>JAUSAX010000145.1 GCA_030652315.1 Afipia sp. | reverse complement strand
GCTCGCCGGGTTGTTCTGGTTCCGGCTCGGCGCGGGCGACCCTGCGCGTATCCCCTCGGCGCTGATCGGCCGGCCAGCGCCGCAGACAAAGCTGCCTCCACTTGAGGGACTCGTCGCCAGCGGCGCGCAGGTGCCAGGGCTCGACCCGGCGGCTTTCAAGGGCCAGGTCAGCGTCGTCAACGTCTGGGCATCGTGGTGCGTGCCATGCCACGACGAAGCGCCGCTGCTGGTGCAGCTCGCGCAGGACAAACGGATTCGCATGATCGGCATCAACTACAAGGACAGCCCGGACAACGCCCGGCGCTTCCTTGGGCGTTACGGCAATCCGTTCGTCGAAGTCGGCGTCGATGCCAACGGCCGCGCGTCGATCGAATGGGGCGTTTACGGCGTGCCGGAAACATTCGTCATCGGCCGCGACGGAACCATCGCCTACAAGCTGATCGGCCCGATCACGCCTCAGAATATCGACGTCGTTCTGAAGGCCGAGATCGAGAAGGCGCTGCGCGGCAAACCCTGAGATGCCCGGCATGATGCGGGAGGTCCCATGAAGTATGTGATCCGGATTGCCGCCGTCCTGCTGCTGCTGATGACTGCCGCCGCCATCTACATCTATCATGGCCTGAGCAACCGGCCGGACATCGATGCCTTCAACGCATTCAAGACCTTCTCCAAGGCCAACCGTGATCCGGGGCTACGCGTCACGTTCCTCGGCGTGTCCACCTTGCTGCTCGACGATGGCGAGACCGCAATCCTGACCGACGGCTTCTTCACGCGGCCGAACTCACGGCAATTGCTTCTCGAGAAGATCGCGCCGGACAAAGCCCTGATCGAGGCAACCCTGCGGCGCGCCGGCATCACGCGGCTGGCCGCGGTCATCGTCAATCACTCCCATTACGACCATGTGATGGATTCGCCGGAAGTCGCCGCACGCACCGGCGCAGTTCTGATCGGATCGGAATCGACCGCGAATGTCGGGCGAGGCTGGGGCTTGCCGGACAGCCAGATCGCAGTGCGCCGCGCCGGCGACGTGATGACCTTCGGACGCTTCCGCATCACGCTGCTTCCCGGCCGCCATGTGCCGTCGCCCTTCACCGGAGGCGAGATCGCCGAGCCGTTGAAGCCGCCGGTTCGCGCCAACGCCTATCTCGAGGGCGGCAGTTTCATGGTCCTTGTCGAGCACGGTGACCGGCGCATGCTGATCAATGCCAGCGCCGGCTTCGTCCCCGGGGCACTGAACGGGCGCAAGGCGGATGTGGTGTTTTTGGGCACCGGGCAACTCGGCAAGCGCCCCGTCAGCTACATGGAAGATTACTGGCGGGAGGTCGTGGACAAGCCGGGCGCGCGGCGCGTCATTCCGATCCACTGGGATGACTTCACCCGCCCGCTGGACCAGCCGCTGGTCCCCTTGCCGAACCTGTTGGATGACTTTGCCGCGTCGATGAAATTCCTCAACGAGCGGGGCCAAGCATCCGGCATCGACATCAAGTTGCCCGAGGCTTTTGTCGCCTTCGATCCGTTTGAAAAATTGCCCGCGGCCAAGAACTGACCGGCGTGCTTGGCGCAACCGCGCCGCACCAAACGGCTCAAAATAATTTTGCGCTTTTATCTGCCGTTCATTTTGCAGCCATGGCGCGGCCACGAATTCGAACATACGCTATGCGTGTTGCAATCACTGTCCTGGAGGGACACCCATGCGTTATTCGAAACTTCTTTCATTGACTGCCGCGACCCTCGCCCTCGGCCTGCTCGCATCGTCGCCATCGTTCTCTCAGGCGACCCAGCCGGCAACCGGTGGCAAGATGGCGCCCCCGCCTGCCGCTGCAACGACTGCGCCGAAGGCCGACTCGAAGATGGCGCCCGCGGCCAAGTCCGACACCAAGACCGAACTGCTCGACATCAACTCGGCGACCGCCGATCAGCTCAAGGCGCTCAAGGGGATCGGCGACGCGTACTCCGCCGCGATCATCAAGGGCCGTCCCTACAAGGGCAAGGACGATCTCGTGAACAAGAAGATCGTACCTGAGAAGACCTACGCCGAGATCAAGGACAAGATCATCGCGAAGCAGAAGTAAGTTCTGATCGCGAAGTCCATCTAACACTGCGTCATGGCCGGGCTTGTCCCGGCCATCTACGTCTTTCTTGTCGCAACGTCCTCAAGACGTGGATGCCCGGGACGTAGGCAAGCGGAAGCGACGCCGTTCTTCGAACGGCTATGCCCGGGCATGACGACAATATTTTATCATTTCGTGATATCGCCGCGCTCGATGTCGCCCGCTTCATCGGTCGCAGGCGCGATGCTATAGCGCTTGATCAGCGAGGTCTGCGCCATCGCGAAGATCGCCGTGATCGGAATCACGCCGAACGCTTTGAACGACACCCAGAAATCGGTTGTCTGCGTGCGCCAGATGATCTCGTTCAGCACCGCCATGCCCGCGAAGAAAAACATCCAGCGGATGGTCAGCTGTCGCCAGCCTTCCGGCGTCAGGTTGAACATCTGGTCGAACATGATGGCGATGAACGAACGCCCGAGCAGCAGACCGATGCCGAGCGCGGCTGCAAACAGCGCGTAGATGATGGTCGGCTTGAGCTTGATGAACATCTCGTCGTGAAAGAACAGCGTCAACCCGCCGAACACCAGCACGATCACCGCCGTGACGATGGCCATCAGCGGCACGTGACGCGTCACGATGTAGGACGCAGCGATCGCCACGACGATCGCGACCATGAACGCAGCCGTGGCGACGAACAGTCCGAACTTCGCGTTAGCGCCAAAAAAGATCACCAGCGGACCGAGTTCGGTCGCGAGCTTGAACAGCGGATGCGGTGCGGGCTTTTCCGAAGCGGCCATGCTCAGTTTTCCTGTCCTGCGATCGCGCGCGCAAAGTCGCGCGCGGTGAACGGCGCGAGATCGTCGATCCCCTCGCCGACGCCGATGAAATGCACCGGCAGTTTATACTTTTCCGACAGCGCCACGAGAATGCCGCCGCGCGCCGTGCCGTCGAGCTTGGTCATCACCAGCCCCGTGACGCCCGCCGTCTTCTGAAACGCATCGACCTGCGACAGCGCGTTCTGGCCGACCGTCGCATCGAGCACCAGCAGCACGGCATGCGGCGCGGTTGAATCGACCTTGCCGATCACGCGCCGCACTTTCTCGAGCTCGACCATCAGCTCGGTCTTGTTCTGCAAACGCCCGGCGGTGTCGATCAGCAGCACATCGATGTCCTGCGCCTTCGCGGCTTCGACCGCCTCGAAGGCGAGGCTTGCCGAATCCGAGCCTTGCGCGCGGGCCACCACCGGAACCTTGTTGCGCTCGCCCCACACCTTCAACTGCTCGATGGCGGCGGCGCGGAACGTGTCGCCTGCGGCCAGCATCACCTTGCGGCCTTCGGCGGAAAGTTTCGCGGCGAGCTTGCCGATGGTGGTGGTCTTGCCGGAGCCGTTGACGCCGACCACGAGAATGACGAACGGCTTTTGCGTTGCGTCGATTTCCAGCGGCTTCGCCACCGGCGACAGCACCTTCTCCACTTCGGTCGCGACGATGGTTGTCACGTCTTCCGCCGATACCGACTTGTCGTAGCGGCCTTTGCCGACGGCCTCCGCGATGCGCGCCGCGACCTCGGTTCCGAGATCGGCGCGCAGCAGCACATCCTCGATATCGTCGAGCATGGCACGGTCGAGCTTGCGCTTGGTGACGAGATCGGCCACCGCCGTCCCGAGCGAACTCGACGTGCGCTTGAGGCCGGCGGAAAGCCTGCGCCACCAGCTTTGTTTGGGTTGATCCTGCGGACTGTCGTTCATGCGGGGGGTGTGTTAGCGGTTTCGCCGCTGAAACGAAAGTCAACATTGTCCCATGGATACGCCGCAACCGACCCCGGAAGAAATGCAGGCCCGCGTGCTTCACCGCGACGGGCTGATGCTGGTGATCGACAAGCCGGCCGGGATCGCCGTGCATCGCGGCCCCAAGGGCGGCCCCAATCTCGAAGCCTCGTTCGACGCGCTGCGCTACGGCCTGCCGCGGCCACCCGTGCTCGCGCACCGGCTCGACCGCGACACCTCGGGCTGTCTCGTGCTGGGGCGTCACCGCAAGGCCACCGCCTCGCTCGGCCTGCTGTTCAAGCATGGCAAGATTTCCAAGACCTACTGGGCTGTGGTCGAAGGCGGTCCAACCGAGGGTGAAGGCGAAATCAACATTCCATTGGGACGGCTCGATGCCGAGCGCGGCTGGTGGCAAAAGCCTGATCCGAACGGGTTCCCGTCGCAAACGAAATGGACCGTGATGGGACGCGGTGACGGCCTGACCTGGCTCGCCATGGAGCCGATCACCGGCCGCACCCATCAGTTGCGCGTGCATTGCGCGGCGAGCGGCTGGCCGATCGTCGGCGACAATATCTACGGCAACGGGCCGCGATTCGGCGAACCGACGCTGCATCTTCACGCGCGTGAAATCGTCATCCCGCTGTCGAAGAACAAGCCGCCGGTCCGTGTTGTCGCGCCTGCACCCGCGCATCTGCACGAGCGGCTGCGTGCGTGCGGTTGGAATGGTGAGGAAGCGGCGATGTCCGCCGAACCTGTTGCTGCGGACGAATAGGTAAAAGCTGGCCTATCCACTTCCGTCATCGCTGAGTGCAGCGAACTCTCACCCTGTCATTCCGCGATGCGCCTCTTGGCGCAGGCCCGGAATCCATGACTGCCGGAAATCCGATGAGTGGCCGTGGATTCCGGGTTCGCGCGAAGACGCGCGCCCCGGAATGACGGGTGGGGAATGTCGAGCGCTTCAGCATTTCCGGTGTCGTCCCCGCTTTCGCGAGGACGACACGGAGCGACTCTGAAATGACAATGATCCTGCAACATTTCGTGATGGGGATGGCAATCCCCGTGCCCCGGACCACGCTTAAGTTCGGCGTGTCCTGTTCGTGAGGGGCGCTTCTCGAGGGCGCTTTGAAGCGGAGCAGGATGCGGCGCCCGCGCGCGTGGTTCGCAGCCATGTCGTCCGGGAGGCTGG
>JAUSAX010000139.1 GCA_030652315.1 Afipia sp. | reverse complement strand
GCCCGGCCCCCTTCCTTCGACTCTTCCGTGTCGTAGTAGAGGCTGAGCGCTGCCATGCCCATGCTGGCGATGCCGCGGATCGATTCCGTATCTGCATTGAAAGACCGCTTGGCAAGCGCCAGAGCTGTGGGGCTACGCTCTAGAAGTTCCTCGCACCAGCGATCAACTTCCGCATCGAGTTCATCATGCGGTACCGCGATGTTGGCGAGTCCCATTTCGACTGCCTGCGCAGCCGTGTAACGCCGGTTGAGATACCAGATTTCGCGCGCTTTCTTTTCGCCGACCACGCGGGCCAGATAAGCGGTTCCGAAACCCGGATCAACGGATCCGACTTTCGGGCCAACCTGTCCGAACTGCGCCTTGTCCGATGCAATCGTCAGATCGCAGATCGTCGCAAGCACGTTGCCTCCGCCGATCGCAAAGCCGTTGACCCTTGCAATGACGGGTTTCGGCATATCGCGGATGACGCTCTGGAACTCATCGATGGGGAGGCCAATTGTCCCCCGACCGTCGTATTGTCCGTCATGTGCGCCCTGGTCGCCGCCGGTGCAGAAAGCCTTATCGCCAGCGCCGGTCAAAACGATCACGCTAATCGACTTATCCCACCCAGAGCGCTGAAAGGCGTGGATGAGCTCTTCGACCGTCTTCCCACGAAAGGCATTGTAGCTTTCCGGCCGATTAATCGTGATGCGAGCAACGCTCTTCGGGCGTTCCTCGTAGATGATGTCTTCGTAAGTCATATTCTTTCCTCCCAGCGGTCTATTATCTAGTGGCTATCCATCAGCGTGGACAAGTTCGCGACCGATCAGCATTTTACGGATTTCCGTCGTGCCCGCGCCGATCTCGTACAGCTTGGCGTCGCGCAGCAGCCGCCCGGTCGCGTATTCGTTGATGTAGCCATTGCCGCCGAGCAACTGGATGGCGTCGAGCGCTACGCGCGTCGCGGCTTCCGATGCGAACATGATGGCGCTGGCGGCCTCCTTGCGCAGCGGCAACCCGCGATCCGCCGCAGCTGCCACGGTGTAGAGATAAGCGCGGGAGACATTGAGCGAAGTCATCATTTCCGCAAGCTTGCCCTGAACGAGCTGGAATTCTCCGATCGGTTGCCCAAATTGCTTGCGCTCCCGGACGTAAGGCAGGGCGATATCGAGTGCGGCCTGCATCAGTCCCACGGATGCGGACGCGGCGACGATGCGCTCATAGTCGAGGCCTTTCATCAGCACACGGACGCCCGCGTCGATTGTTCCCAGAACATTCTCCGCCGGGACCTCGCAATCCTCGAAAACGAGCTCGCAAGTTCCTGAACCGCGCATGCCGAGTTTGTCGAGCTTCTGCGCGCGCCTGAAACCGGGCGTGTCCCGCTCGACCAAAAAAGCAGTAATGCCGCGCTTGCCTGCCTCAGGGCTCGTCTTGGCGTAGATTACATAGACGTCGGCGTGATCGCCGTTCGTGATCCACATCTTGCTGCCGTTGAGAACGAAGCGATCGCCGCACCGCTCTGCTCGGAGCGCCATGCTGACGACGTCCGAACCAGAGCCAGATTCGCTCATCGCAAGCGCACCGACATGCTTGCCAGAGATCAGCTTGGGCAGATAGCGTCTCCGCAGTTCAGGATTTGCATTAAGCCGGATCTGATTCACGCACAAGTTGGAATGGGCGATGTAGGAAATTCCAATCGAGCCGGAAGCGCGGGAAATTTCCTCGGAAGCGACCACATGCGCGAGATACCCTAAACCGGCGCCACCATCGGCTTCGTCGGCGGTAATGCCGAGGACGCCGAGAGCGCCTAGTTTAGGCCACAAATGACGAGGGAACGTATCTTTGCGGTCGACTTCATCGGCCAGCGGTGCAATCAGCTCGCTTGCGAATGCCGAGACGCTGTCCTTGATCTGGCGGGTGGTTTCGTCCAGTGCGTAGATATCGAGCATGTTAGTGTCCTGTAAATGCCGGGACGCGCTTCTCGGAAAAAGCGGCGATGCCTTCCTCCGCATCTGCGCTCGCAAGGAGATATTGCAGGCTTGCGCGTTCCATATCGAGACTATCCGCAAGACTGAGCGAGCGGGATTTCCGGATCAGTTCGAGCGTCCGGACAATTGCGAGCGGGGCGTTCGCGGCAATACGGCTCGCGATCCTGAATGCCGTCTCCATCAGTTGCTCCGGTGGAACCACACGGCTGACGAGACCGGCACGGAGCGCTGTGTCCGCGTCGATCGCTTCGCCCGTCAGCAGCATCTCCGCCGCGACAGCGGGCGCGATGAAGCGGGGAAGGCGGGTCGCGCCGCCGGCGCCGGCCAGCACGCCGACCTGGACTTCCGGCAAGCCGAATTTTGCATTGGCGCTGGCAATGCGGATATCTGACGCAAGTGCCAATTCAAGGCCGCCGCCGAAGGCGAGGCCATTGACCGCGGCGAGAATTGGTTTTCGCGTGGGATAGACGCGTGTCAGCCCGCAGAATGTACCGTCATCGGCATTGATTTCGTTGCGGCGGCGCAGGTCCGGCAAGAGCTGGGCGATATCGCCGCCTGCGCAGAACGACTTTTTCGTGCCGGTGAGAATGATGCAGCGGACATCATCCGCCTGTTCCGCCCATGCCCAGGCTTCGCGCAACAGCAGATCCGTCGCGGGGTCGATGGAATTCAGCTTGTCGGGGCGATCGATGGTGATGAGGGCCACGCCGGGGTGTGGAATGTCACGCAAGACAGTCATGAATCAACCTTTGTGCGGAGTTCGCGCTTGAGAATTTTCCCGAGATAGTTCTTCGGCAGCTCGTCATAGCTCATGAAGAGGATGCGCTTGGGCGTCTGGTAGCCGCCGAGATCCCTTCTTGCAAACGCGATCAGGTCATTTTCATCGGTAGACATGCCGTCATGCAGCGTGATGACGGCCGTAACCATTTCGCCCCAGTGATCATCCCGTGTGCCGATGACCGCGACCTCTCTGACAGCGGGGTGTTTCGCCAGCACATGCTCGACTTCCTGTGAGTAGACGTTCAGACCGCCGGTCTTGATCATGTCCTTGGAGCGGTCATGGAAAGTGATGAATCCATTCGAGTCCATGACGCCCAGGTCTCCGGTGAGGAGCCAGCCATCGTAAAAAACTTTCGCAGTTTCTT
The DNA here is from genome assembly GCA_030652315.1 of Afipia sp. GTDB lineage: Bacteria > Pseudomonadota > Alphaproteobacteria > Rhizobiales > Xanthobacteraceae > Afipia. The sequence goes on along the minus strand of JAUSAX010000139.1, from coordinate 50,809 downwards.
CCGGGCGATTGAAATACCCGTTCATCACCGCGGGGCCGCGAACCGCAATTTCTCCGATGGCATCCGGCGGTGCATCGGTCCGGTCTTCCCGCAGCATGCGGATTTCGCAATGACGCACCGCACGGCCGATGCTGCCGGGAGCGAGATCATAATCTTCAGGCTGCAGCACGGTGACGATCGGGCCAGCCTCGGTCAATCCATACTGGTAGTAGATGCCAAGACCCGGATTGAGCGCTTCCATTTCTTCGCGCTCGTGGCGAGGAAGGATGCCCGCGCCGGAGTACCAGCGGCGGAAATGGCGCCAGTTCGCCTTGCCGGCGTTCGGATGCTTGACCACTTGCCGCGCCATGGTGGGCGGTGTGAATCCGTTCGTGACGCGCTCGCGTTGCATCATTTCGATCCAGGCGTCCGCAGTGAATTCGCGCAGGATCACGGCCGTGCCGCCGAGATAGAGATGCGGCAAGAGCCAGGTGTTGAGGGCTGCCGAATGATGTAGCGCGGTTCCAAGCAGGGTGGTGTCCCACTCGGTCATCCGTGTGGCCAGTGCTTCGTTGATGATGTTCCAGTACAGATTGGAGTGCGACAGCAGCACGCCTTTGGAAACGCCGGTTGTGCCGCCAGTGAACAGGATGACGTTTCCGTCCGCCGGCTGCACGCTGGCAAAGGCCTGCGGCTTCCTGTGCCGGGCCGTCAGATCGTCGAGTGATGTCCGGGACAGTTCGATGATCTCCGGAAGCCCGGAGAATTCGGACAGCCCAGTGCGCGAGCCCGCATCGGTGAACAGCAGGCTCACTCCGACGCTTTGCATCATCGCGACAAGACGATCAGGTGTTTCGCGGTAATTCAGCGCGGTTGCGATCGCGCCGAGTTTCACGATTGACAGATAAACCATTACCCATTCAACCGACGCGCCGGCAAGGATGCCGACACGGTCACCGGCGCGAACGCCACGGGCCGCGAATGCCACGGCAAGGGCATCCGTTTGCTGATCAAGCTCCGCATAGGTCAAACGCCGCCGGTCATCGACGATGGCGACCTTGATCGGGCGCTGACGCGCATGAAGATTGATCCACTGTCCGACGGTTTGCATCCAATGATCCTTGAGAGTTAGTCGATCAGGATATCGGCGGCAAGTTCGGTGCCCGGATCGATTGCATAGTGTGAAAAATCCGAAAAGCCTTCGTCCCGGAGGAAGTCTTCGTCTATTAAGCTGTGCCCGGAGAACGTGCGGCTATCTTTTGTCACGATCAGATAGGCGGCGTCGGCCATGATCGCGGGATGCCGGCTGCGGCGATACTCGTCTTCGTAGTGCACGCGAACAGCGTCGGTCGCGATCATTGTTCGTGGCCAGAGCGAGTTCGCGGCGATGCCGTCCTGCCGGAATTCTTCTGCGACTCCCAACGTGCACATGGTCATGCCGTACTTGGAAATCGCGTAGGCCGCATAGGTGCCGTACCACTTCGCGGCGGTGCTGATGGGCGGAGACAGGGTGAGCATGTGCGGATTCTTCGACAAACGAAGATACGGAATTGCATAATGCGAACAGAGATAGGTTCCGCGGGTGTTGATCGATTGCAGCAGGTCATAACGCTGGGGCGATGTGTCGAGAAGTCCGGTCGGGCTGATTGCGCTGGCGTTGTTGACGAGAATATCGAGGCCACCAAATGTTTTAACTGTCGTCTCGATCGCGTTCTGGATGGCGTCTGTGTTCCGGACGTCGACTTGCAGGGGCAGGGCTTCTCCGCCGGCGCGGCGGATTTCGTCGGCGACTGTATGAATGGTACCGGGAAGCGACGAATGCGGGTCGCTGGTTTTTGCGGCGATCACGATCTTTGCGCCGTCGGCCGCGAACCTGAGCGCGATTTCGCGGCCAATTCCACGGCTGCCGCCGGTGATGAATACAACTTTGTCTTGCAACGGATTCATTTCATACTCCCTTGAAAGCTGGCTGCCGGCGCTCAGCGAATGCCCTGACGCCCTCGCGGAAGTCCGCAGTGCCGGCGCATTGCGCGAACGCTGCGAGTTCGGACGACAGTTGCTGATCGAAGGATGTTGTTGGAGCCTGATAGGTGAGCCCTTTCAGGGCGCGGACGGAAGCCGGTGCGTTTGCGCGCAGGATGCCTGTCATATGGCTGACTTCGGCCTCGAGATTGTCGAATGGCACCAGCCGGTTGATCAGTCCCATCTGGAGTGCGTCCGCGGCGGTAAATGTGTCGCTCAGCAACAGGAGTTCGAGGGCGCGGCGCTGTCCGAGTACGCGGGTCAGGGCATGCGTCATTCCGCCGTCGGCGCTGGCGCCGAGCTTGCGGTAGGCGGCGGCGAACTTCGCTTTGTCGTCTGCGACAACGAAGTCGCAGGCGAGGGCCAGCGACAATGCGCCTCCGGCACATGCGCCATGCACGACCGCTATGGATGTTGCGGCAGAGCGCCGCAGCGAAAGCAGAGCGTCGTGAAAGTTCGTTATGACGTCGGCGATCACGCGTGAGATCGCATCACCAGCTTCCGTAAACATGGCCATGTCGCCGCCGACTGAGAAATGCCGGCCGCGTCCGCGCAAGACGATGACGCGGATATCCGGATTGGCCTCGAGATCAAAAGCCGCGGTTTTGAATTCCGTCATCATCTGAAGATTGATGCCGTTACCGCTCTCCGGCCGGTTCAGCCAGATCGTCGCAACTTGGTCGTCGATGGTCAGCTCAATGGTGGAAAACTCACGAGGCATCATGTTCTCCGTTGTGGCAATCGGGGTGTTTACCCCCGGTGCGTCCGCACATCATCGCGCGAATGTGGCGGCGGTTTCGTTCGCAGGGCGGTCCTTCGGCGTCCGTAGTGTCAGTCTGGACACGGTAGCAAATCCTGTTTAAGAAAGCAACGGTTGACCGTTTGTTTAAGAGGTGTGCTGTGACCATCAATTCTGTCTCCGATACCGAAGCTCAGGTCGTTATCCGCGATATCGATGAACGGGGCGTTGCGCGGATCACCATCAATCGTCCGACCGTACACAACGCTTGGAATCCGCAAGTTGTTGCGGCTCTGACGGATGCTATCGAATTCGTTTCGGCGGCTCCTCACGTCCGCGCGGTGGTGCTGACGGGAGAAGGCAAGAGCTTTAGCGCAGGGGGCGATCTGCGCTGGATGCGCGGAATTCTCGATCAGTCTTCGGAGCAGCGCCGCGAAGATGCAGACCGGATCGGAAGGCTTCTGGTCGCGATTGATTCCTGCCCCAAGCCAGTGATCGCACGCATTAATGGTGCGGCAATTGGCGGCGGCATCGGTCTTGTATGTGCCTGCGATATCGCTGTGGCCTGCAATGAAGCAGTTTTCGGGCTGTCCGAGGTGCGGCTGGGGATCATTCCTGCCATGATTTCGCCCTTTGTCGTTCGCCGCCTGGGTGAAGCGCGGGCGCGCGCGCACTTCTTGACGGGGCACGATCCGATGCCGGCGGAGAGGGCGCTTAGTATCGGTCTGGTGCACCACGTTGTAGCGCGTGACGATCTCGATGCTGCCGTTGAAGCCGAACTGCGAACGGTTTTGAGGTCGTCGCCGGCCGCGATCGCCGAAGCAAAGCGATTGTTTCGGCGTGAAGGCGCACGAGATCTCGATGCTACCATTAGAGAAGCGGCCGACGCCCTGGTCAGGACGTGGGAGGGGGGCGATGCGCGAGAAGGCTTGACGGCATTCCTCGAAAAGCGAAATCCGTGTTGGTATTGAAACGGGCGGACAACCGTTTTTTTCTTGCGCATGGTTCGAGGCGCTGATAGCTGTCCTGCGGGCGGCCCTTCGAAGAGGCCGAAATGGGGAAACGAATGCTTGAGGTTGAAAACCTTCAGGTGGTCTACAACAACGCCATCGAGGCCGTTCGCAATGCGTCGCTGAATGTGACCGCAGGCGGCATCACGGCGCTGCTCGGTGCCAACGGCGCCGGCAAGACCACATTGCTGAAAGCTATTTCCGGCGTGCTTTATCCCGAAGACGGAAAGATCCGCGATGGCGTGATCCGTTTTGAGGGACGTGACCTTACAAAGCTCGCGCCGGACGACATCGTGCGGCTCGGCATCGCCCATGTTCCGGAAGGCCGGAAACTCTTCATTGAGCTGACCGTAGAAGAGAACCTGGTGGTCGGAGGACATACCACCAATCGCTCTGACGTCGCCCGCCGCCTCGAAGAAATCTACCAGCTCTTTCCGCAGCTCAAGAACCGCCGCGCCGTTCTCTCCGGTTATCTTTCCGGCGGCGAGCAGCAGATGGTTGCGATCGGGCGGGCGCTGATGGCGAATCCGCGATTGCTGATGCTCGACGAGCCGTCATTGGGCATTGCGCCGCTGATGGCGGAAGCGATCTATGCCGCCGTGGCACGCCTGAGCAACGAAGGCGGTCTCACGGTGCTGCTGGTCGAGCAGAATGCAAGCCTTGCGCTTGATGCTTCGCGCAATGCTTTCGTTCTGGAGAACGGCCGGGTTGTGCTTGACGGCACTTCGAAAGAACTGAAGCGCAACGAAGACGTCTGCGAATTCTATCTCGGGCTCGGAGCCAAGGGCATTCGTCGCAGCATGCGCGATGTGAAGCATTACAAGCGGCGCAAGCGGTGGTTATCGTGAACGTAATCCTTGAAGTAAGTCAGCTCGGCAAGTCGTTCGGCGGCGTGCACGCTGTGCAGGATGTCTCGTTTTCCGTCAAACGCGGCACGATCTGTAGCCTGATCGGGCCAAACGGCGCCGGCAAGACCACGGTCTTTAACATGATCAGTGGCCTTGTGCCGCCGACGCGCGGATCGGTGCGTTTCGACGGAGAGATAATTAGCGGTCTGCCAACTCATCGCATGGCTCATCGGGGGCTCGGCCGTACCTTTCAGAACCTCGCGGTGTTCGCTCACGCATCCGTCGTGGACAACATTCTGGTCGGAATGCATTCGCAGCTTTCGGCTAATCCGCTTACGGCGGCGCTGTATTGGGGCGGTGTGCGCAAGCAGGAGATCGAGGCGCGGCAGCGCGTCGAGGAGATCATCGATTTCCTCGAAATCCAGAGCGTTCGCGATCTGCCGGTTGGAACCTTGTCCTATGGGTTGCAGAAGCGCGTCGAACTTGGGCGCGCGCTCGCGATGAATCCCCGATTGTTGCTGCTGGATGAAATGGTCTCCGGAATGAATCAGGAGGAGACCGAAGATATCGCTCGCTTCATTCTCGATATCAAAGAGCAACTCGATGTGACCGTGTTGATGGTCGAGCACGATATGGGAATCGTGATGGACATTTCCGATCAGGTCGTGGTTCTCGAATTCGGAAAGAAGATCGGTGAAGGCACGCCTTCAGAAGTCTCGCATGACGCGCGGGTGATGGCGGCATATCTCGGCAATGCGAGGAGCGACGCGGCATGACGGTTTCGATTCGCGATCAGGCGCGCACCGGCGCGCTGCCGCTTCCGCAACTGGTGAAGCTATGGAGCGAGATCCAGCCTGATTCTCTTGCGTTCCGTGAAAAGGATTTCGGAATCTGGAAGCGGATTACCTGGGGCGAGTATGCGCGCAATGTTGAGCTGCTGGCGCTCGGTCTTGCCGAGCTTGGCTTTCGCGAAGGCGAGCGCCTTGCCATCTCAGGTGAGGGAATTCCGGAGTGGATGTATGCCGACATGGCGGCACAGTCGCTCGGCGGCATCTGCGTGGGACTGTATCCCACGAGCCCATGGGCGGAGCTTGCCTATATCCTTCATCATTCCGGCTCGCGCATTGCCGTGTGCGGAGATCAGGAGCAGGTCGACAAGGTTCTGGAAGCACGCAAGCAGCGCGGTTTGCCGAACCTGAAGTGGATTATCTATGTCGACAGCAAAGGCATGCACGGCTATCGCGAAGATGGCCTCATTAGTATCGCCGAAGTGATCGAACGGGGGCGGCGCCGGGCTGAGAGCGACGTTGCGATGCTCGCCAATTATCGGGAAAGCGCCGCAGCCCGGTCTCCGGACGATCCAGCGATCATCGTCTATACATCCGGCACGACCGGGGCGCCGAAGGGCGCAATTCTGTCCCATCGCAATATGCTGGTTGCCGGATGCAGCGTGGTTGATACGTTCGGCTACGATGGGAAGAACCTCGAAGTTCTTTGCTATCTTCCGCTGTGTCACGTTGCGGAGCGCTCGTTCTCGACGGTGATGCAGTTATGTTGCGGCTCGGTGGTGAACTTCGCGGAGTCGGTGGACACCGTCTCGATGGATCTGCGCGAAATCGGGCCGACGCTGTTTCTTGGCGTGCCGCGTATCTGGGAAAAGCTGCAGCAGACCATCACGATCAAGATCAAGGAATCCTATTCCTTCCATCGCTGGGCTTATCAGGCTGCGCTCTCGCTGGCGATGCCGATCGCGCGCCGCGAAATTGCTTCCGGTGGCTATCGTAGAGGATTGCGCGACAAGCTGACCGGGAAATTGTTGTATTTGCTGATCTTCCGCAACGTCCAGAGATTCTCCGGCTTGCACCGTGCCGCCGTATGCTTCTGCGGCGCCGCTTCTGTTTCGCCGGAAACATTGCTGTTTTTCCGCGCCGTCGGACTGCCGATCTATCAGGTTTATGGAATGACCGAGACGGCTGCGGTTGCGCTGATGCAACAGCCAAACCACACCACATTCGGATGCGTCGGTGTGCCTATTCCCTCACTACAGTACCGTCTGGGAGACGATGGCGAGCTGTTGATGAAGGGGCCGACGGTGTTCCTTGGATATCTCGACGCGCCGGAGGCGACTGCAGCGGCGTTTAATGACGGTTGGATCACGTCGGGCGATATCGCACGGGTTGTTGATGGTGAAGTCCAGATCGTCGATCGCAAGAAAGACCTGATCATCACGTCGGGCGGCAAGAACATTTCACCCTCCGAAGTCGAGCACGCGCTCAAGGAGAGCATTCATATCCGCGAGGCCATCGTCGTCGGTGATGGCCGCAACTTTGTCGCGGCGCTGATTCAGATCGATTACGACTCCGTCGGAAAGTGGGCGCAGGAGAAGGGGCTTTCGTTCACGACCTATCGCAGCCTTACGCTGTTGCCGGAGGTCCGCGAACTGATCGATGGCGAGGTCAATGTCGCTAACTCCCGTTTCGCGCGTGTGTCGCAGGTGCGGAAATATTCACTGCTGACGAAAGAGCTCGATCATGACGATGGCGAACTCACGGCAACGATGAAAGTCCGGCGCAAGGCAATTGAGCAGAAATTCGTCAGCGAGATCGCTGAGATTTACGGAGCAAGGGCGTGACCTATTTCTTCGCACTTTTCGGGGCTGGCCTCGCAACGGGCGCTGTCTACGGCCTCGTCGCCATCGGTTTCGCGATTATCTACAAGGCAACCCGCGTCATCAATTTTGCCCATGGTGAAATGATGATGCTGAATGCCTATCTTGCGCACACCATTGCAGTTCATACCGGGGCCGGTTTCTGGACGCTGGTGCCGATCGTCATCATCGTTTCCATCGTGGTTGGCCTGCTGGTCGAGGTGCTTCTAATCCGACCGATGATCGGTGAACCGACCATCGCGATCGTCATGATGACAGTGGGTCTTGCGATTTTCATTCGGTCGCTGGTGGTGCTGATCTGGGGCGCTTCACCGCTCGAGTTTTCGGCTCTGCCGGGTGAGAGTGTATTAGTTGTCGGGCCGGTCCGGCTCTATCTGGCGCAGGTCATCGCTATCGGCTTTCTCGTCGTCATCATGGCTGGCTTTGCTGTCTTCTATCGCTATACCCGTTCGGGGATAGCGATGCGTGCGGCGGCGAATAACGAGACCGTCGCGCTGCTGATGGGAATCGACGTGCGCCGGATTTATGCGCTGGCCTGGGCGCTAGCCGCGGCAACCGCGGGGCTTGCCGGCTTGCTGGTTTCTGCGATCTATGAAATCGGCCCCGATATGTCTGCACTGGGGTTGCGAGCGTTCCCTGCAACTATTCTCGGTGGATTGGACGCCGTGGGCGGCTCGGCGATCGGCGGTTTCATTATCGGGGTTCTGGAAAATCTCGGTGAGGGATATATCGGCCGCGGCATGAAGGAGATCGTTGGGTTTGCGATTATTCTGGTGGTGCTGATGATCCGTCCGTTTGGATTGTTCGGAACCCGCGACGTGGAGCGAGTTTGATGCGCGCAGGCCATTTCAAGCAGAGCTATCCGGAACTCGTCGCTTTCACCGACTCGGCTCCCGTCAAAGTGTGGACAGGTGTTTTACTGTTGGCGTGCCTCGCATTGCCGGAAGTTGCGGGCCCATACTTCATGACGTTGGCGACAACGATCGTGATCACGGTCATCGGCGTTGTGGGGCTCAATCTTCTCACCGGTGTGTGCGGGTTGATCTCGCTGGGACAGGCCGGTTTTCTCGCGATCGGTGCGTACACTGCGGGTGTTCTCGCTGTCGATTATTCGTTGTCCATTATCCCGGGAATGATCTGCGGAGGGACGCTTGCCGCACTGCTGTCTCTCCTGGTCGGGATTCCGTCACTTCGGTTGAAGGGACTCTATCTCGCGATCACGACACTCGCCTTTACCGTCATCGCCACGCACACCATTCTCAATCTGGACTGGATTACGCGTGGCTCAGCAGGGCTGGGTCTGCCGGTGCCGACCTTGTTTGGCTTTCCGCTCGCGACCAAGACCGCCTTCTACTACTTCAGCCTCGCGATGGCCGTGCTGTTCGTCGTGGCTGCCATGAACATCATGCGTAGCCGGGTGGGGCGTGCCTTCGTAGCAATTCGCGACCATGACACGGCCGCCGAGATGATGGGGATCAATCTGGTCTCCTACAAGCTGATGGCGTTTGCGATTTCAGCATTCTTCACCGGAGCGGCCGGCGCGCTGGGCGCTTATCAAGTGCGTTACATCAATGTCGACAGCTTCGCACTGCTCGTCAGCATCGAAGCCCTGGCCATGATTATCGTTGGTGGTCTTGGTTCGATCGCAGGAGCGATCCTTGGCACCATCTTCATGTCGTTGCTGCCAGAGGTCACGCGCTGGCTGTTTGACACGCTGGGCAGTGGCCTCACCGAAATGTTCTCGACCCGTGCGCTCGAGGTTCGCGGACTGCTCTACGGCGTCGTCATCATGGTGGTGTTGCGTATTCAGCCGGACGGTTTGATGGGGCTGTGGCGCGATGCGAAGCGGCTCTGGAGCAACTGGCCGTTTCGATACTGAGACAAACAATCAACAAGGGAGAAGAAAATGCGTTTGATAAAAAGAATCGCGGGTGTTGTCGCGATCGGGGCGCTCGCAGGAGCCGCTCATGCAGCCGAGCCGGGAGTGACCGCCACGGAAATCCGGGTCGGTGAGGTTCTTCCGCTTACGGGCCCGGCGAGCTTCGCGGGCGAAGCTCACTATCTCGGTACCAAAATCGCATACGCCGAAGCAAATGCCGCGGGCGGCGTGGCCGGCCGCAAGATTGTCGCTGTGACGGAGGATGATGGATATGTCCCGGCGCGGGGATTCCAGGCGGCGCAGAAGCTGCTCGCTGAGGGTGTGTTCGCTATCACAGGCACCTCGAGCACGAGTTTTCTGAATTCCGTGCTTCCGATCCTTGACGAGCAAAAGGTCCTGACGCTGGTCACCATCAATCCGGCGGAGCAGGCATACAATCCGGTCAAGAAGAGTATCTTTGTCGTCGGGACCGATTACAGCAACGCAATTCACGCTGGCATGAAGTACGCTGTTGAAAAGCTCGGCAAGAAGGACGCTCGCTTCGGACTGATCTACCAGGACGACGATTTCGGCGCGAACAACAAGCTCGGCTATGAGCGTGCGCTGAAGGAATTCGGCCTGAAGACCGTGGTGGAGATTCCCTACAAGCGCGGTCAGAAGGATTTTTCTGCCGAAATGCTCCGCGTACAGAGCGAGAAAGTTGATTTTCTCGTCTCAGGCGGCATCATCGCGGAGAACGTAGCAATCCTCAAGGAAGCCAAGAAGCTCGGCATGAAGGATCTGCGCGTAACGACCGTGTGGACCGCGCACTTGCCGATCGTGCAGCAGTTGGCCGGTGACGCAGGCGATGGCTATTACACGGCGGATTACACGGCCGATTTGTCCGACTCGGAAGCTGCGCCCTTCGTTGCGATCGCAAAGAAGTATCTCTCTGCAGATGAAATGAAGAAGGTTAATCGTTACACGATGGCCTCCTACAGCGGTGCCAGTGCTCTTATTCAGTCGATCCGGTCCTGCGAGAAGGACGTGACGCGCGCCTGTGTGATCGCCCAGCTCGAAAGCGGTCGCCAGTTCTCCGTGAACGGCGCTATGGCCCCGTTCGGTTTCTCTCCGACCAAACACGTCTCGGACTCGCCTATCCATGTGCTGGTGAGCGATACCAAGAACGCGCGTTTCGTCCGGGCACCTTGATGGGAAGATCGCGCTGGCCGGAGGCGGCCGGCGCGATTGGTCTTGCGATGAGTGCTATAGTGACGGAAGGAGAATCGACGCTGGAAAGGATCACTTGATGGCTAGAACGACAGGCTCGACGGGAGTCAAAACCAAGGAGACGATCCGTCGCGCGGCCATCAAGCGGATCTATCAGCACGGGTTCGAGGCGATGAAGCTGCGGGACCTTGCCGACGACGTCGGTATCCAGGCCGGCTCGCTGTATAACTATATCAAGTATAAGGAGGATTTCCTTTACTTGCTGCTGAAGGAAGTTCTCCTCGAACTGCTTGAGGGGCTAGCGAAAGAGGTCGAGGGGCCCGAGACTCCACTGGAGGCGCTCGAAGCATTCATCGCATTTCATCTGCGCTGGCACACGGCCCGCCGGGAAGAGGTGTTCATCGGCAATATGGAGCTTCGCAGTCTGTCCCCGTCGCACTCCGCGGAGATCGTGGGGCTCCGCGAGACCTACGAGAAGAAGCTGCGCGATATCCTTGAGTGGGGCAACAAGGACAAGGTTTGGAAGGTCCGCGATCCAAAGGTCACGACCTACGCCATTATCGCCATGCTGACCGGTGTCTGCACCTGGTACAAGCCGCGCGGCCGTCTGTCGCAAGAGCAACTGATTGAGGTCTATCGCGAACTCGTGCTGCGCGGGATCGGGCTCCTTAAAAAGTAAAAGCTGATGGGGTTTAAAGCGACAGATTGTTTCAATAAAGAAACGGTCAACCGCTTGTTTAATTGGAGTTGATCGGTTAGCTATCAGGCTGCGCAACGTCGCAGCCGGCCGCGACTGCCGATGAAGGGACAATGAGATGCGATATCGTAAACCGCTGGCATTCTCGCACGGGATCGCCACCACGTTCAGTGGTGTTGAAACGGCGCCTGCTGCGGCTATTCGTGGTCTTCAGGAGGAGCGCCTGCGCAGGCAGCTCGATTACCTCGGCGCGCGCTCGACTCTTTATCGGCGGCGCTTCCGCGAAGCCGGGATCGATGCAGCCCGTATCCGCACCATCGAGGATCTCGCGCGGATTCCGTTCACTACCAAGCAGGATCTTCGCGCCAGCCTTGCCGCGGCGCCACCGCTCGGCGAGCATCTGGCTGCGCCGCTTGAGGACGTTGTGCAGATTCAGGCGTCATCGGGCACGACGGGTAGCCCGTCTTATGTCGGCCTGACGGAAAACGACGTGCTGGCATGGCAGGAAATGACAGCGCGCGCGTTGTTCGCCTGCGGCATGCGGCCGGGTGACCTCGTGCTGCACGGTTTTTCCATGAGCAAGGGTTTTGTCGGCGGCATTCCGATCTTCCAGGCGATCCAGTATCTCGGCGCGCGCGACATTCCGATCGGCGCCGATGGTGGTTTTGATCGGCTGCTGATTGCATGCCGCGACCTGCGGCCGCGCTGCATTGTTGGTACGCCGAACTTCCTGCTGTTTCTGGCGGACATGGCCAAGGAGCTCACCGGTTTCGAGGCGCGCGATCTGGGTGTCGAATGCCTGATCGTTGGCGGCGAGCCCGGCGGCGGCATTCCCGCTGTTCGTCAGGCTATCGAGCAGCGCTGGAATGCGACTTGCCGTGAATTGATGGGCGGCACCGACCTCGGCTGCACCTATTGGGCCGAGAGCAACAGCGAAGACGGCATGTACATGGTCGGGCCGGATCATATCCTGGTTGAATTGATCGATCCTGAAAGCGGAGACGTGCGGCCCTTCAAGGAAGGGACGACCGGCGAACTGGTTTACACCTCGCTTGGCCGTGAAGCATCGCCGGTGCTGCGCTTCCGCAGCGGCGATCATGTCATTGTGACCAACGACGGCCAGCGCGGTGGACGTACCACACCGGCAATTCGGTGTTTCGGCCGCACCGACGATATGCTCATCGTGCGCGGGGTCAATCTGTTCCCGTCGGCGGTTCAGGACATCGTCGCGTCAATGCCGGAGACCAATCGCGTGATGCGCGTTGTCGCGGACTTCAAAGGTCATACCACGCAGGACAATCTCAAGGTGATTGTCGAGCGCAGTGAAACCGCAAATCCGGCCGCGGATGGCGCGCTCAAGCGCTCCGCCGAGGAGCGCATCCGTAATGCGTTGTCGGTCAAGGCAGACGTGACGGTGGTTGCTGCGAATTTCTTCGAAAAGCCCGGCGCCAAGAAAGTGTCGCTGACGCTGCGCGAGATGCCGTCGCTGAAGGGAGCTGGCGATCATGGCTAATCAATCAGCGGGAATGCAGCCTCCGGCTTCCGAGGCGGAGCTCAATCGCCAGGCTTATCGCAAGCTGCTCGACGATCTGTACGCGCGGCGCAAGGCTGCGCGAGTCGGTGGGCCGGAGTCCGCGCGGCAAAAACATCGCGAACGCGGCAAGCTGCTGGCGCGAGAGCGCATCGACGCGCTGATCGATCCGGGCTCGCCGTTTCTCGAGCTGGCTGAGTTTGCGGGTGAAGGTTTGTATGAGGGCGTTCCTCCGGGCGCGGGCATGATTACCGGCGTGGGGACCATCTCGGGCCGCCCCTGCATGATCATCGCCAACGATGCCACGGTGAAAGGTGGCACCTATTTCGGCATGACCTGCCGTAAGCATGTCCGTGCGCAGCGCTTTGCGTGGGAAAACCGGCTGCCTTGTATAACACTCGTCGATTCCGGAGGCGCGTTTCTTCCCGATCAGGCAAACATTTTCCCGGACGAAGGGCTGTTTGGTTCGATCTTCCACAATCAGGTCGGCATGTCGGCGGATGGAATTCCGCAGATCGCCGTTGTACTCGGAGCTTGCACGGCGGGAGGCGCCTATATTCCGGCGCTGTGCGATGAGGTTGTCATCGTTCGCGGACAAGGATTCATGTATCTCGGCGGACCGCAACTTGTTCAGGCCGCGACTGGCGAGAAAACTGATGCAGAAGCACTCGGCGGCGCAATGATGCACAGCCGCGTCAGCGGCGTGACCGATCATCTCGCGGAAAACGACGCGCACGCGCTGGCTATTACCCGAAGTATTGTCGCTGAACTTCAGCCGCTCGCGCCCTTGCGTTGGAAGCAGAGGGACCCAGTGCCGGCGCAGCATCCGGCCGATCGTATCTATGACATCGTCAGCCGTGACGCGCGAAAGCCGACCGATACCCGCGCCATTCTCAAATGCCTGCTCGACGGCGGGGAGTTGCAGGAATTCAAGGCCGAGTACGGAAATACGCTGATTACGGGATTTGGCCGCATCAACGGCCATCAAGTCGGCGTGCTGGCGAATGTCGGTGTGCTGTTCACAGAGTCTGCGCTGAAGGCGACGCACTTTATCAACTTGTGCTGCCAGCGCGACATACCTCTGCTGTTTCTTGCCGACGTCTCGGGATTCATGGTGGGACGGGAGGCGGAGGCCGGCGGCATTGCAAAGGCGGGCGCGAAGTTCATCACCGCCATGAGCTCCGCGTCGGTGCCGAAATACACGATCATCATTGGTGGCTCGTATGGTGCCGGCTATCTTGCGATGTGCGGCCGTGCATTCAAACCGACCGCGATGTTCATGTGGCCGAACGGCCGGGCCGCGATCATGGGGCCGGAGCAGGCCGCAACTACGCTGGCACTGGTCCGCCGCCAGATCGTCGAACGGGGCGGCAAGGAGTGGACGGCCGAGGCGGAGGAAGCCTTCAAGGCTCCGATCCGCAACGAGTACGAGACCTTCGCCAACGCCTACAATTTCGCACGCAATCTATGGGTCGATGGTGTCATTGAGCCGGGCGAAACGCGCGAAGTCATGACACTCCTGCTCGATGTAGCCAGCCGGACGCCGCGCCGAGAGACGCGCTTCGGCGTGTTCCGAATGTAAGGCGGCTATCGCATGTTTAAGAAAATTCTTGTCGCCAATCGCGGAGAGATCGCCTGCCGGATCGCGCGAACGTGCCGGAAGCTCGGAATCCAGGTTGCCACGGTGCATTCGGTCGCGGATCGTACCGCGCTGCATGTGCGCGAAATCGGCGAATCCATCGAAATCGGCGCTGCGCCTGCCACGGAGAGCTATCTCGTCATCGATCGGATCATTGAGGCGGCCTTGCGGGTGGGGGCGGATGCCGTTCATCCTGGCTATGGTTTTCTTGCAGAGAACGGCGCCTTTGCGGAGGCGCTTGCGAAGAAGGGTATTGCCTTTATCGGACCATCGCCGGAAGTGTTGCGTCAATTCGGCAACAAGGCCTCCGCCAAACAGGTCGCCAAGCTTGCCGGTGTGCCGGTGGTGCCGGGCACCGACAGGCCGAGTGCGTCGATCGAGGAGATCGAGCGCGCGGTTGCAGGGATGAAGCTTCCGGTGTTGCTCAAGGCTGCGGCCGGCGGTGGTGGCAAGGGCATGCGTGTGGTGGCCAATGCCGCGACGATGCGTGCTGACGTTCAGGCGGCGATGCGCGAAGGCAAAAGTTCGTTTGGCGATCCCAGCTTGATCGTCGAACAGTTCCTGCCGGATGCGCGTCACATCGAGGTTCAGATTCTCGGCGACGGACAAGGCAATGTCGTTCATCTGTTCGATCGAGAATGCAGCCTGCAGCGCCGACATCAAAAGGTCATCGAGGAGGCACCGGTCCTCAGCCTCGATCCGGCGTTGCGTGGAAGCATTCTTGGCCATGCGGTGCGGCTCGGAGAGAGAGTCCGCTATGCCGGACTTGGCACTGTTGAGTTCATCGTCAAGGATGACGATGCATTCTTCCTCGAGGTTAATCCGCGTATTCAGGTCGAGCATCCCGTCACCGAGAGCGTGACGGGACTGGATTTGGTTGAACTGCAAATCCGCGCCGTCGCGAATGGCGCCTTGCCCGTTGCGCAAGCCGATGTGACGGTATCGGGTGTTGCGATCGAGGCCCGGCTTTACGCAGAAGACGCCGACAACGGATTCCTGCCCTCAACCGGAACCATCGAGAATCTGAGGCTGACCAGTCTGGTTCGCGTCGATGCCGGCATCAGCGAAGGCATGGCGATCACGTCGTACTACGATCCGATGATCGCGAAGCTGATTGCGACCGCAGAGAGCCGAACCGAGGCGTATGCACGCCTCGATGCGGCGCTGCTCGATTGCACAGTCAGCGGCGTCACGACAAACCTTTCTTTTCTGCGCAGGATTGCCTCCGACGTGGAAGTTCGTGCCAACGAGGTACATACCGGCACCATCGACGCCATGATCACGTCCGATGCCGAAGTGTTTCGTTTTCCGCTGGACGCGCATATAGCGGCCGGCCTGTGGTTGTGGTCCCGTCGTAATGACCGCATCTGGGGAGGGCGCGAAGGCTTGACGGGTTGGCGGCTGGGAAGCGGAGCGCCGGAGCCAGCCGCAGCTCCGGCGATTCATCTTGTTTCACCAGGGCGGTCTTACGATGTGACGTTCGGCCACCCAGGGCGCCCAGACGCACTCCTGGTCAGCATCGATGGCCGTGAAGCGACGTTCGCATTCCATGCGCACGACAATGGTCAGGTGACCGTTGCTTGCGAAGATGTTGCCATCACGGTGACGCCCACGCTTTCGGACAAATTTGCGGGCTTTGCATCAGCGGTTGCGAATGCTGGATTTTCGGTTCACCCCTATCTTTCCGGCTCGCTTTTAGCGCATGCTGGCGCCAGTGACGGCCAGGTGAGGGCGCCGATGATGGGTCGCGTCGTATCGGTGAATGTCGAAACGGGAAAGCCAGTTGCGCCGGGCGATGTTCTGGCAGTGATGGAATCCATGAAAATGGAGTTGACGATAACATCGCCGACAGCAGGGTATGTCACTCACATTGATTGCACGGTGGATGCGACCGTGGAGCGCGATCAGGTCGTGTTCATTGTCTCGCCTGATGTGGAGAACGCTGCATGAGCGATTTGCCGTCCGCTATCGAGATCCACGAGGAGGGCCCGCGCGAGGGTTTTCAATTCGAGAAGAAGGTCTTTCCATTGGCGGACCGGGTCGCGCTGGTCAACGCGCTGTCCCATACGGGGCTGAAACAGATTCAGGTTGCGTCGTTCGTCAGCCCGAAGCACGTCCCGCAGATGGCGGATTCTGCCGAGTTCTTCGCCGCCATCGAGAAGGTTCCGGGTGTGAAGCATACCGGGCTGTGGTTGAACGAGAAGGGTTTCAGGCAAGCATCCGCGGTGAAGAATGTGGATCTGAAGGGCGTTTTGCTGTTCTACGCATCCGATGCATTTGCGCGACAGAATAACGGTTGCAGCGCCGACGACATGCGTCGCCGCCAGGACGACTGGATTCGTCTATATGATGACGCCGGCGTTTCAATCGCTTCTGTCTACATCATGACCGCTTTTGGCTGTAACCTGCAGGGCGACGTCCCTGTTGAGGCGGTGACGGAGAATGTCCGCTGGGTGCTGGACCGTTTCGGAAATAACAGTCGCCCAATTCCGGCTATCTATCTGGCCGACACGGTGGGATGGGCTGTACCGACCGAGGTCGAGCGCCGAGTTGGTGCTGCGCGTGAATTGGCGCCCACCGCACGCATCGGCCTGCATTTGCATGACACGCGTGGCGCAGGACCAGCCAGTTTCTATGCGGCGTTGCGGATGGGCGTCGATCTGTTCGACAGCTCTGTCGCGGGACTTGGAGGTTGTCCGTTTGCCGGCCACTCGCACGGCGCGGCTGCTGGAAACATCTGTACGGAAGACATCGTGTTCATGGCCCATGAGATGGGAATCGAGACCGGAGTCAATCTCGATGCGCTGATCGAGGCTGCGCTGCTTGCGGAGCGGATCATCGGCCGCCCCCTCGGCGGCCGGATCATGCATAGCGGGAGCCTCAAACGTTTTGGCGAAACTGCGCGCTCTGGAAAACTTGTCTGATGCATTGAGGTAAGCGTCCATTCCTGACACGTGGGATCAGGTCGCGGGATTTGACGGGGTCCAATTCCAGGGCAGCAGGTCGTCAAGACGGCTCATCGGATGACCGTTGGACATGCGAAGAAGCACGTCTTTGAGGTAGGCGAAGGGCTCGACGTCGTTGAGCTTTGCGGTGGTGATAAGGGAGCAGACGGTCGCCCAGCGCGCAGCCCCGCGATCGGATCCGGCGAACAGGTGGTTTTTGCGGCCGAGTGTGATGGGGCGGATGGCGCGTTCCACGGTGTTGGTGTCGAGTTCGATGCGCCCGTCATCGAGGAACCGGCTGAGGTCGCTCCAGCGGGTCAGTGCGTAGCGGATCGCATCGGCAAGGCCGCCGCGCGGCGGGATGTGGGTCAGCTGCGTCTCGAGCCAGGCCTTCATTGCAGCAACCAGCGGCAGCGAGCGAACTTGTCGGACGTCCCGCCGTGCGTCGGCTGTCTTGCCTCGGATCGTTGCCTCGATCGCATAGAGCTCGGCGATGCGCCGCAGCGCTTCGGCCGCGATCGGAGAGTCGGTGGCCTGCTGCACCTCATAGAACTTGCGCCTTGCATGGGCCCAGCACGCCGCGAGTTGGATATCGCCGCCTTCTCTGAGTTGATCGAATCCGGGATAGCCGTCAACCTGAACGATGCCTTTGAACTTCGCCAGATGGGAGGCGGGTCGTTCGGCCCGACGGTCGGGACTGTAGAAGTAGACGGCTGCCGGCGGATCAGCCCCGCTCCACGGCCGGTCATCGCGCGCATAAACCCAGAGTCGGCCGGTCTTGGTGCGGCCGCGGCCGGGATCGAGCACCGGAAGCGGGGTGTCGTCGGCGAACAACTTCTGCGATGCAAAGACATGCTCGGCGAGCCTTTCCTGCAGCGGCTCCAGCCACCAACAGGCACCCCCGACCCAGTTGGCCAGGGTCGAGCGATCGAGCTCGACGCCGTGCCGAGCGAAGATCTGGCTCTGTCTATAAAGAGGAAGATGATCGCAGTATTTGGCGACCAGGACATGGGCGAGTAGAGCAGGGCTTGCGAGGCCCTTGGCGATCGGACGCTCCGGGGCGGGAGCCTGATGGATGGTCCCGCAGGCTCGGCAGCCATAGCGCGGTCGGCAAATGCGGATGACGCGAAGCCGGGCAGGTACATGGTCGAGCATCTCGCTGACCGTCTCGCCGATCGCATGCAGCTCGCCACCACAGCAGGGGCAGGCCTGATGCTCAAGATCGAGCCGCGTGTCCTCGCGGGGCAGATGCGCCGGCAGGCTTAGCCGCTCGGTCTTCGATCTTGAGGTCTTTGCCGTCGCGGGAAGCGTTGCTTCAGCCCGCGCGATGTCGGCGTTGAGATCTTCGAAGCCGAGCTGCAATTGGTCGTCATCAAGCCGTTCGGCGCGCCGGCCGAACTGGCTGCGCTGCAGCTTTTGCACGATCAGCCGGAGCCGTTCGATCTCGGCTTGTGCTTCGCTGAGGCCGGTCACGTCGGCCGCGAGTGCGCGCACCATCCGCTGCAACGTCTCTACATCATCTGGCAGGGCTGCAAGATCGACGTCCATGAGTGTGAAGTCTATGCTGACTCGCGCGCTTCCTCACCGGCCCACATGCATGTTGAGTCAATCAGCCGCAGCGATCATCCCGCCACAGCCGGTCGCCACTGGCGCTCCGGTGCGCGCCAGTCGACGCCGTCAATCAGCATCGACAACTGCGCCGAACTCAGCATCAGCGTTCCGCCCGGCTCGACATTCGACGGCCACAGGAAGACGCCGTGCTCAAGCCGCTTGGTGAACAGGCAAAGCCCGGTGCCGTCCCAGTACACGATCTTGATGAGATTGGCCTTGCGGCCGCGGAATACGAACAGGTGGCCCGAGAAGGGATCCTGCCGTAGTACGCCCTGGACCAGCATGGCGAGCCCGTCGATGCCCTTGCGCATGTCAATGAAGCCGAAGCTGAGGTGAACCTTCACGCCCCGAGGAAGCAGCGTCATGATGCATGCTCCTCAGCGGCATCCACGATCTCAACCGCGACGAACAGCGGTGCGGCCGATGCCGTCAGTTCCTGCTTCCAGCGGAACAGGACACGCGCTGCGATCCCGTAGTGGCGTGCCACATCCGAAAGGCTCGCACCGGGTCGCACCGCCTCATCAATGATCTGGCGTTTGTCGGCTTCTGTGAATGTTCGACGACGACCATCGCGAGGCGGAGCAACACTCGGCCCCGACGCCATCGAGCCGCTAGTCATATGACTAAGCCTATGACTAGGACTATGACTAAGGGTATGACTAAGACCCCGGCGCCGATAGAGCAGCTTGCGTTCGGCCGGTTGCGGTTCGGCTTTGAACTTCGCCCGCCAGTTGCCGAACGCCTTCAGCGGAATCCCCTGGGCCTCGCAATACTCCCGCTGATTCAACTCACTACAACACCACGCCTCGTGGTGCGTGCGCCAGAAAGCCTCACCATAACGTTCGCGTAAGCCTGCCACCTCGTCCTCCTCACCTGCAATTTGCTGGTGAGAACAGATCGGCTCGCTACCTAAGCAAACAAGCGTGCAAGAAATGGACGCTTACGCATTGAGGATGAAATTCCCTGTTGTCGCTGAAAAAAGTCCCTGATTTCTGAAATATTTTCCCTGCTATTTTTTAGGAAGCTACACGCGATGTGGCTGTGGCGCAGCGGTTTCTCACCGCGAAGTCGATCCCTAAGGCCTCAGAATTGCAATTTTCCCTGTAAAATTCCCTGTTAGCAGGGAATTCGAGCTGAGACGGGTGCGATCACCACTGCGTCGCCAGCCAGCCAGTCCGGCTTTCATAGAATATTCTTTTTTAAGTGCAGAAAGGCCCGCAAATGGCGGGCTTTTCGTGCGTAAGGAGTCTCTGTGGAGACCGATATTCGCACCAATTCCTCCGGAAATCCCCGAAAGTCTCCATGTATCCATTGAGAAATTCCCGTTTTCTGGAGGCTCGCCTCAGAGACGTAAGAAAAAACCCACTGGCCGGTAGGGGAAGCAGTACGGTCGCATTGCAGACGCTGAGCACGCGGGGTAACTCTCGCTGCGTCGGGCCAACCTGACAGCCCGATCAAGCAATCGCTGTACTTCCCGACACAGCGTTCCATAAGCATTTCGTTGTATGCCATGAGCAATGCTTCGGCGTAGGAGATCAGGACCGAACGCCCTCGGTGGGGCTTCAGCGAATAATGCGGTGTAACGCTTACGAAGTTTTACGATCGGATCGATGGCAAGTCGCGTGAGATCGGCTTCTATGGCATCGTTCAATGGTTGGGATCGATGGGCGGCCTTTTCGGGTTTCGATTGCCTTTCTGGCGGGATCTTCAATGTCGCTGGGTTCATCGTGTGCTCCAATCTGTAAGCACACACACGCTCTGCTAGGGCGGACAGTCCAGTTCAAACCGAGCAATGACGCGTTATGGAATGACGCGGGAAACAACGTTGCAATAGCTCGGACGTGTTGCGGGTTAGCCGTATGCTGTGAACGCGCTCCGTCCGCCCAAAGTGATGTTGCTATCCAGGCTTCCACTTAATGCCAAGTTCGCGGCCATGGGCATCGCCGTGTTCGCGGGCATGCTTGGCGTGACATTCTTCGGGTTGATCCTGACGCCTGTCTTCTATGTCGGCATCCGACGGCTTGTACTGCGGCGAGCAGCCGGTTCCGGGGGCAATGCGATGGTGCCCGTTGAAGGCGATCCTCTGCGCTAACGAGTGTGGGGCGGGCAGGCCTCAACTCTGCCCGCCCCACAACCACGGGCAGCATCTCAAGTGCCCATCTTACTTTCTGAATTTGTCATGCCGCGCTTGGGGCGGAGAGAAACTCCGCCCTTCGAAAGTCCGTCGTTATTGCGTGGCGCTGATGGTGGCAGGATAGCCCGCCACTTCAAGTGCCTGTGTGAAGGCACGGTCATCTGAATTGGCGTCGATAGTCAGGGTTTGTGTCTTGAGATCGACATTGACCTTGGCGCCCACGTCGACGCTCCGGATCGCCTTCGTGATGACTCCAGCGCAATGGCCGCAGGTCATAGTGGGTACCTTCAACTTCAGCATTTCATAATCCTCATTTGTGGATCGGCATCGTGCCGTTTGCGCAAACTCGTGGTTCCAGTACCGGGAAGGTCAACCGGTATTTCGGCATGTTTCAGTGCCCGCACTGACCATCCCACTACATCGAATGCCGAGTTATCTCGATTTTTCCGGTGTTTGAGTCCGTCGAAAGAAATCTTACCAAGCCCTGTTGACCTTCCCATCACTGGAACCTCTAGACCTCTGTTCGAACGTATCAAACAGAGGTCCAGTTCCGATGAACGCTCCCTTGAATCCTGCTGGCGTCGCAGTCAGACAAAGCTTTCCCATCGCAGGTATGACCTGCGCCTCCTGCGTGCGCCGCGTCGAGGTTGCCATCACCAAGGTGCCGGGCATAACGGCGGCTGCCGTCAACCTCGCCACCGAGAACGCCGACGTTACCTTCGATCGCGCGATAGATTCCGCTGCCGTCATCGCCGCCATCAACAATGCCGGCTACGAGGTTCCCGTCGAAAAGTCGGAGGTCGAGAACGAGGGCATGACCTGCGCCTCTTGCGTCCGTCGCGTCGAACTGGCGATCGCCGCGGTTCCGGGCGTGCTCAAGGCGTCGGTCAATCTCGCCACCGAACGCGCCACCATAGAGAGTTTCGCCGGCGCAGCCCCGCGCGCGGCGATCGACGCCGCCATCCGCAAGGCCGGCTATGAGCCGCGCCGCAGCGACGCATCCGCGGTCGCTGGTAGCGACAGCCGCGAGGACGCCCGCAACCGCGAATTCTCCAACCTCAAGCGCGACTTCAGTATCGCAGCCGTGCTGACGTTGCCGATCTTCGTGCTGGAAATGGGCGCGCACGCGTACCCGCCGCTGCATCATTGGCTGATGGCAAATTTTGACGATCAGCCGCGCTACATCGCCTTCT
This sequence comes from Afipia sp., assembly GCA_030652315.1. GTDB lineage: Bacteria > Pseudomonadota > Alphaproteobacteria > Rhizobiales > Xanthobacteraceae > Afipia. The sequence continues at coordinate 28,705 of JAUSAX010000139.1, read as the reverse complement.
TTGTTCTCGCGACCATCGTCCAGTTCGGCCCTGGCCTGCGCTTCTACAAGAAGGGCGTGCCCGCCTTGATGCGCCTCGCCCCCGACATGAACTCGCTGGTGGTGCTCGGCTCGACCGCGGCCTGGGCCTATTCGGTCGTTGCGACCTTCGCACCGGACGTGCTGCCGGACGGCACGGCCAACGTCTACTACGAGGCCTCGGCGGTCATCATCACGCTGATCCTCCTCGGGCGCCTTCTCGAAGCCAAGGCCAAGGGCCGCACCAGTGAAGCGATCAAGCGGCTGATGGGTTTGCAGGCCAAGTCCGCCCGTGTCGAGCGCAACGGTCAGTTCGTCGAGATCCCGCTCGATGAGGTGGTCGCGGGTGATGTCGTCCAGGTGCGTCCGGGCGACAAGCTGCCGGTCGATGGTGTCGTCTTGTCGGGTTCGTCGTTCGTGGATGAGTCGATGATCTCCGGCGAGCCGATCCCGGTCGGCAAGGGAGAAGGTGCGGAGGTCGTCGGCGGCACGATCAACAAGACCGGCAGCTTCACCTATCGCGCCACCAAGGTCGGCGCTGACACGCTGCTCTCCCAGATCATCCGCATGGTCGAAACCGCGCAGGGCTCGAAGCTGCCGATCCAGGCAGTCGTCGACAAGGTGACGGCTTGGTTCGTGCCTGCCGTCATGGCCGCAGCGGCGTTGACCTTTCTGGTGTGGCTGTTCCTCGGTCCTGAGCCGGCCGTCAGCTTCGCGCTGGTCAATGCGGTCGCGGTGCTGATCATCGCTTGCCCCTGCGCCATGGGGCTCGCTACCCCGACCTCGATCATGGTCGGCACCGGCCGCGCGGCCGAACTCGGCGTGCTGTTCCGCAATGGCGAGGCGCTGCAATCTCTGAAGTCGACGCAGGTCATTGCCCTCGACAAGACCGGAACGCTCACGGCCGGCAAGCCGGTGATGACCGATCTCGACGTCACCAGCGGTTTCGAGCGTGCAAAGGTTCTGGCACTCGTTGCGTCGGTGGAGGCTCAGTCCGAACACCCGGTTGCTGCCGCCATCGTGGCTGCCGCCAAGGATGAAGGGTCTTCATTGGATGAAGTCAGTGCTTTCGAAGCCGTGCCCGGCTTCGGTGTCAACGCGAAGGTTGGTCAGCGCCATGTTGCTGTTGGCGCCGACCGCTATATGGCCAAGCTCGGCATTGCGGTGGACACCTTCGCCGACACTGCAAGCCGCATGGGCAAGCAGGCCAAGACGCCACTCTATGCGGCGGTGGACGGCAAGCTTGCTGCCGTGATCGCGGTTTCCGATCCGATCAAGCGTTCGACCCCGCAAGCCATACGCGCCCTGCAGGCCATGGGTTTGAAGGTCGCGATGATCACCGGCGACAATCGTCGCACCGCAGAAGCGATCGCAGCCCAACTCGGCATTGACGAGGTCGTTGCCGAAGTGCTGCCCGACGGCAAGGTTGATGCCATCAAGCGCCTGCGAGCCGGTGGCCGCGCCGTAACTTTCGTGGGCGACGGCATCAACGATGCGCCGGCCCTGGCCGAGGCTGATGTCGGCATGGCGATCGGCACCGGTACGGACGTTGCGATCGAAAGCGCCGATGTGGTGTTGATGTCTGGCGATCTGCTCGGTGTCGCCAACGCGATCGCTTTGTCGAAGGCAACGATCCGCAACATCCAGCAGAACCTGTTCTGGGCCTTCGCCTACAATGCGGCCCTGATTCCGGTTGCGGCAGGTGCACTTTATCCCGTCAGCGGGATGCTGCTTTCGCCGATGCTGGCGGCCGGCGCGATGGCACTGTCCAGCGTCTTCGTGCTCGGCAACGCGATGCGCCTGAAGCGCTTCCAGGCGCCCGTCCGGGAAACTGGCGACATCGCTGCGGTTTCACTCGCTCCGGCCGAATGAACGCATCCGGCCCGCCATTGAGGCGGGCCGCGCCTCTCTCAATCCCTCTTTTGTTTTGAGGATCGCCATGGCGAGCCGACATCGCATCGAAATCTATTCGACTCCGACCTGCCCGGATTGCGTGGTCCTGAAGCGCTGGCTCAACAGCAAAAACATCCCCTTCGTAGAGCACGATCTGCGCGATCTGGCCGTCGCAGAGGTAAAGAACCGGGCCGGCGTTCGCATCGCGCCCATCACCGTCATCGATGACAAACACATTTTCTTCGGAACCTTTCCCGATCAGCGCCCGCGGATCGAGGCCGTTATCGCAGGGCAAACCGACGGAGTATCCGAATGACCTTTGCAACACTTCCCCAAGCTGGCCGGCGCATTGCGGTGATGGACGGTCAGACGATCCTGCAGGCCGTGCTCGACGCGGGCATTGCCTATCCTCATGGTTGTCGCTCCGGCCGTTGCGGCTCGTGCAAGTCGTCTCTCATCGACGGCCGGGTCGAGCTTGGCAAGCATTCTCCGTTTGCTCTCAGTGAAGAAGAGCGCGCTCTTGGGCTCATCCTTGCTTGTCGGGCTCTGCCGCTGGAGGATGTCACGGTCAAGTGGCTAGACGTGGACTATGTGGCCAAGCCGGCCGTTACTCAGGGGGCGACAATCGTCGCGCTCGAGAGCAAAACCCAAGACATCCTTGCCGTTCAGCTGAAGCTTGACGATCGTCCCGCCTTCCGCTTCGCAGCAGGGCAGTATCTCTCGTTCACCATGCCGGGAGCACCCGCCCGCCATTACTCGATGGCGAGCCGGCCCGACGACGAGCTTGTCGAGCTGCATGTCAGGCTTGTGGCGGGAGGCCGCACCAGCAGTCTGATTCATGCTTCGTTGAAAGCAGACGATAGGGTCGAGATCGAAGGCCCGGTTGGCTCAGCCTATCTGCGCGATGCCCATGGTGGCCCCATCGTCGCTGTCGCGGGCGGAAGCGGGTTGGCGCCGATCAAATCGATTGTCGAGACCGCGCTCGGTGCTGGCATGAGTCAGCCGATCCACCTCTATTTTGGGGTGCGCACGGAAGACGATCTCTATCTCGTCGATTATTTTCGCGCGCTCGAACAGCGTTTTTCGAACCTCGACTTCGTGCCGGTCCTTTCACAGGCTGTCGCAACAGGCTGGCGCACCGGCTTTGTTTCCAACGCGCTGGCTGAAGATCATCAGCAACTCGCCGGCGCCAAGGCCTATGTCGCCGGTCCGCCCGCCATGGTCGATGCCGTAGGCTCCGTGCTTGCAGCCCGCGGCGTTGCCTCATCCGACATCCACGCCGATGTCTTCTTCACACCGGAAGAAGACGTCGAGGCCGTGGCGTAGTCACCGAAATGGAGACCCAACGATGCTTCGTAGAGACTTCTTGAAACTTTCAGCAACAGGCGCCCTGATGACGACCGCACCATCCATCTTCGCTTCTCCCGTTAACGCTCAAAGCGCCGCGCCAAAGATCATCACAGCAGTCAAGCGTGTCATCGACGTTAAGGGCAAGGCAGCCAATGTCTTTGGCTTGAGCCAGCCCGGGGGCGACCACGGCCTGGTGATGACTGCCGGCGAAAACTTCCGCGTGCGGCTCGAAAATCGCGCCGGTGAGCCAACGGCCATTCACTGGCATGGGCTCACCCCACCCTGGCAACAGGATGGTGTCGCCGGCATCTCGCAGATGCCGATCCCGAGTGGCGGCAGCTATGAGTACGACTTTCCGGTTGTCCGCCCCGGCACCTTCTGGATGCATTCGCATTTCGGGCTGCAGGAGCAGCTCATGTTCGCGGCGCCCCTGATCGTGCGGGACCCAGTCGGGGTCAGCGAGGACGTTCAGGAGGTCGTGGTGCTGTTCCACGACTTCACCTTCCGCGACCCCGCCGAGATCCTCGCCGAGCTGAAGGCCGGTGGTCACGACATGGCGGCAATGCAGAAGCTACCGGCGGCGTCCGGACATGAAGGGCACAACATGTCGGGCATGACGACTCGCGCTGCGATGGATCATGGAGCGATGGGGCATGGTACGAAAAGCCAGGGTTCAATGGATCATGGTGACATGCAGACGGGTGGCATGTCCCATCTCCAGGACGTGCAATACGATGCGCTTCTCGCCAACGATCGAACGCTCGATGACCCCGAGGTTTTCACCGTCGAGCCGGGTGGGCGCGTGCGTCTTCGCCTGATCAATGGCGCCGCCAGCACCAATATGTGGATCGACCTTGGCAAACTGTCGGGTAAACTGATCGCGGTCGACGGCATGTCGGTGGAGCCGATCGTCAGCTCGCGCTTTGAGTTCGCGGTCGCCCAGCGTCTCGACATTATTCTCGATCTGCCCAAGGAAGCTTCGGCCTGGCCGGTCTTTGCTGTGCAGGAAGGCGGGCGCATGCGCACCGGTGTGGTGCTCGCCGCCAAAGGTTCTTCGGTCGGCAAACTCGCCGAGACCGCTGACGCAGACTTTCCGGCTGTCGGCGCCGAACTGGAGCAGAAATTGCGGGCGGCGAAGCCGCTCGTGGAAAGGGCGGCAACGCGCAGGCACACCATGATGCTGGGCGAGGCGGCGAACTATGTCTGGACGCTCGACGGTGCGGTTCACGGCAAGGACAAGCCCTTGGCCGTGAGGAGCGGCGATCGTGTCGAGCTCACTTTCATGAACCACACGTCGATGTCGCATCCGATGCACCTTCACGGCCACCATTTCCAGGTGGTCGCGGTGAACGGAAGGCGGTTCGCGGGTGCCGTGCGGGATACCGTATTGGTCCCCGCTCATATGGGATCGGTTACGATCGCCTTCGATACCGACAATCCCGGCAAATGGGCGCTGCATTGCCACCATCTCTATCACATGGCCGGCGGCATGATGACGTCGATGGCCTACGAAGTCTGAGCGAGCGCCCCCGGGGAACCATTTTTGCTATCCCCCGGCGACCAAAGACGCTTGAGCTTCCAGTAACTGGAAGCACTATATGATGTCCAACCCACTCTAGGGAGAGCCAGATGAACATTGGCGCTGCATCAGAAAAATCGGGACTGCCGGCCAAGACCATTCGATATTACGAGGATATCGGCCTGCTGACGGCCGATCGAGCCAGCAACGGCTATCGCGACTATTCAATGCCCGACGTCCATCGCATGCGCTTCATTCAGCGCTCGCGCAGCTTGGGCTTTTCGGTTGAGGAATGCCGACAACTGCTCTCGCTTTACAACGACAAGGAACGCCAGAGCGCGGATGTTAAAGCCCTGGCAAATACAAAGCTCAAGGAGATCGACAAGAAGCTGATCGAGCTCAACGAGCTTCGAGACACCTTACGCCGCCTTGTCCGCAGCTGCCGTGGCGATAATCGACCCGATTGCCCCATCATCGAGGGATTATCGAGATCTCAACTCAAGCAGTGATTGATACCCACGTTGACGGGGGTGCCCCCCTAAGCGACAGCTCGGAAAAGCAAGTAAAGATGGTTGCCTGTCCGCGATTCGAACCTATTCCGAGACCCATCTAAGCGGCGATGGATTGCGCATGAACGGCGGCTTAGGCGGAATATCTGGCGCCGCTATGGAGCGGTAGAGCGAAGGTCCGCTTCTGGCAAAAATGCGAAGTGCCGACCGGCTCTGAAATTGTCTGCTTATCGGGGTAGACCGGAAGTCACCGGCGCACAGCCGGAACGACGCGATTGACCCAAAGCGGTCATGGTGTCTGGCCTGCCGTAAGGACCGGAGTGGATAGCGGTCGGTCACTAGCCGCTCGATATCTCAGGGCTTCAACTAAGGCGCTGGCCGCGTTGCACGCCGGCAATATACTTTGGTGAAGGCGTCCGCTCGGATTCTCTATCGTAACTCTCCGCAGCGCAAACTCTTTGGTCGTGCGGGACGCGCTTTCAGCATTCTGCCTCCGGAACGATTTTTAGCGAAGCGCTAAGGGGCTTGCTGCGAGCAATCTTGCGTTTCGGCAACTTGACAGTCCCTCGGGACACTTTCTTGTAGGGAATACTCGAGAGCAGGTGCTCAATGATATTGAGACGCGCCTGCCTCTTGTTGTCGGATCGAGCGACAAACCATGGCGCCCACGCGGAGTTAGTCGCTCGGAACATGTCGTCACGAGCACGCGTGTAGTCGTCCCATCGCGTATAGGAATCCAAATCCATCTGGGACAGCTTCCAGATCTTTCGCCCGTCGTCGATCCGCGCGGTGAGCCGGTTGGTTTGCTCCTCTGGACTCACTTCGAGCCAATACTTTAGAAGAACAATTCCCGACTCGACCATGGTCTTTTCGATCGGAGGAACATTGCTCAGAAAACGCTTAACCTGATCCTCCGTGCAAAAGCCCATGACCCGTTCGACCCCGGCGCGATTGTACCAACTGCGGTCGAAGATCACGATCTCTCCCCCGGCAGGAAAATGCTGCATGTATCGCTGAACATATATTTGCGACTTCTCGCGTTCCGTCGGGGCGGCGAGGGCAACGACGCGGAAAACGCGCGGGCTGACTCTTTCGGTCATGGCCTTGATGACGCCGCCTTTGCCGGCGCCGTCTCGCCCCTCGAAGACCACGCATATCTTCTTGCCCTCGCGCTTCACCCATTCCTGAAGCTTGACGAGCTCAACGTGCAACTTGCGCAACTTCTGTTCGTATTCCTTGCGTTTGAGCGCGGGGACGTCGGTGTTGCGTTTCTTTTTAACTACCTGGTTCATGTTTAAGCCTCCCCCGTTAGCTGTCAGCGCTTCACGTCGCCCCAAGTCAGGAAAAGCCCGACATCTCCCGGGAAGCCCTCCGGCCAGTCCAGGATCATTGCCTTCAGGCCGTAGCCTTGGGGCTGCAGGTGATCGCGCCAGAACTCGAAGGCCTGAAGAGGCCTCCCGACCAAGGTACCCGGCCAATCTTTTTCTTGATTGTTGAGCGCGCGCCCTTTGTCCGTGCACAACGAATTCGGAAAGCGCATGACCAGCGCTTCTTTGTCGCCTTTTGCCGCAGCGGTTCTGAGTTGGCCGAGCACCCGTCTCTTTACCTCAGCGATCTTTTCGGGCGTGACCGCGACTGGTTGCATCAACGACCGGATGAGATCCTCACGGGCCTTCTCGGCTGAGGAGCCCACGTCTTTCGACGCCTTGGCCATCACGGTTTCCACCATGTAGTTGCGCAACTCAGTGGCCGACATGAACGTCTCGTCTCCAAGGTCTTGTGCGGAATCCGAGCTGCGTTGTTGGATATTTGACTGCGACATGTCTGACTCCTTTTGTTCGAGGAGCAGGACGGGTGTCCTGCATGCGGTACATTCGCTATCCCAGGCTCTTAATCAGTTCCGGCGACCCAGCCATGGCGCAGGCAATCCTCAATCGTGCGGTGAGTGGGAATGGGACCAAGATCCTGCTCGGTCCCAACAGCGGTGAGATTTTCCCGAACGTCGTCGCGCAGTCCCGCAAGCACGATCGCGATGCCGCGCGCCTTGAGGGACCGCGCCAGCCCGCGCAACACTCCCCCTGCGGTAACATCGACGGCCGGCACGAGTGAGAAATCAATGACGACCGTCTTGATCCCCGACGGCGCCTGATCCAGCAGGTCGAAGATTTGGCGGCGGATATGGTCCGCATTGAAGTAGAACCACGCGCCCGCGCTGCGTATAACGAGCGCGCCCGGTGTTTCGGTGGCTTCAGGGTACCTGGTTCGGTTCACGAAATGCCCCGCAACCGGATCGCGCCCGAGGACCACTACGGGTGGGCGCGATGCGTACGCAATGACCATGATCAGCGATCCGGCCGCGGCCAGCAGCAGGCCGTTGAGCAACCCAAAAAACAGTACGCCGAACATTGCGACCAGCGAAATGCGAAACTCGCCGCGGGATGAAAAACGCAACTGGCGGAGGTCATCCAATCGCACCATGTGCGATGCCGCCATCAGCACGACGGCCGCCAGAACCGGCTCGGGCAGGTTGTGGAAGAATTTCGCAAAAAACACCAGCGTTAGAGCGATGGCGCCCGAAGTCACCAGCAGGGAAAATGGAGAGGACGCTCCTCCCATATCGTTGACGGCGGTCTGCGACATCCCGCCTGCGACAGGAAACCCGTGAGCCAATCCCGTCGCAATGTTTGCGGTGCCGAGAGCTGTGAGTTCTTGCTCGGGGCTAATCTCGTAGCCGTGCTTTTGCGCAAAACTGCGGGCGACCGAAATCGTCTCCCCGTAGGCAAGCAGGACGCAGGCAAGTGCTATCGGTACCAGCGCCGAAATATCGGATAGATGGACAGTCGGCACGCTGATTGCCGGAAGGCCGGTGGGGATATCGCCGACGATCTTGATGCCGGTCTCGGCCAACCCGAACACGCTCATCACTGCAATGGCCACGACGACAACAAACAACGTCGTCGGGCGACCTGGAAAAAACCGTCCGAACGTCACGAATAGAGCGATTGCTGCGAGACCGATAACAAGCGAAGAAGTGTGGGTCTCGTGGAGCGACATCACGACATGGCCGAAGCGCTCGAACACGTTGCCGGTGATGCCCTCGATACCGAACAGTTTGGGGAGTTGCGTCGATGCGATGTAGAGGGCGGCTCCCGTTTTGAAGCCAATCAGGATCGCATCCGAGATGAAGTACGCTACGTTGGCGAGGCCAATGAATCGGCCGGCGATGCAGACCACTCCGACGATCAGCGCCAAGGCCGACGCAAGCGCAAGGGCACGGGACAGATCGCCGTCGGCCATCACGACGACACTCGTTGCGACGGTTATCGCCAACGCGGACGTAGGGCCTACCGCAAGCTGGCGGCTAGTCCCGAATAATGCATAGGCGATCCCGGCAACGAGATAGCAGTAAAGGCCGGTGACAGGCGGCAACTGCGCAAGTGACGCATAGGCCAGCGATTCCGGAATTACAAACGCCGCAAGCGACAAGCCGGCGACAAGGTCCTTGGGGAATTCCTTTGCCCTGTAGGCACGAATCCAGCCGACGGCCGGAACGAAAGGCACAACCAATCCCAAGAACGGTTTGTCGGCCATTGCGTCCTCGCCAATCAGATCGTCCTTTGCAGGAGGGTGGCGCCCACGCGTAAGCGATCTATGATGGCAGGGCTGACTTACCGGGTCAACGTCATGCAGGGCGCGGCGATTGTTCCTCCTGCCTAAGCTCGCTCTGCCTGCGACAAGGATAGCACGTCCGAACATCACCGTGAGCGATCAGCATGCTGCGCCAACTTCTTGTGAGTACTGCCGTCAGCGTTTGCAATATTGCGATCCATGCAATCGTGATGGCAGCCGTATTGTGGGTGGCGCGCGTCGCGAGCGAGCGTGCAACGTCCCATCAATCGCTTCGACGGATCGCCGTCATGACTGCGACCGTGTCAGTCTTGATGGCCGCGCATATTGGCGAAGTGATCGTTTGGTCATTGGCTTACGCGATTGTCGGTGTTGCGCCTACCGGCGCCAACCTTATCTATTTTGCGTTCGTAAATTATACGACGCTTGGCTACGGCGACGTGACGCCGTTACCACGCTGGCAATTGCTCGGGCCAATGACGGCGATGAACGGCGTGCTGTTGTTTGGTTGGTCGACCGCAGTGATTTATGCGGTCCTGCGGAAAACAATGACAGCAACCGGGACCAAAGACGAATTATGAAATGCTGACCGGTCTGAAATCGTAAGCGTTAGATCGGCAGATGCGTAAGCATTACTTACTCAACCCCGCACCGCGTGAATTCATCATTTCGCGTATTCGAAATCTTGTCAATGTGTGTGATCTAACCTAGCGTCGAGCAGACGTAGGCTGCCCGGCGTTTACACGTTCCCTTAAAGCGGCTTCCGCAGAAAAGGTGATGATGCGGCAGCCAACTCCGATATCAAACAAGCTTGCGTTTTTGCGGATGAATTATTCCTTCGAGGTCAGCGGCGTGACAATCGACGCCTCATCCATGCTGGGTGGCAAGGCATTGAATCTGAACCGTCCTCGCAGAGAGGAAAAAAGATGGCCCGCACATATGGATTTTCAGCGACTGTTCTCATGTTGCTCTGTCTCGGCGTTATGCAGCCGGTCGGCGCGCAGGCAATTGAACTGACAGGTGCCTGGGCGTCCCAAGCCGATCTCTGCAAGCTAGTGTTCAAGAAAAAAGGCAATCAGACGCAGTTTGCCGCACTCTCCGATCTCTATGGTTCAGGCTTCATCATTTCTGGAGACCAGATCAAGGGAAAGAGTGCCCAGTGCAGGATCAAATCGAGAAAGCAGCAGGGCGACAGTCTGGAATTGCTCGCAGCCTGCGCCACTGGTGTTATGATTTCGAACGTCCCCTTCAGTCTGAAAGTTGTCGACGACAACACCCTTTCCCGGGTGTTCCCGGAAATAGACGGAATGACGGTTAAATATTCAAGGTGCACGCTCTAGCCAAATCTTGCTCGCAGTCTCGCTGGATGCGTTCGCGGGCCGGGACGCGATAATCCCGGGCGGCAAACTTTGCAGCTCAGGGAAACAAAACAAATGAATAGGGTTCGCAGGTCAGCCGTAATCTTGGCGACGATGCTTGGTTTGGTCCTCGCGTTTGCAGACAGTGTCAGCGCGCTCGACCTGACCGGGGCATGGGCCACAAGTGCTGATCAGTGCGACAAGGTCTTCATCAGAAATGGGCGCGCGAACCAGATTGGTTCGCCGCACGATCCGATCGTCATGGCGGGGGCTTCATTGTTGAGGCAAGTTTACCAACTGCACGATCAAGGCAAGGAAGGACGATGGTCAGACTCTAAATCTCATTGTTGGCAGCTCGGCTGATATTATGTTTTCGAATATCCAGTTCAGTCTGAAAATGCTCGACAAGGACACCATCACCCGAGAGTTTCCAGGCATGGAGTATATGGAGGCGAGATTTTATCGGTGTCCGATTTAGAGGGGCGCGGGTGCGGTTGTTTCCACGCAGCTGCGGCCATTTCGGACTGCTCACAGTGGGTGCATTGCTTCATCTGTCCCACCTAGGCAATCCAGGCAGATGCACCGTCCAGACGAGCGGCCACTGTTCGCATTCGCCGGGATGTGTCATGCGATGGGGACATGCGCGCGCCAACAGAATGCGGGGGGCGACTTCCGTTATTGGCACTTCGCTGACCAAGTCGTTGATCGCGCGAATGTCGGCTCGTTAGGATTTAGCGGACATGTACATTGCGCGCTCGTACGGACGCGAATGACCCAGGCTGTGTGAAAACCCCATCGATGCTATGATTCTCTTGCTGAATCGGCGAGGGAAGTGATGCAGGGTTTCGTTCAAGGGGCGGATCGCCAGCAGACGACGCTGTTGCCGGAATGCCTCGATGATTGCCTCGATGGCCTTGGCGATGGTGCCGTCCCGGTCGAGCAGCACCGGCGGCTTCTGGATGACAGCGATTCTTGCAGGCATGTCGATCTCCTTCTCACTGCCTATTTGACGCCGACGGCGACGACCATCTCGCAGGGGCCTTCGAAACCAGCCTTCCCCTCGAAGGCGCCAAGTTGCTGCTCGATCTCCCGCCACGCCGCTTCGCGCCCGGCTTCGTCGAGGCCGGCGAGCATCTGATGCAGCGCGCCGAACGATTCCTTCTCAAAGCGTACGCATTCGGCGGCGGTCTTCGTGCGAACTGGCGCCGGGATGGTCCTGCTGTGAACTTCGCGGAAGCCGGCCTTGCGGAAGGTTTCCTCCAGCACGCCGGGGCCGCCGAGGCTGAAGGGGCCGGGTTGTCCCGGAAGAGGCGGAGGCAGATTGGCGCGACGGCGGATAATCGAAACGGGAATCGAGAAGAATTTGTTGTTTTCGGCTGTGCTGTAGACGATGGCGGCGACGCGGCCGCCAGGCTTCAGCGCACGTTTCATGCCGGCCAAGGCCTTTTGCTGGTCCGGAAAGTAGATCAGACCAACGCGCGAGATGACCGCGTCGAACGCGCCTTCCGGTACGTCCAGCTCCTCGCCGTCCAGCACCTTGGTTTCGACATTGCCAAGCCCGGCATTGCGTGCGTTTGCTTCGGCGAAGGCCAGGATGTTCGGAGAAATGTCGGTGGCAAGCACACGGCCGGCGGGTCCGACGCGCGTCGCGGTCTGCAGTGTCTGGTCGCCCGCGCCAGCCGCCACGTCGAGTACCCGGTGGCCAGGTTCGATCGCGGCCATGTCGAGCATGATCTCGGTTGCCGGCCCGAGCCAGGCACGCAGCAGCGGACCCCAGTCGTTCCAGGCCCGGGCGGCGGACTGCCATTGCTCGCGGGTGGTCTCCTTATACTTGACGGGATCGAACGGTTTGGCAGCGGCTGTGGTTGTCATGGCGATGTCTCCTTAAGTTTTCGGGTGTTGAGGGGGCGTGACATGCTCACCGGGGCTTCATCGTGGTTCCACCAATGTCTTCGAGCGTCGATCTGGCCGATTTCGCAGTTTCGTGGTGAACGCTAGGATGGCCCTTGTCCGTGGGAGCGCGCGTGGGAACCGGAATGGGAGCTGCGCGAGACAGCGATCGAGGTCCGAGGAGCATGAAAGACCCAAGCCCGCCCGGAATACGCCTGCTCGGCGAGCTGCAGCTCGTTGGCTGCGATGGGCGTGCCGTGGCGTTGCCGGCCTCCCGCAAGACGCGCGCGCTACTCGGCTATCTGATCGCCACCGGACAGCCGCATCGCCGCGAACGTCTATGCGATCTGCTCTGGGATGGACCCGACGATCCGCGCGCCGAGTTGCGCTGGAGCCTGAGCAAGATTCGGGCAGTACTCGACGACAAGGAAGGAATGCGACTGACGGCGGACCGCGAGCGGGTCGGCGTCGAACTCGGCAATACTGTCATTGATATCCAGCGGGTACGGTCGCTGCTTGGTGATGATGTCTCCGCCGCGCCCATCGCCGCATTGAAAGAGGCAGCCTCGCTTTTCGGTGGTGGCGAATTCCTCGACGGCCTCGATTTGCCGCTCTGCTATCGCTACCAGGAATGGTGCATGGCAGAGCGCGAAGCCGTGAGCCGCCTGCACCTCGCGGTGCTCACCAGTCTCGTCGAACGGCTTCAAGGCCATCCTGCGGACGCGCTGGCCTATGCGCGCGCCCTTACGGCGGCCGACCCGCTGTCCGAGTCAGGTCACGCGGCGGTTGTCCGGCTGCTGGTCCGCGAGGGCAGGAACAAGGAGGCGCTTGGTCATTACGAACATGCAAGCCGGGTTCTCGAAGCGGAGCTCGGTGTGCGTCCTTCGGCCGAACTGGAAGAGGTCCGGCAAACTCTGCGCCCCACTGCGTCCGCCAGCGTCGCCGCGAAACGGCCCGTGCGCGCCTCGGGTATCCCTCCAGTGCCAAGGCGTCCCTCCTCCGCCTTTGTCGGCCGCGAAGCCGAGCGGGCGCTGATCGATCAGATCGTGGCGATGCGGGCTGACAGGCCGGATGTGGTGCTGGTGACCGGCGAGCCGGGTATCGGCAAGAGCCGCGTCCTTGCCCATATTGGCGAGCGCCTCACCTCTGCCGGGGGGCGCGCCTTTGCAGCGCGCGCCTATGAAGCCGAAGCGGCGCGACCCTATGGCGTATGGATCGATGTTATCCGTGAGATCCTGCGCGAAAGCCCGCGCGACGGGCTGCCGGCTGATCTGGGCTTGCTGCTTCCCGAAATGGGCACGGTGGCGGAAGCCGGAGATCGAACCCGGCTGCTCGACGCCGTCCTCGGCCTGCTGCGGCAGGTTGTGTCAATGCGACCTGCGGCCGTCATCCTCGACGATCTGCAATGGGCCGACGAGGGCTCGTCCTCGCTCCTTCACTACGTCGCGCGTCATATCAATTCCGCCTCCGGCCTACTGATCGTGTGTGCGGCGCGAGCGGGAGAGATCGAAGACAATAGCGCCGCGTCGCGCGTATTGCGCTCGCTGGCCCGCGACGGGCGGCTGAGAGAGATCGAGCTTGCGGCCATGAGCGAAGCGGAAACGGCGCAGCTCATCCGGCAGGTCGACCGGTCACTCGACGCGGCCAAGATCTTTGCCGAAAGCGGCGGCAACCCGCTGTTCAGTCTGGAGCTCGCCCATGCGCACCGCCGTGGGGACGCGGGCCCCGGTCGGACCGTCGAAGCCGTGATCGCCGGCCAACTCGCGCCGCTTGCGGAAGGAATGCGCGAGACGCTGGTCTGGGCGGCAGCCCATGGCCGCGCCTTCACGCCGGACGACCTTGCGCGATCTGCGCGTCTCGATGATGCCGATCTTCTCACGGCCCTTGGCGAATTGGAGCGGCGCGGGCTGATCCGGCCGGTCGGTGGCGATGCTTACGACTTCACGCACGATCTCGTCCGCCAGACGGCCTATCGTGCGCTTTCGCAGCCGCGGCGAAAGCTGCTGCATCGGCGAATTGCGCGGGCCCTGGATGCCGTCATCGGGCGCGACGGCGCCTTCGCAGCGGACATGGCTCACCATGCCGCGCTTGCTGAGGATGACGAGATGGCAGCGCAGGCGTGCAGACTTGCAGGTGAACACGCGCTGCGGCTGTTCGCCAATGCGGAAGCGGCCAGCTTCGCCGAACGGGGTCTCCGTCATGCCGAGCGGCTTGCGGAGGGTTCAGCCAGGCTGGAGCTTCGCATCGCCATGCTTAAGATACGTGTGCTTGGCGCGACCGGTCCTGGCCTTCGGCCGCTTCCGCCGCTGGCGGACACGATTGCCGAGGCGACAAGCGCCGCCGAAGCGCTCGGCCTTCAAACCGCGGCCGCGACCGGCCACTACCTGCTTTCCGTGCTGCATCAGGAGGCCGGCGATGTGCAGCAGGCCGAGACAAGTACACTGCGCGCTGCCGAAGCCGGGCGCGCCGCGGACGATACGACGCGAGCGCGTCAGCTCGCCAACACTGCCCGTTGCCTGCTCGAACTGGAGACTGAGATCGGGCGTTCGCGCGCGCTGATCGCCGAGGCCAGCGCGATCGCCGTGCCCATCGGTCTTGAGTTGTGCGAACTGTACTGGGCCCGCGGTCTCCTGGAGCGATGGGACGGCAATGAGGATCAGGCCGTCTCTTCGCTGGCGCGTGCACTTGATCTGGCGCGCCGGGACAAGGATCGCTGGCGCGAATACAAATGCCTGACCTGGCTCGCGATGCTCGAGCGCGAGCGGGGCCGATATGCCGACATGCACGCCCGGTGCACGGAGCTGGAAACGGTCGCGGCGCGGCTGGGCGACGATGAAACGCCATTCGTCAAAACGCTGCGGGCGCTGGCCGGATTGGCCACAGAGGAGGCTTCTGCCGACGATGCGCTGGCCAGCGCGCTAACGCGCCTCCGTGCGGTGGATGACAAGTCTTACTTGGCTTACGCGCTCAATGGCGCGGCGCACCTCTACCGCCACGCGGGGCGCACCAGGCAGGCGCGCCTCTGCGCCAGCGAAGCCTTGACGGTCGCCTCGGTCATGCGGAGGCATAGCGAGATCGCCATCGCCCGGGCGTTGCTCGCTCCGGCCGGTGAAGCGGCTTCCGCACAGGACATCGAGGCGACGTCAGGCCGGGATGATCTCAGCGCCAGGGCGCGGGCGGCGTTACTCGCATCGCAAGCTCGTCCGCACGATTCCAACGGCGGTTCCCACGCCAAGCCGGCAGGCTGAATTCGAACAACAGGAGAAAACCCATGCCCTGCGTCATTGTTGAGCGAAATTTCGAAACGCCGTTCACCCAGGAGGAACTAAGTGCGGTCGAGGCTAGAATGGGGCCCTGCCTCGACCTCTACAACGTCCGTTGGATCCGCAGCTACTGGTCCGCCGACAGGTTGCGTATGGTCTGCGAATACGATGCGGCGGACGTGGCAAGCGTGCGCAATGTCCAGCGGGAGGCTAACGCCAAGTTCGACCGGGCTTGGGCCGCCGACGTGCTTGGCGAGCAATAAGGCCTTGGTGTTTTGTCAATGATCTGAATGATTCTACTTTAGCAATCCCGGTTAGCCGCTGCCATTTGCGTTCGTCATGACACGCCAAGTCCAATGTCGGCTGCTACCATTTTGCTATCAGCGCACCTCTTTCCTCGCGTACGAAATTCCCTGTTGTTCAACAAAAGTTCTCTGTTCGTTGAAATATTTTCCCTGTTAATTTGAGTAGGGAATTGTCCGAGAAACCTCTGCGGCATGGTGGTTTCTTGCTTCAAAACGTCTCCGGACGCCTCGAAATCGCGGATTTCCCTGTAAAGTTCCCTATTAGCAGGGAATTCCGCCGGAGACCGTTGCGATCAGCACTGCGTCACCAGCCAGCCAGTGTGCGTATTGGAGAATTTTCTTCTTTAGTGGTAGAAAGGCCCGCCAATAGCGGGCTTTTTGTTAGCGGCGAGTCTCCGTAGAGACCCGTACTCGCACCAACTCTCCGGAAAATCCCGAAAGTCTCTGCCTATTTATCGAAGAATTCCCGTTTTCGGGAGTCTCGCTTCAGAGACCGGAGAATAAAACAACTGGGCCATGGGCCACGCAGTGTGTGACGCTAGTTTTTGACGGGAGACGTCACCGGATCGGCCGAGTGATAGCGAGTTTGAGCCAACAAATATGACTATGTCACCTTTGCCGGTTGTGCAGGCAGCGTGCCCAGATCATCCCTTTAAGCCGCGTGTTCAAGCTTCATATAAGCATCCACGACCCAGTCGGGAATTCGCTTTGCTTTTGAGCCGCTTTTTGAGAATCGCAAATACACGTAGAGCGTGCTGCCATAAGTACGAAAGCTACAACTTCGAGTTCGCGTTCGTCATAGCCCTGAATCTCCCCGCGGGTTCGGCTTCGCTTCAGCGCTCTGGTATAGTGTTGTGCGAGATTGCTGATGTGTTCGTCGAAAGCGGCGGGTGCTGCGGCCTCGTTAAGGACCCGATAGAAGCCGGGATGCTTCGCGACGTATTCGAAAAGCCCCCGGAATCCCTTTTCTTCGACGTCTAGGATGTCTTTGGATCCGCGAACAATCTCGCGGAATTCCTCCATCCGCTCGTTCACGCTTGGCTTGACCGAGTCGCGAACCTGCTCGGCTGGCGCTCGCCGTACGATCTGCTGCCAAGTAACCGGCTCAAGCACTTTGTATGAGGTCTGAATACCTGAGTTTGTTGTAGAATTCCTGAATTCGCTCGAACGCTTGAATCATGTCCGAACCGACGTCTTCAACTGGCAAAACCGACCACCGGCACTTCCGAAATTAATATTTAACGGACATGCCAAAATCGACGCGGATGCCCCTCACCGGAAGCCTCATTTGTTGGCGAACAGTCGTTGGCGAGAAATCACCGTTCTAAAATTCGCCCTCTCCTGCCTGCTTCGCGAGCGCCTGACACTCGCTCGGCAAAACTCCATAAGCTTTCTTAAACCGTCGTGCGAAATGGGTCATGTCGAAAAATCCCAGTCGTGAGCAATCTCGCTGACCATTCGATGTGATTGATTTGGATCTTGGAGCGCGGACCGGCAGCGGGCAAGCCGTCGAGCCTGGATCAGACGCACGATGGATGTATCGTGATCAGCGAGAATGTCGTTAGCGTATCGAACGCTGACTCCTACGGCATCGGCCACCGTCTGGGCGTCAAGTGTCGGATCACTTAGCCTTGCTTCGATAACCGACCGAATATTAAGTACAACAAGCGCCTTGCCAGAGGAAACGCGCGGTTGGCGACCATCCAATGTCATCGCGAGCGATACGGCCACCAAGTCGAGCGCATGGCTGCCCACCATCTCTTCGCTTATTGGATTCATTTTTCCGGCAAGCGAAGGCAACTTGGCCAAGAGAGACAACGTAAGATCATCCTCAACTCTGACGGGTTTTACTAATCGCGTCGTCATGTCTCGGATCTTTCCGATTCGTACTTCCAACTCGCGGCGCGGGACCTTGAGCACTAGCGTCGCCGAACACTCCGAGAATCTTCCATCGTAAGGCCGCAGGGGATCTAGGAGTGTAACATCGCCAGCTTCGAGTGCGATTTCGCGGGTATCCTGTTCAAGAAAAATCGAACCCGATATCTGTCGGCAAACAAGCAGATGGTCGGACCTCGTATGGGTGATATGACGCATGGTGTGCGACACCCGCATCGAGGAATTGCGGAAGAGTACGAGTTCGAAAAGCCCAAAAGATCCGGTGTCGATTTCTGCCTCGAAGCTCAGCCGGTTCGCCGGCCGAGAATCGTGATCCACGATATTTTTGCAAGCGATGCTGTGCCAGAAGTCGAATTTATCGCGCTGGTGCACCAGCTTCGTCGAAAACACAGTTTTCACGCAGGTTTTCCTTAACCATCAACGGGCCGATTACGAGTGCCAAAGCAGCCGATCGACATCGCGGCCGTTCGCTATAATCCATGTCCACATCTGAGGTTAGCGCCGTTCTGACCTGCCCGGAACCCGGCTGCAGCTTGAACACTATGGAGATTGGATTGCGATGATCGAGCGACCAAGTCAAGACGAGTTGAGTCAGATGCGGCAACGGAAAGATCCTTTGCTGCCTGACGCCCCGCAAATGAACGATGCAGACGAAGCAATGTCGAACGATGATCACGCGGTTTCGTATATTACAGCGGAGTTCTCCGGCGTCCCGGGAATGTTGATGAAGCGCGCTTCTCAAGCTTTCCGTGTAAACCTCGACAGATTAACTGGACTTCGGAGCAGGGTGGAACTCCGGGAGAAGCTGCAGGATAGCGCGCGCTTTGCGGAAACCATCGGCCAATCGTCCGCGCTCATCCTGGTGGATATCGACGACTTTCGAGACGTGAACGATACGCATGGTCAGGATGTGGGGGACGTGTGCTTACAGCAGGTCGCTCGACATCTCGTGTCGGCAGCGGGCGAAATCGGGTTTGTCGCAAGGATGGGCGAAGACGAATTCGCTATCCTTCTTCAGGGACACACTCATCGGTCGGTCTGCTTCGTTCTCAAGCGCATAAAGGAAGCTTTTTGCCAGCCGCTGCGTTACGAGCGACTTACGCTTCGCCTGACCGGTTCGATAGGCGTCGCCGTCCGCTGCGATGGACAAAGCTTCAATCCGGATGAACTCATTCGGGACGCTGCGCTGGCTCTCGATGAAGCCAAGCTAGCGGGCAAGAATTGTCACCGGACATTTCGCCGCGCTCTTCTCGCGAATTGTCATGAAAAACTCGAGGTACTAAGAGGCATGCGGAACGCATTGGCCGCCGGTGAACTCGAGTTGTACTACCAACCCAAGATAGCTCTTGAGGATCGAGCGCATAAAGGCTTTGAGGCTTTGCTCCGATGGAGAAAGCCGGACGGTCGGGTCTTAACCCCGGGGTCGTTCATGACGGTATTCCAAGATCCATCATTGTCATTGGATATCGGGAATTATGTGATTGCATCGGCTATTGCCCAAGCCCGGCGGTGGATGAAAGCGCGCGTCCCGTTCGCCAGCGTCGCCGTAAATTTGTCAGCGGGCCAGTTTCGCGATCCTCAGTTGGGACATCGCCTTTTGAATGCAATTGCTGCGAGCGACCTAAGCCCGGCCATGATCGAAGTAGAGGTCACGGAAGGAGTGTTCTTGTCGACAGCGACGGACGCCGTTTTGCATGCGTGCAAAGTCCTGAAGCAAGGTGGCGTTCGCATCGCCTTCGACGATTTCGGAACTGGATTTGCTTCGCTCACGCACTTGCGCGACTTTCCGGTGGATACGATTAAGATCGATCGATCCTTTATCGATCAGATCGGTCAAGGGCACAACACTACAGTGATTGTCAATGCCATGATCGGTTTGGCGCACAATCTCTCGATGAGCATCGTTGCGGAGGGCGTGGAAACGCAAACTCAAGCAGAGTTCCTCAGATCCATCAGATGCGATGCGGCGCAAGGCTACCTCTTCGGACGGCCTGCACCGGCTGCCCTGGCTACCCAGCGCTTAGAATCTTCGCACGAATTCGGCCCACCTAGACGAACTGGAGTTGCTGCCGCAGTTGAATGACCAACCGTGAATTCGAGCGAGTATGGCGTCAAATGCGAGAATATTTTCATTGCACAAGATCATTGATTCCGGTCTGGGTCCGCGTGACAGGATCGTCTCTGATCCAATGTGAAATAACATCTGTCTCTGATCACGGAGCCGAGTTGAAAGTGGGTGATCCGTTTGCATTACCAGATCGTTTCGAACTGCTTTTTTCGCCCATTGCCCAAAGTTGGCGTGAATGCGTCGTCGTTTCTCGCAGTTATCACGCCAAATCCGTCAGCATATCCTTCCGCGGTCGACATTATCCGTGAGGAAAAGCGCCCAGATTCAAAAAGAAAAGCTCTGACGTGGCCAAGAGGTGCGGATCGGCCAGCCACAGATCAACACTCGACAATATTGACCGCGAGGCCACCGGTCGACGTTTCTTTGTACTTCGAATTCATATCCCGCCCGGTGTCACGCATCGTTCTGATACAATTGTCCAGCGACACGATGTGTGATCCATCGCCACGCATGGCAAGGACCGTTGAATTGACCGCCTTTAACGCACCAAAGCCGTTTCGCTCGATACACGGGATCTGCACCAGGCCGCCGACGGGATCGCAAGTCATGCCGAGGTGATGCTCGAGCGCGATTTCGGCCGCATTCTCGATCTGCGCGTTCGTCGCGCCAAGTGCCGCAGCAAGCCCGGCCGCGGCCATGGCGGAGGCGGACCCGATTTCGCCCTGGCAGCCGACCTCGGCACCGGAGATCGAGGCCTTGTGCTTGATGATGCCGCCAATCGCCGCTGCGGTAAGCAGGAAGTCCCGGATGCCTTGCTGGGTGGCGCCGTTGATGTGGTCCCGATAGTAGCGGATCACCGCAGGGATGACGCCCGCGGCGCCATTGGTGGGTGCAGTTACGACCCGGCCGCCAGCAGCGTTCTCTTCATTCACGGCCATGGCGAAGACGTTGAGCCAATCCATTGCACCCGGCGACAAGCCGGAATTGGTTCGGGAGTCGGGTTGCAATAGCTGCCGATAGATACCGGACGCGCGGCGCTTCACGTTGAGACCGCCTGGAAGAACCCCTTGCCTGGTCAGGCCGCGATCGATGCAGGCATCCATGACCTGCCATATCACATCCAGGCGCGTGTCGAGTGCTGCGTCCGGCATCACAAGCGTCTCATTGGCACGTTTCATGGCGACGATAGACAGACCTGAGACCTTGCCCATGCGCAGCATTGCGTCCGCGCTGTCGAAGGGAAATCGCACTGCCACAGCATGTTGGGTTTGTAGCGCGGCGCGATCGTTGGCAAGCTCGTCCTCGGAAACGATGAATCCTCCGCCGATCGAATAATAAATGCGGCTGAGTAACCGGGCGTCGTCGTCCGCATACGCGTGAAACACCATGCCGTTGACATGGCCAGGGAGGGGCACGCCGTAGTCGAAATGAATGTCACTTGCGGGATCGAAACGCACTCCCGCGGCTGGCCCTTCCAGCGATTTTCTGCCGGTGAGCGAATCGAGGAGATCGTCCACGCGCTCAACGTCGACATGCTGGGGCGTGTAGCCAAGGAGACCAAGCGCGATAGCCCGGTCTGTGCCATGTCCCTTGCCTGTGAAGGCGAGTGAGCCGTGAAGCGTGACCGAGAAACGTGCCGGCATCAGGGACAATTGCCGAATATCGTCAGTTACGAAACGCAATGCCGCGGCCATCGGCCCCATCGTATGAGAACTCGATGGCCCGATACCGACCTTAAAGATGTCGAACACACTCAAAAACATGTCCGCACCCTTTTGAAAAAAAACCTAGGCGATGTGATCGCCCCGGATTCTTCGGGACCTATTGGATATGCGTAAGCAATCCTTTGGTGGTCATTCTTGCGCGATCTCGAACATTGCCTCGACTTCCACAGCGCAATCCAGCGGCAGTTGGGCCACGCCGACGGTCGAGCGCGCGTGACGTCCGGCATCGCCTAGTACTTGCACCATCAGGTCGGAGGCGCCGTTCATGACCTGCGGAATCTGGGTGTAAGTCGGATTGGCATTGATGAAGCCGCCCAGCCGCACGCAGCGGCGAATGCGGTCGAGCTTGCCGTCGAGCGCGACATTCGCTTGTGCGAGCAGGTTGATAGCACACAGCCGGGCTGCCGCTTGTCCGGTTTCGAGCGAGACACTGTCGCCGAGCTTGCCGCGATGAGTTTCGTCGAGCTTGCCGTCCGCGGCGAGGCAAAGTTGTCCCGAAATCACCAGAAGGTTGCCGGTGATGACGGTGCCCACATAATTGGCGACCGGTGCTGCGGGAGTCGGTAGGACAATGCCTGCCTGCTTCAGCTTATTTTGGATCTGAGACATGAACTTGTCTTTCGTGGAATCTGACGAGGGGAGTTGGGATCAGGCCAGGCCGGAAATCGAAATGCCAGCGCCTTTGACCTTGTACTTCCGATTGATAGCGATCAGGACTGACGTCAAGGCTTCAGCTGCTGCCGAATTGGCAAGTGCGCCGCCATCAATACCGCGGTTGCTGACCGCATCGGCAAGCTTGATAACTTCGGCGCGTGCGTCAGCATCGTCGCCGAACACAAGGACGTCACAGTCTGCCTTGCTACCCGCATGCAGTTTCTGGGCTCCAACATTGTGGAAGGCGCCAACGACCTTGGTGCTGGGGTCCAGCGCGCTTTGCGCCATGAGCGCGGCGGAGCCGGCCTGCGGAAGCTGCACGACGAAGACCTTTGGCGGCACTAGCGGCACGACCGCTGTGACGACGATCTTGTTTTTGACAACGTCCTTGATTTCGGCAAGCGACGCTTCGTAATTTGAGAACGGCACAGCGACGATAACGATTGCGCCCCTCTCGGCGGCGACAGCGTTTGTCGCGCCGCTGACATTGGTAAATCCTTCTGCCTGCAGCACTGCGGCGGATTGCTCTGCCTTTTCGCTGGCGCGTGAGCCGAGAATGACCGGATAGCCGGCCTTGCTCCAGCCGCGGGCAAGTCCCGACCCAAGATCACCAGTGCCGCCAATGATGGAAAGCGTGGGAAGCGAGTTCTCTGACATTCTGTACCTTCGGTGAAACGCAGCAATCTTGGACGGGAATGAGAAGTTATGCCTTCACGAGATGAGGCATTACTTCTTCGGCGAAAGCCTGCATCTGGTCGAGCAGTTCCGGCATGGTGTTGACGGCAAAGTAGAGGCCGAGGAGATGGGTTGCGCCAGCTTCCTTCAGCTTCAAACCGAGGTCGATGATATGCTGGGCATCGCCGACCAAATTGATGTCTTCGTGCGCGACTTCGCCTTGATCCTTGAGCGTCGATTTGCTCAGCGAAACAAGATGGTTGTACATCTGCGACTGCTTGAATTTTGCGATCGCTTCTTCCCGGTTCTTGCCGAGATAGACGATGTACTGCGGTGCAACCTCGAGTGACGAAGCATCGCGGCCGTTCTTCGCCGCGAGATCATGAAGTACTTTTGTGGATTCGCGCAGCTTCTCAACCTCGACGCATGCAGGCATCCATCCGTCGCCCGCATTCGCGGCACGCAAAATCGCATTTTTGTTGTTACCGCCGAGATAAAGCGGGAGCTGCTTCTGCAGCGGCTTCGGAAACATCTCGACGTCGCGGTACTGGTAATACTCGCCTTCGTGAGTCGCTGTCCGTTCGGTGAATAGCTGCCGCAGTGCGTGAAGACCTTCGTCCACCATGTTGCCTCGATGCGCCTTGAAGTGCGGCTGCAGAGCTTCGAATTCCTCACGATAGGCGCCGACGCCGATACCGATTTCGATTCGGCCGCCGCTGAACTGATCTAGCGTTGCGATCTGCTTGGCCGTGACGACGATGTCGCGGCGCATAGGGAGCACGAGCATGCCGGTGCCCATCCGCAAGGTTTTGGTGGCAGCGGCGATGAAGCCATAGGTGATCAGCGGCTCCCAGTAGTTCGGCGGGGTGGAGAATTCCTCGCGCACATAGTGCTGCGTGGTCATGTGGTCGTTACCCCAGACCGAATGATATCCGAGGCGCTCTGCATGGACGGCGATATCGACGATGTCCTTCGGAGTCGAGAAGGGGACCGGATACATCAAGCCTTCCATCCCGGTGGGAAGTCCGACGCTAATCTTCATGATCGATCTCCTTGGAATGTTGTCATGTCGCGATTTGATTGTTTCAATATATGAAACATCAGCTAAAAGCAGTCAATCATCAGCTGCATTTTTCGTCAAGTCGAAATCCGTCGCAGTTCCAGTATGCTCGCGTTAAGCCCATTTTAGTTATGCAAATTGGATTGACGAGCGGAAATGAGCGTGGCATCACATATTGAACTAGTGTTTCAATATTCAAAACAGATGTCTGGAGACGATGATGTTGGCTCACATCGGGCGATTGAAGCAGAAGATGGCCGAGGACGATCTTGACGGCATCGTTGCCGCGACCGCGGAGAACATCCACTATCTGACGGGCATCAGCAGCGTATCGTTGCATCTGCATCCCTACTTCGGTCAGTGCTATGCGGTCATCACGCGCGACGATCCGGAGCGGGTAACGCTTGTGTCGTCGACGGGTGAAATCGACCAGGTGCTCGACAGCGCCGCGCAGATTTCCGACGCGGTGAATTTCGGCACGTTCTATCGCGAACGCTATGGTGATGACGCGTTGCCGGCACATGAGCAGCGTCTCTATCAAATGACCTACAATCCTGCAGAGCCGAATGGTGCTGCTGCGCTGGCATCTGCGATCAGGCGGATCGGGTTGGCGGGCAAGCGAGTGGGGCTCGATGAGGCCGGATTGCGGATTGGTGTCGAAGACGCGGTGAAGCGCGCGCTGCCGGAGACCAAGTTCATTTCGGCGCATGCAGCGCTTGCCTGGGTTCGCCGGGTCAAGACGCAGGAAGAAATTATCCGGATCGGCCGTTCGGCGCGCATCACCGAGCAGGCCATCCAGGCAGCCGCTGCAATTGCCCACACGGGCGTGACCGAGCATGAGCTGTATCTTGAGTTCAACCGGTCCGTGGCGTCGCAGGGTGGTCGCGCTGAATTTACGATGATCAAGTTCGGCCGGAACGGTATCGGCGGTCAGGTACTCTCGAATCGCACCGGACTGCAGAAGGGTGACACGATCTGGTTCGATGTCGGCAGTTCCTATCTGGGCTACTGGTCGGATCTCGCACGGACTTTCAGCTTCGGCGAACCGTCAGCGCGCGTACAGACGCTGTATCGCGCCATGGTAGCCGGCGAGCAGGTTGGCATTGACAAGACGCGGCCCGGGATGACCGGCAGCGATGTCTTCCATCTGACGATGCAGGGCGTCCGCGAAAACGGCGAGCCCCGTTATCGCCGGCATCACGTCGGTCACAGCATCGGCGCGGAAGTTTATGAGCAGCCCATCCTGGCCGATGGCAACGAGGTGACGATCGAGGCCGGAATGGTGATCAACATCGAGACGCCGTACTACGAATTCGGCATCGGCGCGATCCACGTCGAGAACCCGTTCGTGGTCTCGGAGAGTGGCCCGAACGTGTTGTTGACGTCGGGCTCGCCGCGAGAACTCGTCGTCCTCTCATGAGGGCGACGACTCGGGGTCGATACGTCAGCGAATGACGGTCCGGCGATTCATCGTCGATATTTCGTCGGCGATGGTCTGTCCGAGACTGATGATTTCCTCGAGATCAAGTTTCTTTGTGTCCAGATAATGTATCGGAAAGCTCAAGGAGAGACCGGCAATAACGGCACCGTCGGGGCCTCTAATGGGCGTCGCGACGGCCGCGATTTCTTCGTAGATCTCACCGCGGTTGACGGCGTAGCCAAGCTTTCTGATCTCGCGGATCTGCCGCATCAACTCCTTTTCGCTGGTAACGGTCAGCGGGGTGATCTGCTCTATCGGTTTGTCGGCAAGCAGCGCCTTGATGAAAGTGTCGCTTTCGTTGGCAAGCAACAGTTTTCCAAGCGCAGAACTGTAAAGGCTAACACTTTGGCCTGGCTCGGTGGTGATCTTGAGCGGTCCACGCGATTCGTAGACCGCGACGTAGATCACCTCGCTGGAACTCATCACCCCGATGTAGAAATTGTAAGGGAACGCTTTCTCGTATTTGGCAAACAGACGAAGGCTGATCTCGATCAGCGAGTTTTGCGTCGAATAGTTCGCGGCAAGCTGCACGACCTTTGGCCCCAGATGATATTTCTGGGTCTCGCGGTTCTGCTCAAGATAGCCGCGGCCGGCCAGCGTGGAGACAAGGCGATAGGTGGTCGCAGCATTGATGTCGAGTTCTCTGCCGAGTTCTCGAATACCCCAACTCTGCTTCGTCGCGGAATACGCTTCAAGGATTTTGAGGCCGCGTACGAGCGACTGGTTTCCAGCTTCAGTGGGTGCCTTCATTTGAAGTTCAATCTTTCTTACGGAATTTGGCGTGGGGGATTAGCTGACGCGCGGACGACGGTCCAGAGAACGCAACTGCAAACAGGATAGTGATTCAGAATGTCGGTTCATCAAAAAATCGCAAACATCGATTGCTGTCCGACCACGGCGGTCGGCCAGCAATCTGTTTATGATGGCACCAGTAAGTTTCCGCTTTTGCCTCCAATCGTCAATGGAAGCATCTCGGGCCTCGGTGAACAGTTCAGGGCGCCGGTCGAGGTTGTCTACGACTATGCGGGCGTGGATCTCTCGATTTTCAGCCAGGTTGTTTCCGGCCGCGGGATTGATCAGTGGTCGTTGCTGCTGCCGCCGCTCGTTACCGGCAAGGGACTGGGAGAGGGCAATACGGCCTTGGTCGAGATGCCGGATCTTGGCAAATGGGCGGGTCTCAATGGCCAGGTTTTCGTCAAGGACGAAAGTCGCAACCCGACCTGGAGTCACAAGGATCGTCTGAATCGCTGCACCATCAGTGCCGCCCGACTGTCCGGGGCGCCCGGCGTTGTCGTCGCGTCCTCCGGAAATCACGGTGCATCCGCGGCTGCGTATAGCGCAAGGCTGGGGTTGCCATGCATCGTGCTGGCAAGTTCGACGGCGCCCCCGGCGATGCAGACGTTCGTCAATGCTTACGGTGCGGCTGTCGTTGCCGTGCCAGCAGCGAGGCGATGGCCGCTGCTGCGGGAGGTCGTGACGCGTCTTGGCTTTCATCCGGTGAGCAACATGACCGAGGAGAGCCATACCGGGCACGCCTTCGGCACCGAGGGTTACAAGACAATCGCCTATGAGCTCTTCATCGAACTCAATCGGGTCGTACCGTCGGTCGTGCTGATTCCGACGGGTTACGGCGAAATTGCGTATGGCGTCTGGAAAGGATTTGTCGAACTGAAGTTGCTCGGGCTGACGACGGACCTGCCGCGAATCGTAGTGTGTGAGACGAGTGCTTACGGTGCACACAAGAAAGCGATCGACGAGGGTATTCCGGCCGCCTCGATCAAGCCCAGTGGCGCCACGGACGCGCTTTCGATCGCTGTGGAGATCGGCGGGCACCGTGCCGTTGCTGCGACACTTCGAAGCGGCGGACAGGCGATCCTGGTGAGTGATGCGGAGATGATCGAGGCGCAGGCCATGCTGGCTCGCGAGGGATTGTGGACGGAATTGTCTGCGGCCTCCAGCGTTGCCGCGTTGCGCAGGTTGTCGCGCAATGCCGGCGAGCATCGCCCGATCGTATGCATCGCGACGTCGTCCGGCTTCAAGGATGTCGGTGTGGGAACCCGTCCGTTGCCCGCTTGCGATGGCACATGGAGCGAACTCGCGTCCGCTGCAAAGTCTCAGGGATTGCCCGGACTTTGAGCTTGCGTGTGAGAAACGCCAGTAAAGGGTCCGCATTTGCTTGCTCATTCTTTGAGCCAGTTGCCCATGCTTGTGAATTGACCTCAAGGGAGGAATGACCAGTAAAATATCACTGTTTCAAATAAAGAAACAGCGTTATTTCACTTTGAAATGACAGAAATGTGGTGTTAACGTACAAAAATCGGCCAATTCTCGATGCTGTCCAGAGAACCAGAAGCCTCATAAGTGAGGAAGGGATTTGAAAATGAAACAGTTGAGTCGCCTGCCGCTACTGTCTTTGCTGAGTGCCTCCGTCATGTTTGGTGCGTCGATAGCGGCGGCACCTGTCTATGCTCAGGCCAAGCCGAAAATCGTACTTGGTGTCGTCCTCCCTCTGACCGGCGTGCTTGCGCCTTATGGCAAGCCCAATCTTGACGCGATCACGCTTGCGGTCGATGAAGCGAACAAGAGCGGCGGTATCGATGGCCGCCAGATCGAAATTGTTGCCGAAGATACGCAGGCCTCCAACACCACGGCCATCAATGCGTTGAACAAGGTTCTGCAGTCCCAGCCAGTGGCGATCATCGGGCCGGGCCTCGGCACCCAGATTCTTGCGATGCTCCCTCTGACGGAGAAAGCGCAGGTGCCGTTGATTGCCGGTCCGAGCACGCGCAAGGTCACGCAGCAGGACGCGAAGTACTTTTTCCGCAACTCGTCGCACGATGAAGCGGACAAGGTCGTTCTCGCGAAATTCATCGCGCAGGACCTCAAGAAGAAGAAGGTTGGCATTCTCCACGTGATGGCGGAGTGGGGTTATTCGGGTCGCGATTACCTCAGCCAAGAACTGAAGAAGCTCGGCCTCGAGCCGGTGGCGATCGCGTCCTATCAGGCAACCGACAAGGACATGACCGCACAGATTACGGCGATGAACACTGCCGGTGCGGACGTGGTGTACACCCAAGGTTATCCGATCGACGAAGCTCTGGTCGTCAAGAAGTTCAACCAGATCGGCAACAAGGCCGATTACGTCGCGTCGGCGAGCCTCTGCAAGGCCTTCCTGCGTGAGTTGGTTTCTGCAGCCGAAATGGCTGGCAAGCATTGTCAGGCACCGGACGTTCTGCCGACACACAATGACCGCCCCGCGGTCAAGACCTTCGTCGAGAACTACAAGAAGAAGGCTGGGTTCGCGCCCGACATGTACATCGCCCAGGATTACGACGCTGTCGGAATGCTGGTTGCGATCATGAAGGAAAAGGGTGCGGAGCGTGATGCGATCCGCGACGGCTTCAAGAGCAAGTCGTA
>JAUSAX010000133.1 GCA_030652315.1 Afipia sp. | reverse complement strand
GCTCGGCCTTCATCGTGTTCGTGCCAAACGTCGCGGAACACATCTCGAAGGGCCTGTCGGGCGCGGTGTTCGGCGTGCTGCTGTTCGTCGTCATCTTCCTGGTGCCGCACGGCGCAAGGCAGGTGGCTTACATGATCGAGGCCTTGTTCCGCAGAAAGAGTAAGTCCTAAGTCTGATTTGCTGACGCTAAATCAGGCTTGTCTCAATCTGCGTTGTTTGAGAATGGTGTGTCCGGAAATTCGGTTTCCGGATTGAAATGACAGGGTCTGATTCAGCCTTGCTGGATCAGACCCTCATTTTTGCCCCTTGGGCATGATCACTCTTCCGGACCGGTTTCCGCCAAGCGGAATGCCCGCATCTTAGGGAGAGACCAGAATGTTATCCAAACTCAAGCTCAACGTAGCAGCAGTGTCGGCCGTCGCCGCCCTCGCGATGACGAGCGGCCACGCGCTCGCGCAAAAAAAGTACGACACCGGCGCAACCGATACCGAAATCAAGATCGGCAATATCATGCCCTACAGCGGTCCTGCGTCCGCGTACGGCGTCATCGGGAAGATGGAAGAAGCCTACTTCAAGATGATCAACGAGCAGGGCGGCATCAACGGCCGCAAGATCACCTTCATCACCTATGACGACGGCTATTCGCCTCCGAAGGCGGTGGAACAGGCCCGCAAGCTGGTCGAGAGCGACGAAGTCCTGCTCGTGTTCGGACCGCTCGGCACCCCGTCGAATTCCGCGATCCAGAAGTACCTGAACGCCAAGAAGGTGCCGCAGCTGTTCGTGGCCACCGGCGCCACCAAATTCGGCGAGCCGAAGGAATTCCCCTGGACCATGGGCTGGCAGCCGGCCTACCAGAGCGAAAGCCGCGTCTACGCCAAGCATCTGCTCGCAACCAAGCCGGACGCCAAGATCGCGGTGATGTATCAGAACGATGACTTCGGTAAGGACATGCTGAAGGGCCTCAAGGACGGTCTCGGCGCCAAGGCGTCCCAGATCATCGCCGAAGACAGCTATGAAGTGTCCGAGCCGACCATCGACTCCCACATCATCAAGCTGAAGGCCACCGGCGCGGATGTGTTCGTGAGCTTCACCACGCCGAAGTTCGCCGCCCAGGCGATCAAGAAGGTCGCGGAACTTCAATGGAAGCCGATGTACATCCAGAGCAACGTCGGCGCATCGGTCGGCAGCGTGCTCAAGCCGGCCGGCTTCGAGAACGCGCAAGGCATCCTGACGGCGCTCTACGCCAAGGACGGTGCGGATTCCCAGTGGGACAACGACGAGGGCATGAAGAAATTCTACGCCTTCCTCGCCAAGTATGCTCCTGACGCAAACAAGACCGATGGTTCGGTCGTCTATGGCTACGGCCAGGCGCAGACCCTGGTTCAGGTTCTGAAGCAGGCAGGCGACAACCTGACCCGCGAGAACATCATGAAACAGGCCGCGAGCCTGAAGGACTTCACCCCCGACACCCTGCTGCCGGGCGTGAAGATCAACACCAGCGCGACCGACTTCTATCCAATCGATCAACTGCAGATCGCCCGTTTCAAGGGCGAGAAGTATGAGCAGATCGGCCCGGTCATCACCGGCGGAATGGGCGGCAGCTAAACCTCCCGCGCCGCTGAAGATTACAAATCGGCAGCAGGCCCTCCGCGACACCGTCGCGGAGGGCCTTTCGTTGAACGGGCCCGCAAAGGTGCTCCAGGGGTGCTGACATTTTCGGCACGACGCCGAAGTTCCTGCTCGACGAGTCGGCGCAGGTTGACGCCACGCGCATCATGACCTTCGCGCGTCATCTCTTCGCACTGCGAAAGCAGGCCTTATTGGTTAATCACCCTGCCCTGTATTTCGCCTAATGAAACATGAAGGCGTTTAAAGCCTGCCGCAGAGGGCTTTTCGTTGAACGAACCCAGCAAAGGGTATTGAATATCGTCGAGCCGCAAAGAGCTCCAAATCAAAAAAACGAACGAGGACACAAACACGATCCAAGGAGGAACGTATGGTTATTTCCACATCTCGACTTGCGACTTTTTCGGCCGCGATCGCGATCGTCGCTGCGACAAGCAGCAACGCACTGGCCCAGAAAAAGTACGACACCGGCGCATCCGATACCGAGATCAAGATCGGCAACATCATGCCCTATAGCGGACCGGCCTCCGCGTACGGTGTCATCGGAAAATCCGAACAGGCCTACTTCAACAAGATCAATGCCGAAGGCGGCATCAACGGCCGCAAGGTCACTTTCATCTCGTATGATGACGGCTACAGCCCTCCGAAAGCGGTGGAGCAGGCGCGCAAGCTGGTCGAGAGCGACGAGGTGCTATTGGTCTACGGGCCGCTCGGCACGCCATCGAACTCGGCGATCCAGAAGTATTTGAACGCCAAGAAGGTCCCGCAACTGTTCGTCGCCACCGGCGCGACCAAGTGGAACGATCCCAAGGAATTCCCCTGGACGATGGGCTGGCAGCCCAACTACCAGAGCGAAGGCCGGATTTATGCGGCCTACCTCATGAAGGAAAAGCCGAACGGCAAGATCGGCATCCTTTTTCAGAACGACGACTACGGCAAGGACTACCTCAAGGGCATCAAGGACGGTCTCGGCACCAAGGGAGCTTCCATGATCGTCGCGGAAGAACCCTATGAAACCAGCGTGCCCACGATCGACTCGCAAGTCGTCGCCCTGAAGTCGAAGGGTGTTGACGTTTTCATCAGCATCACGACGCCGAAGTTCGCCGCCCAGTCGATCAAGAAGGTCGCGGAGCTTCAGTGGAAGCCGCTGTTCATTCTCAACAACGTCTCGGCGTCGGTCGGCTCGGTCATCAAGCCCGCCGGTTTCGAGAATTCGCAGGACATCATCTCGGCGGCCTACGCCAAGGATCCGACCGATCCGCAGTGGAAGGACGACAAGGGAATGAAGGATTTCGACGCCTTCCTCCTGAAGTACTTCCCCGAGGCGAACCGGACCGACGGCTCGGTGATCTACGGCTACAATTCAGCCCAGACCCTGGTTCATGTCCTCAAGGCCTGCGGTGACAATCTCACCCGCGAGAACGTCATGAAGCAGGCGGCCAGCATCAAGAATCTGGAACTCGGCGGCCTGCTGCCGGGTGTCAAGATCAACACCAGCGCGACCGATTTCGCCCCGATCAGCCAGATGCAGATGATGAAATTCAAGGGCGAGACCTGGGTCCGGTTCGGAGAAATCCTGAGCGGCGACGTCGGCGGCTAGTTCGCCCTCGGACAACAATCCCCCCTGCGGCACAACCGCAGGGGGTTCATCAATTCAATGCCATTTTGTTTGAACCACTACGGCAAACGGTATTGAATACCTGCGAGGCTAAAAGGCCTTTCGGGGAACCACCCTCAAGCATCAAAAAAACTAGGTCAGGAAACATAAAAAATGTCCGTCAAAAAGTTTAACCCCATGGTCCTGCTCGCCACCGTCGCGGCCTTCGCGGCGACGAGCGGCAGTGCGCTGGCGCAAAAAAAGTACGACACCGGCGCGAACGACACCGAGATCAAGGTCGGCAGCATCATGCCCTACAGCGGACCCGCTTCCGCCTACGGCATCATCGGCAAGACGCAGGCGGCCTATTTCAACAAGATCAACGCCGAGGGCGGTATCAACGGCCGCAAGATCAATTTCATTTCCTACGATGACGGCTACAGCCCGCCGAAAGCCGTCGAGCAGGCGCGCAAGCTGGTCGAGAGCGACGAGGTTCTGCTGATCTTCAACTCGCTGGGCACGCCGTCGAACACGGCGATCCAGAAATACATGAACGCCAAGAAGGTGCCGCAGCTGTTCGTCGCCACCGGCGCAACCAAATGGAATGACCCGAAGAACTTTCCCTGGACCATGGGCTGGCAGCCCAATTACCAGAGCGAAGGCGTCATCTACGCGAAGTATCTGATGAAGGAAAAGCCGAACGGCAAGATCGGCATTCTTTATCAGAACGACG
Organism: Afipia sp.; assembly: GCA_030652315.1. Lineage (GTDB taxonomy): Bacteria > Pseudomonadota > Alphaproteobacteria > Rhizobiales > Xanthobacteraceae > Afipia. The sequence goes on along the minus strand of JAUSAX010000133.1, from coordinate 35,404 downwards.
ACTTCGGTAAGGACGTGCTCAAGGGTCTGAAGGACGGTCTCGGAGCCAAGGGCGCTTCGATGATCATCGCTGAAGAACCTTACGAGACGTCCGTCCCGACGATCGACTCGCAGGTCGTGGCATTGAAATCGAAGGGCGCTGATGTCTTCGTCAGCATCACCACGCCGAAGTTCGGCGCGCAGTCGATCAAGAAAGTCGCCGAGCTCGGATGGAAGCCGCTGTTCATCCTGAACAACGTCGCCTCGTCCACCGGATCGGTGATCAAGCCGGCCGGATTCGAGAACGCGCAGGGCGTGATTTCCGCGACCTACGGCAAGGACCCGACCGACCCGCAGTGGAAGGACGACGCCGGCGTGAAGAACTTCGACGCGTTCCTCGCCAAGTACTTCCCCGAAGCCAACCGCGCCGACAGTTCGGTCGCGTACGGTTACAGCTCCGCGCAGACCATGGTGCATGTGCTGAAGGCATGCGGTGACAATCTCACCCGCGAGAACGTCATGAAGCAGGCTGCCAGCATCAAGGGCGTCCAGCAAGAGATGGGGCTGCCGGGCATCACGCTGAACACCAGCGCGACCGACTTCGCTCCCATCGAGCAGTTGCAGATGATGAAGTTCACGGGCGAGCGCTGGCAGCTGTTCGGCCCCATCATCAGCGGCGAGATCGGCGGCTGACGATCGGCTCACGCCGGGTGGGAGCCGGATTTCCAGATCTGAAATCCGGTTTCCCCGCTCTGCACGGGCACATCTGAGAATATTTCCGCCCTCCGCAATAACTTGCGGAGGGCCTTTTACTGAATGGCCGATCATGCCATGTCTCATATTGATCTTGGGCCCGTCCAACGCCACGCGATGACATAATGACCGACAGACGCCCTCTGCTGCGCGCGATCTTCGACGCCGCCGTCGCCGCAGCCCATCCGGATCGCATTCTTGCCGAACACCTGCCGCCTCCACCACGCGGCCGCATTATCTGTCTCGCCGCGGGCAAGGCCGCAGGCGCATTGGCCCATGCTGCGGAGCGGCACTACCTCGACGAAGGCCGCATCGATCCGGCGAAGTTGTCGGGGCTTGCCACCACGCGTCATGGCTACGGCAAGCCGACCCGGCGCATCGAAATCATCGAGGCCGGTCATCCGGTGCCCGACGAAGCGGGATTGAAGGCTGCCAGCCGGACACTTGAAGTGGCGCAGAGCGCTGGACCCGACGACCTCGTTCTGGTGCTGCTGTCCGGTGGCGGTTCGGCAAACTGGGTCGCGCCGGCGGATGGAATTTCGTTCGCGCAGAAGCAGGCGATGAACAAGAGCCTGCTGCGCTCGGGCGCACCGATCGGCGAAATGAACACCGTGCGCAAGCATCTGTCACGCATCAAGGGCGGCAGGCTCGCACGCGCCGCAGCACCAGCGCGGATTCTGACGCTGGCGATCTCGGACGTGCCGTTCGACGATCCGGCGACCATCGCGTCCGGACCGACGGTGCTTGACACTACAACGCTGGCGGACGCCCGCGAAATTGTTGCCCGCTACGGCATCAAGGCGGACGATGCCGTGATCGCCGCGCTGAACGATCCGCGCAACGAGAGCTGCAAGCCCGGCGATGCAGCCTTCGCGCATTCGGACTTCAAGATCATCGCGCGGCCGCAGGAATCGCTCGATGCCGCGGTGGCCGTTGCGCGAAACGCCGGTTACGAGATCGTCGCGCTCGGCGCCGATCTTGAGGGCGAAGCGCGCGATGTCGCTGCTGCTCATGCGCAGATCGCGTTGAAGGCCCATACCGAGAGAAAAAGACTGGCGGTTCTCTCCGGCGGCGAACTCACCGTCACCGTGCGCGGCAATGGGCGCGGCGGCCCCAATCAGGAATATGTGCTCGCGCTCGCGAGCCTGTTCGCCGGCACATCAGGCATTTCCGTGCTGGCGGGGGACACCGACGGCGCGGACGGCGGCGCGGGACATCCGACCGATCCGGCCGGCGCGATCCTCGATCAGCGCACGTTTGCGAAAATCCGCGAGCTCAAGCTCGATCCGAAGGCGTATCTCGACAACAACGACGCCACGGCGTTCTTCACAGCCACGGGCGATTTGCTCAACACCGGCCCGACGCTGACCAACGTCAACGACATCCGCATCATTCTGGTGGATCCTGCCTGACCGTTAGAACTCTCGCGCGATCTTGCCCAGCATCGCCAGCAGCAGGTCGCGGTTGGTGTCGCCGAGCAAATCCTTGAGCCGGGCTTCGTGCCGCGCCTCGATCAGCTTTCGCGCCCGCGACAGAACCGCGCGGCCCTTGTCGGTCAACCGCAGGATGTGCGAGCGGCGGTCGTTGCTGGACCGGCTTCGCAGGCACAGATCGCGAGTTTCCAGCTCGTCCAGCAGGGCCACGAAGTTCGGCCGCAGGATCCCGAGCGTGCTGGCGATCTCGGTCTGGTTGCGCCCCGGATTGGTCTCCACCAGCATCAGGACGGAAAACTGCGCCGGGGTCAGCTGCAGCGGCGCGACGCAGCGGATGAAATCCTCGAAAATCCGCAGTTGCGCGCGCTTGAGCGAATAGCCCAGGAACTCGGACAGGTCGCCGACCTGAACCGCCTCCGCGGGCGGCGCGGGGCGCGGCACTGGACGGGGCGACGGACGCGCCGGGCGCTTCCTGGCCTTCGCCGCACCGGCGCTCGCGGTCCTGGAAACAGCCATCGTGCGCTTCCCGTCGTCGGTTGTTATAAGGGCGCCTCGAATGGCCTGGGGCCGGTCGGGCTTGTGATTATACTCGATAATTGTTATGAAACATATCAAATAGCGATGGCGGAATTCAACCGCCGCTTTTGGTGCCGGCGGACCCTTCCATCCGCATGTGCGCGTTGCGTGAGGGGACGCCTTGGATAGCACGATCCTTCTGTTCCTGCTGCAGGACGGAATAACCAGCGGCGCGATCTACGCGTTGCTCGGGCTTGCGCTTGTGCTGGTGTTCGCAGTGACCCGGGTCATCCTGATCCCGCAGGGCGAATTCATCACCTTCGGCGCGCTGACCTACGCCACGCTGGCCACCGGCAAGGTGCCGGGCACCGCGTTGCTGGCGCTCGGCATGGGCGTCGTCGCGTTCTGCTTTGATATGGTGTCCGGCCGCAACGTCATGAGCGCACAGCGGTTGCTGCGGTCGCTGGCGCTGAACATCGTGCTGCCGCTGGCGATCTGGGGCGTCGCGACCGCGCTGGCCGGACGGCAGAACGGCGTGGCCATCAACTTCCTGCTGTCGATCGTGATCGTCGCGCCGATCGGCCTTTATCTCTATCGCATCGCCTATCAGCCGATCGCGCACGCCTCGGTGCTGGTGCTGCTGATCGCGTCGGTCGGCATGCACCTTGCCCTGCAGGGGCTGGGACTGGTGTTCTTCGGTCCGGAAGGATTACGCGCGCCGGCGATTTCGGCGGCAGCTTTCACGATTGGCCCGTTGCGGTTCACCGGCCAGAGCATCGGCATCTACGCGATTACCATCCTGCTGATTGTCGGGCTGTGGCTGCTGTTCGGCTACACGCTTTACGGCAAGGCGCTGCGCGCCACCGCGGTCAACCGCCTCGGCGCGCGCATCGTCGGCATCCGCACCACGCTGTCGGGACAGGTTGCGTTCCTGCTCGCCGCCGTGATCGGCACGATTTCGGGAATCCTGATCGTTCCGATCACCACGATCTATTACGACACCGGATTCCTGATCGGCCTGAAAGGCTTCGTCGCCGCCATTATCGGCGGCCTCGTGAGCTATCCCCTCACCGCCGCCGCCGCGCTGGTGGTCGGCATCGTCGAGGCGTTCTCGTCGTTCTATGCCAGCAACTTCAAGGAGGTCATCGTCTTCACGCTGCTGCTGCCGGTCCTGATCCTGCGCTCGCTGGCGTCGCCAGAGGTCGAAGAGGAAGAGGACTAAGAGCGATGATGAAGCAGCGATGGGGCATGATCGTATTTGCGCTGGTGATGGCGGGTCTTCCGTTCATTCCCGGCATGCCGCCGTTCTGGATCGTGCTGCTCGACAATATCGGGCTCGCCGCACTGGTGGCGATGGGCCTCGTGCTGCTGACCGGCGTCGGCGGCCTCACGTCGTTCGGCCAGGCCGCGTTCTGCGGTTTCGGCGCCTACACCACCGCAATCCTCACCACCTCCTACGGACTGTCGCCGTGGCTGACATTGCCGCTGTCGCTGATCGTCAGTGGCGTCGCCGCCGTCATCCTCGGCCTGATCACGGTGCGTCTCTCCGGCCACTACCTGCCGCTCGGCACCATCGCGTGGGGCATCAGCCTGTTCTATCTGTTCAGCAAGCTGGAACTTGTCGGGCGCAATGACGGCATTTCGGGAATTCCACCGCTCTCGATCGGCGCGCTGCAATTCACCGATCCCGGCAAGATCTATTTCGCGATCTGGTTCGCGGTCATCCTCTGCGCGCTGCTGACCATGAACCTGCTCGATTCCCGCACCGGGCGTGCGATCCGCGCGCTGCGCCGCGGCCACATCGCAGCAGAGGCGTTCGGGGTGCAGACCGCCCGCGCCAAGCTGCTGGTCTTTATCTATGCCGCTGTGCTGGCAGGCCTGTCCGGCTGGCTCTACGCGCATTTCCAGCGCGCGGTGAACCCCACACCGTTCGGCCTGAATGCCGGCATCGAGTATCTGTTCATCGCGGTGGTCGGCGGCGCGGGTTACGTCTGGGGCGCAGTGCTCGGCGCCGGCGTCGTCGTCGTGCTCAAGGAATTCCTGCAGAGCTTCCTGCCCGTGGTGTTTCACGGATCGGCGCAGCTCGAGACCGTGATTTTCGGCATCCTGCTGGTGGTGCTGCTTCAGGTCGCGCCCGGCGGCATGTGGCCGCGCCTTGCTGCCCTGCTGAGGTTCAACGCCACAAAGCTTCCCCGGCCGCAAGCAACGGAGCCCCTGCCCCCGCGCAGCAAAGCCGTTGCGACCTCGGAAACGCTGCTCGACATTCAGGCCGCGCGCAAACAGTTCGGCGGCGTCATCGCGGTCAACGATGTCTCGTTCGACGTTCAGGCGCGCGAGATCGTCGCCCTCATCGGTCCAAATGGCGCCGGCAAGAGCACTACGTTCAACCTCATCACCGGCGTGCTGCGCTCGTCGGGTGGAACGATTTCGATTCTCGGCCACAACGTCGACAACGCGCCGCCGCAGGAGATCGCCAAACTCGGCGTCGCCCGCACCTTCCAGCACGTCAAGCTCGTGCCAGACATGAGCGTGCTGGAGAACGTCGCCATCGGCACCCATCTGCGCGGCCATGCCGGCGCCATTGCCAGCATGCTTCGGCTGGACCGCAAGGACGAAGCCGCGCTGCTCGCTGAGGCCGCCAGGCAGATCGAGCGCGTCGGTCTCGGCGACCAGATGCATCAACTCGCCGGAAGCTTGTCGCTCGGCCAGCAACGCATCGTGGAAATCGCCCGCGCGCTCTGCGTCGATCCGATCCTGCTGCTGCTCGATGAGCCGGCGGCCGGACTGCGCCATATGGAAAAACAAAAACTGGCGTCGCTGCTGCGCCAGTTGCGCACTGAGGGCATGTCGGTCCTGCTGGTCGAACACGACATGGGCTTCGTGATGGACATCGCGGACCGCATCGTCGTGCTGGAGTTCGGCACCAAGATCGCCCAGGGCACACCGGCGGCTGTCCGCGCCAACCCCGACGTGATCAAGGCCTATCTGGGGACCGCGTCATGACGAAACTGCTGGCGGTCGAGAACGCACACATCGCCTACGGCAAGGTCGAAGCCGTGCGCGGCGCGACCCTCGACGTCAATGCCAACGAGATCGTCACCATCGTCGGCGCCAATGGCGCGGGCAAGACAACCCTGCTCAACGCCATTATGGGGATTCTGCCGCTCAAGGGCAGCGTGATCTTTTCGGGCCAGCAGATTTCCCGCTTCGAGATCGAAGATCGCGTCGCGGCGGGGCTGTGCATCGTGCCCGAACATCGCGAGCTATTCGGCACCATGACGGTCGAGGAAAATCTGCAGCTCGGCGGCTTCCGTGTCTCGCGCGCCAAAGCCGCCACCGAGCAGGAGCGCGTCTACACGCTGTTTCCGCGCCTGAAGGAGCGTCGCACCCAGCTCGCCGGCACGCTCTCCGGCGGCGAACAACAGATGCTGGCGATGGGCCGCGCCCTGATGAGCCAGCCGCGGCTGTTGATGCTGGACGAGCCGTCGCTCGGCCTCGCGCCGCTGATCGTCGCCGATATTTTCCGCACCATCGGTGAGTTGCGTCAGGCCGGCGTCTCGGTGCTGCTGGTCGAGCAGAACGCCCGCGCCGCGCTCGAAATCGCGGATCGCGCCTATGTGATGGAGCTTGGCGAGTTTATCATGAGCGGCTCGGCCAAGGAAATCAGCGGCGACCAGCGCGTGGTGGCGAGCTATCTCGGCTTCCAGCACGACGACCAGAGCAAGCTGTAGCGAGTACAGCACGTCGTTACTGAGGGGCCGTAGCGAAGCGGAAGCCTCCAAGGGCGACGGCTTGTTGAAGGTCATCCTTCGAGGCTCGCAAGCTCTCGCGCCTCAGGATGACGGGGCCTCTAGTCATCCTGCTCAGGCTCCATCCGAAAGATGTGCGCCTGGATCGGGTAATTCTTCTCCTGCCACGCCCCTACTGCGACCAGAAGCTTATTCAGCTTCGCCTTGTCGAACTCTGAATCATCGGGAAACAGCGGCAACTCTGTAAGCACCACCATAATGGTTGTGATCACCCCCTTGTCATTCAAACCCACCGTTCGCTTGGCTGAGACAATATCCGGTCCAGAAATTTCGTTTTGATCCAAGGTAACCTCCTGCTTATCGCTCATCATATCACAGCTTGCGGCAGCCGAATTCATCTAACAATGCTTCTCGTTCTGGCCGATACTCGTTCTGGCAACATTCTTGTGCGGGGGCATTTCGGTGATGGATGCGCGGTCGGAGCGAAAGCTACGCTTTTTCGCGGCTATTCTCGGAACCGGGATGCTCGGCGGGATCATTTTCGTCATCGTTCACGTCGGATTTTTCCCACGGCAGATTCTGATCGGCGTGATCTATGGCCTTCTGATCAGCGGTGCGATCGGCACCTTCGAGTTCTTTGCGTCATCAGGACGGCTGCGCGACTGGCTGGGCGGCTTGTCATTCAGCGCCAGCCTTGCGGTCCGCAGCGCTTTCTATGCCGCCGTTATCATTCCGGTGCAGTATTTCGATCTCGGCGTCCTGATCGCAGGCCTGACGCCAGATCCCAAACAAGATGTCTGGACTCCCATCATCTTTTCGGCAGTGTTTGCGATTGCGCTGAATCTGATATTCGCAATTTCCAACATCATTGGTCCGCGCGTCTTCCTTCATCTCGCAACCGGGCGTTACCACACCCCCGTCGAGGAAAACCGGTTCGTACTGTTCGTCGATATCGCGGGATCGACGACCCTGGCCGAACGTCTGGGCGGACTCGGCATCCATCGCTTTCTCGACAAAACCTTCCGCACCTTGACCGGCCCCGTTATCGATTACCGGGGTGAGGTTCTGAACTACGTCGGGGATGAAATCATCGTCACCTGGACGGAGGCCTCCGGGGCGGTGGATTGCCGTCCGCTGCGGTGTTTCCTCGCAATGCGCGCCATCCTGCAGCAGCTTCAGGGACGGTTCGAGAAGGAGTTCAGTGTCGCGCCGCGAATCCGCGGAAGCCTCCACTTTGGGACCGTGATCGTCGGTGAGATCGGCGACATCAAACGCGCCATCGTATTCAATGGCGACGTCATGAACACGGCTGCGCGCCTCGAAGAGCAAAGCCGCAATGTTGAAGGCGGTTTCCTCGCGTCACGCGCCGCCATCGACCGCTTCAAGTCCGCGCCTCCGGTTCCGCTGCAGGATCTTGGAGTGCGGGACATCCGCGGCAAGTCCGACGGCATCGCCGTCGTCGGGCTCGCGACATAAATTTCCGCGCGGGAGACAAAACGAAAATGGCCGGGACAAGCCCGGCCATTCAAGTGTTAGCGAATATTCGCAGCCGCTTACTTCACGACTTCATACTTGCCGTTCTTCACGGTCAGGATGATGCGCGAGCGATCATCGGTGCCGAAACGGTTCTTGTCGGTGAAGTTATAGACGCCCTGGCTGGCCGCGATTTCCTTTTCGGACAGCAACGCCTCACGCAGAGCATCGCGGAATTCCGGCGTGCCGGGCTTGGCTTTCTTCAAGGCGACCGGCACGGCGCGCTTCAGCACTTCGAAGGCATCGTACATATGGCCCGCGAACTGGCTGCGGGTGTTGGCGCCGTACTTCTTCTCGTAGGCAGTGTTCAGCGCCATGCCCGGCTTCTTGGTCAGCGCGCTGTCGTCCTGGCCTTCCGGAGCCATCACCGGACCGGCAGCCATGATGACGCCTTCCGCCGACGGGCCGCCGATGCGGATGAAGTCCATGCTGGCCGCGCCGTGGGTCTGATAGATCAGGCCCTTGTAGCCGCGCTCGCGCAGCGCCGACTGCGGCAGTGCCGCGCCGGTGCCCGATGCGCCGATCAGGATCGCGTCGGGATTGGCCGCAACCAGCTTCAGCACCTGGCCCGCCACCGAGGTGTCGGGACGCGCATAGCGTTCTTCAGCCACGACCGTGATGCCGCCCATGGCGCCGGTCTGGGTCTTCAGGTCGTTCAGCCACAGATCGCCGTAGGAATCCGAGAATCCGATATAGCCGACGGTCTTGATGTTGTTCTTCTTCATGTGCTCGTAGAGCACTTTGCCCATGATCGGCACCGGCTGCGGCAGCACGGCGGTCCACTTCTCGCGGGCCGGGGTGATCGGAATCGGCGCGAGGCTGAACTGCAGCACGCCGACTTCGTTGGCGACAGTCGAGATCGCGATCGACGGCGGCGTGGTCGATGAGCCGATGATGATGTCGGCGTTGGATTCGGTCACGAACCGGCGCGCATTGGTGGTGGCGGCGGTCGGATCGCCGGCGTCATCCAGAACGATGGTCTTGATCTTGGCGCCGCCGATTTCGGTCGGCACGAACTCAAGCGCGTTCTTCTCAGGAATGCCGAGCGCAGCCGCGGGGCCGGTGGTGCTGATGCTGATGCCGATGGTAATGTCCTGCGCAGCGGCAAGGGTCACGGCGCCCGGCAGCGTCACGGAAGCCGCCAGTACCACGGCGGTCCAGGTTAGCTTTGTCATCAAGTCCTCCCTCAAAATACTCTTTTCAAGTTTCATTCAGTGACCGGCAAACGCGGCGGCACATTCCTTGCGGTGCACCATCGCGGCCGGAATTGCCGCCATTCAGATAGAAGTTATCGGCCATTTGCAATGCCTGTGGCCTCTGCCATTGGTATGACAGTTAAGGCACTGACGTTGAGCCGGCCATTCAGCAAACCGCTGTCGCGATCGACTTTCGGCCCATGGTCGATAGCCATTTTTCCTATATTGTTATCTGGTATAATCAATTTTCAGCGGCGGGCAAAACCCTATTCGCAAGGCCGGGAGTGACACAGGTTGCGGACACAGGTTGCCATCATCGGCGGAGGCCCGGCAGGTTTGCTGCTCGGACAATTGCTGCACCGCTACGGCATCGACAACGTCATTTTCGAGCGCAAGGACCGCGACTACATCCTGGCGCGGATCCGGGCGGGCGTGCTCGAACAGGGCACTGTCGGCCTGCTGGATGAGGTCGGTGTCTCGGCGCGGCTGCACCATGACGGCCTGATCCATCACGGCATCGAACTGGCGTTCGGCGGCGCACGCCACCGGATCGACATGACGAAGGCGACCGGCAAAACGGTAACCGTCTACGGGCAGACCGAAGTCACCCGCGACCTGATGGACGCGCGGCTCGCGGCGGGGCTCACCACAGTCTACGATGCCGACAATGTCAGCCTGCATGACTTTGATGGCGACCGGCCGCGCGTGCGTTACGTCAAGGACGGCGTCAGCCACGACGTCGCCTGCGATTTCATCGCGGGTTGCGACGGCTTTCATGGCGTCAGCCGGCAAAGCGTCAGCCAGAACGCGCTGAAACTGTTCGAGCGCGTCTATCCGTTCGGCTGGCTCGGCCTCCTGTCGGAGACGCCGCCGGTGTCGCCGGAGTTGATCTACAACAACCACGAGCGCGGCTTCGCGCTGTGCTCGATGCGCTCATCTCACCGCAGCCGCTACTACCTGCAATGCGCGCTCGACGATCACGTCGACAACTGGCCCGACGACAAATTCTGGGACGAATTGAAGCGGAGGCTCGACCCGGAAGCGGTCGATCATCTCGTCACCGGACCGTCGATCGAAAAAAGCATCGCGCCTTTAAGAAGTTTTGTCGCCGAACCGATGCGGTTCGGCCGGTTGTTTCTGGCGGGCGACGCCGCACATATCGTGCCGCCGACCGGCGCCAAGGGTCTCAACCTCGCCGCCAGCGATGTGCACTATCTCTCCACGGCATTGCGCGAGTTCTACGCGGACAAATCCGCCGCCGGCATCGACGATTATTCGCGGCGCGCGCTCAGCCGCGTCTGGAAGGCCGAACGGTTCTCGTGGTGGATGACCTCGATGCTGCATCGCTTTCCCGGCACCGACGAATTCAGCGCGCGGATTCAGCGCGCGGAGCTGAGCTACCTGGTCGAGTCCGAGGCCGCGAAAACCTCGCTGTCGGAAAACTATGTCGGCTTGCCGTTCTAGCGTGTCATCGGGTTGCCAACCTGTCGTCGTCGCTTCGCTCCTCGCAATGACGGCGGTGGCCTGACAGTCGCCCCTCACCCGGATCGCGAGAGCGATCCGACCCCTCAACGCAAACGGGGAGAGGTAAAGAAACGATGACGTCGCTGCCGTTTCAAACATCCGTCGGCGTCACGTTTAAAACTTGATTTCGAATGATCGCGCGCGAAGCGCGCCTTATGATGCGGAGCAAGTCAGCCACTGCATACATCATTCGAAAGAACCAGATGACACCGTCTGAAATATCCGCCGACGTCCCCGACGGCTTCCTGCGTCATCCGCATCACAGCCCGCTCACCGAACCATGGGAACCGATCTACTCGAAGACGACGCCGGACGCCTTGATCGTCGGACTTCGCCTCGCCAAGCCGCATACCAATTCACGCGGCCTCGCTCACGGAGGCCTGATTGCGACGCTCGCCGACAACACGATGGGCAGGAACTGCCGCATCCATTTTCCAGACGGTATAGAAGGCGTGCAACGGCTGGTGACGGTCAGTTTGAATGTCGACTATCTCGGCTCGGCAACAATCGGTCAGTGGCTGCAGGTCGAAACCGGCTTCGTCAAAGTCGGCGGATCGATCTGCTTCGTGCAAAGTTTCATTACAGCCGACGGCGAGCCCTGCGCGCGAGCCAACGCGACGTTCAAGATCGTGCGGAAGAAGTCTTAGAGCGATGAACGGATTCTCGCCACACATGCGATCGTCATCACCGGGCTTGTCCCGGTGATCCACGTCTTACTTGCCGGTGTAAACAAGTCGTGGATGGCCGGGACAAGCCCGGCCATGACGACCCGTGATGTTGCGCCCTATGCGTGCAAATAATTCAACAGCTACGCCGTCCCGAACCGCCAGTTCGCCTGCGCGATCACGAGATCGACGAAGGCCCTGACCTTCGCCGACAGCAGCCGCGAGGTCGGGTACACCAGATGAATCGGCATCGGCGGCGGCTCGTACTTCGCCAGCACGATCCTGAGCCGGCCAGCCTTCAGCGAATCCGCCACCTGATAGGCCAGCACGTTGATCAGCCCGCCGCCCTGCTCGGCATGCAGCACCGCCGCATCGGTGCTGTTGGTGGCGAAGCGTGAGGTGTGCGGCACGCGAATCTCGCGGCCGTTCTCCGAGAAGCGCCATTCGGACAGGGAACTGCCGCCCGCGAACTGAATGATCTCATGCCCGGCGAGTTCCGAGGGCTTCAGCGGCGTGCCGTGCGCCTTGAGATAGCGCGGAGACGCAACCACGATCCGCCGCATGTCACCTACGGCGCGCGCCACCACGCTGGAGTCCGCCAGATGCCCGATGCGCACGGCGAGATCGACGCCCTCGTCGATCAGATTGACCATCCGATCCGACAGCCTGAGTTCGGCGCTCACCTCTGGATATTTCTTCAAGTAGGCCGACATGATCGGGCCGACATGCAGCCGCCCGAACATCACGGGCGCGGACACCACGAGCCTGCCCGATGGTTGGGTGCGTTCGGCCTGCACCGAGCCCTCAGCCTCCTCGAGATCGCCGAGTATCCGCCGCGCCCGTTCGAGATAACGCGCGCCGACATCGGTGAGCGTTACTGAGCGCGTGGTCCGCTGAAGCAGCCGCGCGCCGAGATGATTTTCAAGGCTGGCAATCAGCCGCGTCACGGCCGAGGCCGACAGCCCGAGTTTGCGGGCGGCGGGCGCGAACCCCTGAAGATCCGCCACGGAAACAAAGGCGCGCATGGCGTCGATACGGTCCATGGCATTATTTCATATCCTGCAATGATGAACTGTCAATCCTGACGATTATATCGCCCGCGCGCCCTCTTAGATCGGGACTATCCTGCCGACCGGACACGGAGGTCCGCCATGACAACCACCCGCACCTATTCCAGCGACGTCGCTTTTACATCTGCCGTGAAGGCCATTCAGGCCCGCAAAGGTTCGCGCGGAGGTTACGCACACATGGAGGATGGCGGTGGCTTTCGCACCGAGATCGACGGGTCCCTTGCCGCCTTTATCGGCGAGCAGACCAGCTTCTTTCTGGCGACCGCCACCGCTGACGGCCAGCCCTACATTCAGCATCGCGGCGGACCGGCGGGCTTCATCAAGATTCTCGACAAGCGCACGCTTGCCTTCGCGGATTACCGCGGCAACCGGCAATACATCACGCAGGGAAATCTCAGCGAGAATCCCAAGGCGTACATTTTCCTGATCGACTACGTGAACCGCCGCCGGATCAAGCTGTGGGGCGAGGCGCGCGTTGTCGAGGACGATCCGGCGCTGATCGCGGCGCTGATGCCGAAGGATTACAAGGCGAAGCCCGAGCAGGCGATCCTGTTCAGGATCACCGCATGGGACAGCAACTGTCCGCAGCACATTCCCATGAAATTCGACGCCGCCGATGTCGCGGCGGCCGTCGCCGCCCGCGACGAGCGTATCGCCGAGCTTGAGGCGGAAGTGGCGCAACTGAAGCTGAGCCTAGTTGAAACCTGAAACCCGTCATTGCGAGCGAAGCGAAGCAATCCAGTCTTTAAAGCAGCGACGCCAATAGCATTGGATTGCTTCGTCGCTCCGCTCCTCGCAATGACGGCGAGTGGTCCGTCAGGCCGCCACCGCTTCCGCGTGCCGCCACGCATGCTCCGGATAGTAGCGCACCATCATGCGATCCACGTAGGCGACAAGATTGGAGAACTCCAGCGCGCGCTGCCGCAGCGGCGAATCGAAAAACGGCGTCATCAGGCCGGCCAATGAGGCGAAGGCCATCGCGTCGGTGCCGCAAGGCTTGTCGCCCATCAGGTAAGGCTTCCAGCCGAGCAGCATCGACAGCGCGGACAGCGAGCGGGTGCCGAGCTCGGTGACTTCGTCGGGCGCATGTCGGGCGAGTCCTCCGATGCGCATGCTTTCGGCAACCCGGCCGCGCACGTCCTCGCGCAGCGCATCGCGGATGTTCTCGGGCGCACCGTCGAAGAAGTGCGCCGGCCCCTTCGCAAAATTTTCCGGCATCATCCAGCGCGTATAGACAAACGCCCAGTTGAAATGATTTTCGACCATGCGCTCGATCGCCCAGGCTTCAGCGCGCTGGCGTTCGTCGAGTGCGGCATCCAGATCGAATCCGTGCTTCTGTTCCAGATGACGGCGAATGAAAGTGGAGTCGGCCACCCGCTCGTCACCGTCGTCGATATAGGGCAGTTGCCCCTTCGGCGAGGTGTCCGGCATCGCCTGCTGCTTGACGTATTTCAGGCCAGCCATCCTCAGCTGGACTTCGGTCTTGGTGACGTAGGGGCTGATTTCCGGAAGGCCGAAGCCCGGGCCGATGCCATAGAGGGTGATCATGGGGGAGCATCCTTCTGCGTTGAAAAGATGCCCGTTTGTAGCTACCCCCTGCTGCCACCATACTGTCAGCAGCAAGCGACCCAAGAGACTGTAAATGAGGCGCGCCGACCGGCTGTTCCAGATCATCCAGGTGCTCCGGCGCACCCGCAAGCCGCTGACCGCCGAGTCGATCGCCAGGGAGCTGGAGACCTCCAAGCGCACAATCTACCGCGATATCGCCACCCTGATCGGCCAGCGCGTCCCGATCCGGGGTGAGGCCGGCACCGGCTATGTGCTGGAAAAAGGCTTCGACATGCCGCCCCTGATGCTGACGCCGGACGAGATCGAGGCGGCGGTTCTGGGCGCGCAGTGGGTGGGGGGCCGGGCCGACCCGGTGCTGGCGAAGGCGGCGCAGGACCTGATCGCCAAGATTGTCGAAACCGTTCCGGAACGGCTGCAGCCGCTGGCGCTCGAACCCGCCAGCCGGACGCCGCCGAAATGGGACCTGCCGCCGGAGAGCATCGATATGACGCAATTGCGCGCGCATATCTACGCCAGCAAGAAAGTCCTGCTGCACTACCGCGACGAACAGGGCCGCGACAGCAAACGTACGGTCTGGCCGATCGCGGTCGGCTATCTCGAAACCGTCCGGATGCTGGCCGCCTGGTGCGAACTGCGAAAAGACTTTCGCAGCTTCCGGATCGACCGCATGACAGAAGCCCTGTTCCTCGACGAGAAATACCCCGAGCGGCGCGCCGCGTTACGGGCGAAGTGGATGCAGAGCTTTTCGCTCAACAACATGCGCGAGCGCTGATGTCATGACCGCAACCGACAATCCCTGCCAGAGTTGCGGCGCCTGCTGCTCTTATTCGAGCAACTGGCCGCGCTTCACGGTGGAAGACGACGACGCGCTCGATCTTATCCCTGCGAAGTTCGTCAACGACCGGCTGTCCGGGATGCGCTGCGACGGCGACCGCTGCACGGCGCTTACCGGCAAGGTCGGCGTCTCGACCGCCTGCGGGATCTACGCGGTGCGCCCCGAAGTATGCCGCACCTGCATGCCGGGCGATCCGGAATGTCTGATGGCGCGACGGCGGTTCGGACTTGGGGAACTTCCGCCCGGTTCCATCGCCGACGACCAATAGTCTGGAACCAACCGGCCGCGTCGGGCGTCAATGCTTCAACAGCCTTGAGCCAAGGAGCATGACGCCATGCGGGAAATGGAAATTCATGACTATGCGCGGCAACTGATGGAGGCGCATGGTCCTCGGGCAATTGCGGAGGCCGCGCAGAGGGCAACCGAGTGCGAGGCGGAAGGCAAGCTTGAGCTGGCCAAGGACTGGCGGCATGTCGAGGACGCGCTGAAAATGATGCGCGGGCCGCGTCAGGGCTAAACGCGAAATTCCATCTGGCCGGACGATCAGTTCCGCCGCGTGAGGACGCGGGATCGCTTTATGCCGGCATCGCCGCGAAATCGCCCTCGTCATCGATGTCATCGGCGACCGGGGCAAACGTGCTGAGCGGCTTGGTCGACAGCGTGATGTTGCGGCGGCTGCCGTAAGACGATGCGGATGGTGTCGCCGACGGTGCTTCCCGCGACATTGCGAACAACGTCGATCCGACAATGCCGCCCTGCTCCACAAGATCGCGTTCCGTGCAGGTCGCGGCGATCGCGAGGCTCATTCCGTGCAGATGCGCGCGCTTGTAGCAGAACAGCGCCAGCATGGCCCTGACGTCCGACGACACCGATTCCACAAGCTGAGGAAGGCCATGTTCGCTCGCTCGGTACAGGCTTCCGAGCATTTCGTCGCCCACCGGGCAGACATCGTTCTCAAAGGCTTCGCGGCTGGATAACATTGGAAATCTCCCCGGCACATGATCCGCCAGAATGGGCGGCTTGGCGGAAAAATCATGCGCCACTTCGTTTTCGAAGATGCAATGCAAATTCCTAACGCAAGGTTAACCACGCGCTCGGGTTCGTGCGCGCGTTCATTGAATGTTAGAGAGATGGAACCGGGCAGACGACACGCGAATCAACCGGTGATTCGGCGCGGCACACAGGGGGGCGAAGGTGACGAAAGCGCCGCGGTTCACCATCACTGACAACCTGCCCCAGTATGAGAAGCACGTGGCAGCGGCTGCATCCGGCAATCGCTGAACGTCATTGCGAGGAGCACTTGCGCCGAAGCAATCCAGCTCTTTACCTTTCTGGATTGCTTCGCTTCGCTCGCAATGACGAATTCAGCGCGCCCTAAACGCGCTTGTCCTTGATCCAGCTCGCGATGGCGCGGCCGATGGCAGGGCCGGAATCTTCCTGGATAAAATGCGAACCGGGGACCGTTACCTCGGTCTGGTTCTTCCAGCCGCGACAGAACTCACGCACCTGGCCGATCAGGATCGCGCCGGGCTCGGCGTTGACGAACAGCTTCGGCACATCGTTCTCTGCCATCCACTTGGCATAAGCATCGACGATGGCCACAACATCGGCAGGCTCGCCGCCGATCGGAATCTGGCGCGGCCATGTCAGCGTCGGCCAGCGATCCTCGCGCTCAAGGAACGGCTTGCGATACACTGTCATCTCGGCGTCCGACAGCTTGCGGAGCACCGATCCCGGCAGCACCCGCTCGATGAACAGGTTGCGGTCAAGGATCATCTGTTCGCCCTTGTCCGAGCGGAATCCCTGGAACACCGGCGCCGCCGCCTCGCTCCACTCGTCCCACCCGGCGACAGGCCGCACGATGCCTTCCATGTAGACGATGCCGCGCACGCGATCGCGGTGCTGGTTGGCCCAGTCGAAGCCGAGCGCCGAACCCCAGTCGTGAATTACCAGCAGGACTTGCTCACTCGGGCCGATCACGGCATCGATGAAAGCCCAGAGATGATCGCGATGGGTGGTGAAGCGATAGGTGTCCGGCTTCACATCCGGCAGCTTGTCGGAATCCCCCATGCCGATCAGGTCAGGCGCGATCAGGCGGCCCTGCCCTTCAAGCTCGGGAATGACGTCGCGCCAGAGATAGGACGAGGTCGGATTGCCGTGCAGGAACAGGATCGGCGCGCCCTCGCCGCGCTCATGATAGGCCATGCGGCGGCCGAGAACCTCAACGGTCTTCTTCACAAGCGGCTGTTCGGTCATGGCGTTCCCTGCGACAGAAGTTGATCGATCAGGGCCTGATCCTGATCGTAGACCCAGCACTCATGCAGCCGGTCCTCAAAGATCGAATACACCAGCAGCCGCTGCACGTCCGTGGTCTTGCCGTCATGGCTGAACTGCTCGCGCGCCAAAACCGCGCCGCGCTCCGGACCGGCCATGATGTGATCGACGCTGAGAAGTTTGCGGCGGGTGCGCTTGCGAAACTCTTCCAGAACCGCGAGGCACGCGGCTTTTCCATTGTGCACCCCCGACAGCGGATTGTTGCCCGCATAGTAGAGCGTGAACTGCTCGTGGTAGCAGTCACGCACGGCCGGGAAATCCCCGGCAGCCCAGGCCGTCGCGTAACGCGTGATCACGCGGCGGACCTGTTCGGTGGCCACCGCGTTGTCGGTCGCCCTCATGTCGGCCATAAACTCTCCGCTCTCCGCTCGTCCCCGCGAAGGCGGGGACCTACCCCACACTTTTTGAAGTACTGGGATTCTCGCTTCGCGGGAATGAGCGGGTTAAATCCAGATCGATCTAGCCGATAAAGGTCACCGCCTCCGGAATGCTCGCGCGGTTGGTGCGATAACTGTTGGCGAGATGCGTTTCGTCCGCGTAGCCGAAGGAAATGCCGCAAACCACGCGGCGGTCCTCGCCGACGCCGAGATGCTTGCGCACCACATCGGCATGTCCGGCCAGCGCTGCCTGCGGAATGGTCGCAAGGCCCGCAGCCTGCGCGGCAAGCATGAAGCTGCCGACATAGCCACCGCAATCGATCGCGCCATACACCCCGAGCGCCTCGTCGCTGGTGATCATCGCCACATGCGGCGCGCCGAAGAAGCGAAAATTCTCCAGCATCTGCTTGTTGTAGGCGGCCTTGTCGCCGCGCTGGATGCCGAGCGCGTTGTAGAGCTGAAATCCGCTCTCGCGGCGGCGATCGAGATACACGCCTTTATACTCTCGCGGGAATTCGAAATCGGTGACAGGCGGCGCGCGTTCGCTCGCCGCCTTGTACATCGCCTCGCCGAATATCTTCACCGCATCGCCGGAGAAGATCGTGACCTGCCACGGCTGGCTGTTGCACCACGACGCGGTTTTCTGCGCCGCGGCCAGCACGCGTTCGATGGTCGCGCGCGGAACGGCTTCGGGCTTGAACGCGCGGCAGGAATACCGCGCGGCCAAGAGCTTCTCCACGACTTCGATGTCGCGGCTGTCGGGTTGTGCGAGCATGGTTCTCAGCGTCCTTTGGTCGGGATCGCGTTGAAAGGAACATCCTTATCGACACGGATGTCACCCGGCAATCCAAGTACGCGCTCGGCGATAATGTTGCGCAGGATTTCATCGGTGCCGCCCGCGATGCGGTCAGACGGCGAGCGCAGCAGGATCGACTGGAACTGGCCGGCGACCGACGGGCTGTCCGCATCGGTCAGCGCACCGGACGCGCCCTGAAGGTCCATCGCGAACATCGCGATGTCCTGCAGCATCGTGCCGGCCACAAGCTTGCCGATGGAATTTTCCGGACCCGGCCGCTCGCCGCGCGACAACGCCGAGATCGAACGGTAGCTGGTGTATTTCAGACCACTGGCCTTGACCGCCCAGCCTGCGAGCTTCGAGCGCACATTCTTGTCGTCGATGGCCGGACCGTCTTCGAGCATCAGGTCGTTGCAGAATGCAAACAACTCCGGGAAGCCGGTCGACTGACGCGCGCCGATCGACATGCGTTCGTTCATCAGCGTGGTGAGCGACACGTTCCAGCCGTCGCCGACCTTGCCGAGGCGCTGCGAGTCCGGAATCTTCACGTCGGTGAAATACACCTCGTTGAATTCCGACTGGCCGTTGGCCTGCTTGATCGGTTTGACCACGACGCCCGGCGATTTCATGTCGAGCCAGAACATCGTCAGGCCCTTGTGCTTGGGCTGGGTCGGATCGGTACGCGTGATGACGATGCCGTAGTCGGAGAAATGCGCGCCCGTGGTCCAGACCTTCTGGCCGTTGACGATCCAGTCATCGCCCTTCTTTTCCGCGCGGGTGCGCAGGCCGGCGACGTCGGATCCCGCCGACGGCTCGGAGAACAGCTGGCACCAGACGTGTTCGCCGGAAGCAAGTGGCGGCAGATACTTCTTTTTGTCGGCATCGCTGCCGAACGCCATCATCGTCGGCCCGCACATGCCCTGACCGATCAGGAACACGCCCTCGAGCTTGCCGTAGAAACCTTCCTCCTGCTGCCAGATCACGCGTTCGATCGGCGTCGCGCCACGGCCGCCGAATTCCTTCGGCCAGTGCAGACAGGCCCAGCCGGCTGCGGCCTTCTTCTTTTGCCACTTCTTGGATTCCTCCAGGATGTCGCGGTTTTTCAGCTTGATGCGGCCGACGGTCGGCTGCGACAGTTCGGCTTCGAATTCCTTCGGCGCGTTGGCCTGAATCCAGGCGCGGGCTTCAGCGCGGAACGCGGCTTCCTGCGGGGTGTCATCGAAATTCATCTGAATGATCCTTTGTTTCTCGTCATTCCGGACGATCCGCCGTGCGGACCGATCCGGAATCTTGTCTCAACTGGATTCCGGGTTCGCTCGAAGACGAGCGACCCGGAATGACGTCATCAATCTTCAACTCGCGTTGCGGAAGCGCATGCGGTCGATCAACTGGTTTTCCCAGTAGGTCAGGCTTCCGAGCGACAGCGCGAGCACGTTGGCGCGCCGGTAATACAGATGGCAGTCGAACTCCCAAGTGAAGCCCATGCCGCCATGCACCTGGATGTTGTTCTTGGAGCAATGCTGGAACGCCTGCGTCGCGCTGATGCGGGCGGTCGCCGCCGCTTCCGGCAGCTCTCCGGCATCGGTCGAAAGCGCCCACGCGCCGTAGTAGCAATTGGAACGCGCCAGCGTCGCCGAGACATACATGTCGGCGAGAATGTGCTTCACCGCCTGGAACGACCCGATCGGGCGACCGAAGGCGACGCGGTCGAGTGCGTAGTCGCGGCCCATCTCCAACGCGCGGTCGGCGCCGCCGACCTGCTCGAACGCCATCAGCACCGCTGCGCGGTCGAGCACACGGGTCAGGATGTTCCAGCCTTCGGCGGCGTTACCGAGCGGCTCCGCCTTGGCGCGGTCGAACGTGATCTCGGCCTGGCCGTGTGCCTGATCGAGGTTGACGAGCGCCTTGCGCGTCACGCCGTCACCGGTCAGATCGACGATGAACAATCCGATATCGGCTTCGCGTCCGGTCGATCCGGTACGCGCCGCGACGATGGCGAAATCCGCAATCGCTCCGTCAGCCACCGGCATCTTGGTGCCGGAGACCGCGCCCTGCGACGCTGAGACCTTGATCGCCTTGTGCGACGGATTGCCGACGCCTTCGAACAGCGCCAGCGTGCCGATGGCTTCGCCCGACGCGATCTTCGGCAGCCACTTCGCCTTCTGCGCATCGCTGCCGGCCAGCATGATTGCTTCCGTGGCGAGATAGATCGTCGAGGAGAACGGCACCGGCGCCAGCGCGCGGCCGATTTCCTCGGCGATCACGCAAAGCTCAAGATGGCCCGCGCCCGCACCGCCGAATTCCTCCGGGATCGCAACGCCGAGAAAACCCATCTCGGCGAGGCCTTTCCACAGCGCCTTGTCGTAAGGCGCGTTGCCTTCCAGCACGGCGCGCACCGCTTTCGGCGGCGAATGCTCAGTGAGGTAGCGCCGCGCCTGATCGCGCAATTGCTTCTGGTCTTCCGAGAATTCAAAGTTCATCTGGTTTTGACTCGTGTTGTGAACGTGAAAGTTATCCGAGAACGATGACGTCCGGTCCCGGCTGGTCTGCATAAAGCTGTTCGACAAGTGCGGCGCGGCGCTCAAGCCCCGCCCGCTGGTTGATGTAGCCCTTGTCAGTGAGTTCATTGCCGTCGATGGACGGCGGCTCGACCATCAGCATCGCACGCGCGATTCTCATGCTGCTCGACCCGCCGCTGGCCTTGTTGTGCGCCAGCAAACCGTCGCGCAGATGCGCGCGCACCTTGGGATGATTCACCACCGTGTCCATCGACGCATTCATATCTTCGATCAACCGGCGGCAGGAATCGAGATTGGGCCACGCCAGCAATCCGATAAACGGACGATCCTGTCCCGCGACCAGCGCATCCTGCACCACCGGCGATGCGGCAGCGATCGCATCGGTGCGCAACGAGCCGACCTGAACGAACGTACCGGTCGTCAGCTTGAAATCCTCGACCACACGGCCGGAGAAAATCAGGCCCTGCACGGGATCCTCTGGATCGACGAACACACCGGCATCGCCGATGCAGTAAAAACCTTCGTCATCGAACGCGGCTTCGGTGAGATCGGGGCGCCCAAAATAGCCGGGCGTGACGTTGACGCCGCGCAGGCGCAGTTCATATTTCGGCCCGGCCGGAACGAGCTTCAACTCCACGCCGGGAAACGGCAGGCCGATCAGACCGACCCGTTCGGTGTCCCAGTAAGTTCCGGTGGATGTCGGCGCGGTCTCGGTGGAGCCCCAGCCGGTGTAGAACACAAAACGCTCGCCGGTGGTGCGGATCGCCAGCGCCTGGATCCGGTCATAGAGATCGTCCGGAAGACGCGCGCCGCCGTAAGCGACCAGTCCGAGGTTCTTGAAGAACGAGCGGCACAGCGCGTCGTCCTTTTCCATCACCGCCGCCAGCGCCGCATAGCCCGCCGGGACGTTGGCATAATAGGTCGGCGAAATCTCACGCAGGTTTCGCAGCGTTTCCTCGAACTGGCCGGGCACCGGACGCCCGTCGTCGATATAGAGCGTGCCGCCCTCGGTCAGCGCCACATTGAACAGTGCGTTGCCGCCCATGGTGTGATTCCACGGCATCCAGTCGAGATAGATCCCGTCCGGCGCGTCATCCGGGCGCGGCCGCACCTGCATCATCATGCGGGCATTGGCGCACATCATCTTCTGGGTGTTGATCACGGCCTTGGGCATGCCGGTCGAGCCCGAGGTGAACAGCAGCTTGCCGACGCTATCCGGCGTGATCCGCGCGATCGATTCCGCGACCGCGGCTGTGACCGGCGTTGCCGCGAGATCGGCATAGGCCACGCTTTTGATGTGTGCTGCCGCACGATCGACGTGGATCACCGTGATGCCGGTGAGATCGAGCGCGGCGAGCGCCTTCTCGAAGATCGCGCCATCTTGCACCATCACCACGGCCGGCTTGACGAGACCGAACAGGAATTTCAGCTTGGCGTGGTCCTGACTCATCAGCGAATACGCAGGCGACACCGGCGCCACCGGAACCCGGGCCTGCATCGCCGCCTGCGTCATCAGCGCGTGTTCGATGGAATTGCCGCTGAGGATCGCCACCGGACGCCCATCGGGAATCTTCATGTCGAGCAACGCCTGCGTCAGCGCATCGACGGTACGCTTCGCCTCGCAGTAAGACACCTTGTGCCATTGCCGCTCAGAACCACGGCGCTGCGCCAGCCAGATGTGATCGGGGCGCTCCAAAGCCCATTTCGCCAGAGAGGCCGGAATATGGGGCTCGTAAGGATCGAGCGGAATACGGGACTTCAGAACGATCACACCATCGGCCCGACGGTCGACCGCGATGTCACGCGGCAACCAGTCGATCTTCCGGAATGCGGGCTTCGTAAGCACTGCTGCCGTCTCCGCGTTCACTTCGCTTCTCCCTTGAACGTGGCCTCTTGTGAGGCCTTCTGTTTGTTCGGTCGCAATTACATATTGCGGTAGATCGGCTTCCTCTTCTCCAGAAAGGCACGCACGCCTTCCTTGAAATCCTCGGACCGGGACGTCAGCACCTGATTGCGGTCTTCCATCGCGATCACAGCTTCAATGGACGATGCATCGACGCTCATGTTGAGGCACTCCTTGGAGAGCCTCAGGCCGAGCGGCGACGCCCCCAGCATGGATTCGATATATGGCGCAGCCGCGGCATCGAGTTCGCCGTCGTCAACGACTTCGGAGACCAGGCCCACGGTCAAAGCCCGCTCCGCATGGATGAAGCGTCCGGTCAGGATCAGTTCCGATGCGACCGACACGCCGACGAGGCGCGGCAGGAAATAGCTGGTGCCGATGTCGCAGCCGCCAAGACCCAGTCGAATGAAAGCGCAATTCATCCGCGCCGATTTCGCGGCGATGCGGATGTCGGCCGCGAGCGCCAGCGCAAAACCGCCACCGGAGGCCGCGCCCTGCACCAGCGCGATGATCGGCTGCGGGCAACGCCGCATCAGCATCACGATGTCGGCGATCGAGCGCTGGTGATCGAGCGCATCGGCGACGCTGGCCGGCGGCGCACCGGGCGGACGCCGGCTCATCGCCTCCTTGAGATCGAGGCCGGCGCAGAATGCCCGGCCCGCGCCTTTCAGCACGACGATCCGGGTGCGCTTGTTGCGCGCCAGATCGCCAAAGTACTGACTCAGTGCATCGACCATCTGATCGTCGAGCGCATTCAGGCTGTCCGGGCGATTGAGGGTCACCCAGTCCACACCGTCGGCATGCTCGACAAGCAGAGGCGTTGCAGTCATGGCGCTACCGCGGCGCCATGCGGATCGCGCCGTCGAGGCGGATCGTTTCGCCGTTCAGCATCGGGTTCTCGACGATGTGCACGGCGAGATTGGCGTACTCGCTCGGATCGCCGAGACGCGCCGGATGCGGCACCTGCGCGCCGAGGCTCTTCTGGGCTTCTTCCGACAGGCCCATCAGCAGAGGCGTCAGGAACAGGCCCGGCGCGATGGTCATAACGCGGATGTTGAGCGAGGCGAGATCGCGCGCCACCGGCAGCGTGAAGCCGACGATGCCGCCCTTCGACGCCGAATAGGCCGCCTGGCCGATCTGGCCGTCAAAGGCAGCGACGCTCGCGGTGTTGATGCACACGCCGCGCTCTTCACCGATAGGTGGAGCGGTCTGCATGCGCTCGGCGACGAGACGGATGCAGTTGAACGAGCCGATCAGGTTGACCTTGATGATGCGCGAAAAGTGATCGAGCGGATAGGCGCCGTTCTTGCCGACGGTCTTCACCGCGCCACCGATGCCGGCGCAGTTCACCAGCACGCGGATGGTGCCGTGCGCGGCTTCAGCCTTTTCAATCGCGGCCTTGACCGGAGCTTCTTCCGAAATGTCGCCGACGAGTGCCAGACCCTTGATCTCGGCGGCGACCTTCTCGGCGCCTTCCTTGTTCATGTCGATGACGGCGACCTTCGCGCCCTTTGCGGCCATCGCGCGCGCAGTTGCCGCGCCCAAGCCTGAGCCGCCGCCGGTGATGAGTACTGAAACATCCTTGAGCTGCATAAGTCGTTTTCCTTAGGTGTCGGATTGTTAAGTCGTGAAGACTTCAGGACGCTTTCGCGGTGGCCGCCTGCGACCACTGCGAAAGGATTTCGGCGGCATCGACCGGCGGCACCGCCGGCGACCCCTGGATGTTTGATGGCGTGCGCGAGAAACGCGGCGCGGGCGCCGGCTGCACATGGCCATCGACATTGACGAAGGTCTGACGCGCGGCGAGATGCGGATGCTTTGGCGCATCGAACAGACCGCGCACCGCTGCGGCACAGGCGTCCGATCCTTCCAGAATCGCCGCCCATTCATCGCGTGTCCTGGTCTTGAACAGCGCCGCCATTTTCTCTTGCAGCTTGGGCCACTCACCGCGATCCATCTGCGCGTCGTAGCAATCCTCGTCAAGCCCGGCGAGCTTGCGCAGTTCCGCGTAGAACTGCGGCTCGATCGCGCCGATCGCCATGTGGCCGCCGTCCTTGCATTCATAGGTGCGATAGAAATGCGCGCCGCCATCGAGCATGTTGGTGCGCGGCTGATCGGTCCAGCGCCCGGTCGCCTTCATGCTATGGAACATGGTCAGCATGCTCGAGACGCCGTCGCACATCGCGACATCCACGACCTGGCCCTTGCCCGAAGCGCGCGCCTCGATCACACCGGCGAGTACACCAACGACGAGATACATCGCGCCGCCGCCGTAGTCGCCGACAAGATTGAGCGGCGAGACGGTTTCACCATTGCCGGCGCGGAATGAATCCAGCGCGCCGGTGATGGCGATGTAATTGATGTCGTGACCCGCCGCCTGCGCCAGCGGACCTTCCTGGCCCCAGCCGGTCATGCGACCATAGACCATACGCGGATTGCGCTTGAGCACGACGTCCGGCCCGAGGCCAAGACGCTCCATCACCTGCGGCCGGAAGCCTTCGATCAGCACGTCGGCGGCTCCGATCAGATCGAGCGCCTGTGCGATATGAGCCGGGTTCTTCAGATCGAGTTCGATGACGCGCCGGCCGCGATTGACGAAATCCCGCACATCGCGCTTGCCCTGTCCGGGCCGGGCGATCGACACCACGTCCGCACCCATGTCCGACAGCAGCATCGAGGCAAACGGCCCCGGTCCGATGCCGGCGAATTCAACCACGCGCACGCCACGCAGCGGACCTGTTGCCGCCGAACGATCCTTCATTGTCTTTCTCTCCCGAACTCAAGTCTTCTTGTTGTTTGCACGCCGAATTGAACTTAGCCTCAATCAGACGCGCCGCTTATTTTAGAACTCGCATGATCCTATCATGCCTTGCTGGCGGATGATTTCTCCGTGTCCAACGACATGCCAGCCTTGTCGGTCAGCAATCCGCCGAGAAACAGCGTCGTCATGTGGCCGATGTACTGACGCCGCACCTCGTCGGTGATGCCACTCGATCCGAGGAACCGCGCATTCATCTGGCGGCCGTAGAACAGGTTGTCGCAGGCACCGTTGAGGCTGATGTAGAACAGCGCCGGATCCACCTTGCGGAATTCACCCGCCTTAACGCCCTGTTCGAGCAGCCCGCGCACGAAATCGAACAGCGGGTTGATGAAGAAGCGATGGACTTCCTTCGACGTCTCCTCGCTGCCCTGATGCAGCAGCAGATGAATCAGCCGGCTCAGATATGGCACGCGGTAATAGGCATTGATGATGCCGGCGATGTGCCGCCGCATCTTTTCCGTCGGCGAAATCGGCTGGTCGAGCACAAAGGACAGATTGGCCATTTCCGCAGCGGCATCGCGCGCCAGCAGCGCCAGCAGCAGACCATCCTTGTTGCCGAAGTGATACTTCACCAGCGCGGCGTTCACGCCTGACTTCTGCGCGATTTCGCTCAGAGACACCTCGGTCGCGTTCCGCTCGATCATAAGATCACCCGCGGCCACCAGCAATTTCGCAGCGGTCGCGTTCATCGGCGCGGCTTCCTTGTCGGGAACCTGCTTCGATGGCGGCCGGCGCGGCGCTTTGGCGGTCGAGGACGGTGACATGCCCGCCAGCTAACCTGATGATCGGGCTGCGCTCAAGAGTTAATTGACCGATTGACTAAATCTCGCGCCGTGCTTTTATCGCGCCCAACCGAAAACAACCCAACAGGGAGCACCACCATGGCTGAAGCCTACATCGTTGCCGCCGCCCGGACCGCAGGGGGACGCAAGGGGGGCCGCCTTGCAGGTTGGCATCCGGTCGATCTCGCGGCCTCGGTGCTGGATTCGCTGGTCGATCGCACCGGCGTCGATCCCGCCCAGATCGAAGACGTTATTATGGGCTGCGTCATGCAGGCCGGCGAACAGTCGAACAACGTCGCCCGCAACGCCGTGATGGCCTCGAAGCTTCCGGAAAGCGTGCCCGGCACCTCGGTCGATCGCCAGTGCGGCTCGTCGCAGCAGGCGCTGCACTTCGCGGCGCAGGCCGTGATGGCCGGCTCGATGGACATCGTGATCGCCGCCGGCGTCGAAGGCATGACCCGCGTGCCGATGGGACTTCCCGCCACGCTCGCCGCCAAAAACGGCTTCGGCACCTACATGAGCCCGAACATCCAGAAGCAATATCCGAACATCCAGTTCAGCCAGTTCACCGGCGCTGAAATGATGGCGGAGAAGTATGGCCTCGCGAAAGACGACCTCGACGCCTATTCCTATCAGAGCCATCAGAAGGCGATCGCGGCGACGCAGGCCGGCGCCTTCAAGGACGAAATCGTTCCGCTGAAGATCACCCGCGCCGACGGCTCGACCGACACGCATAATATCGACGAGGGTATCCGCTTCGATGCGACCATCGACGGCATTCGCGGCGTCAAGACGATTGCCGAGAACGGCAAGCTCACCGCCGCCAGCGCCAGCCAGATCTGCGACGGCGCGTCCGGCGTCATGATCGTCAACGAGCGCGGCCTGAAGGCGCTCGGCATCGCGCCGCTGGCGCGCATCCATCACATGACCATGATCGGCGGCGACCCGATCATCATGCTGGAAGCGCCGCTGCCCGCGACCCACCGCGCGCTGAAGAAGGCCGGCATGAAAATCGACGACATCGATCTGTTCGAGGTCAACGAAGCCTTCGCCTCGGTGCCGACCGCTTGGCTCAAGGACACCGGCGCCGACCCATCGCGGCTCAACGTCAATGGCGGCGCGATCGCGCTCGGCCATCCGCTCGGCGGCTCCGGCACCAAGCTGATGACGACGCTGGTGAACGCACTGAAGCAGCGCAACAAGCGCTACGGTCTGCAGACCATGTGCGAAGGCGGCGGCATGGCCAACGTCACCATCATCGAGCGGCTGTAACGGCTTCTGAAAGGGCGGGTTCATCACCCGCCCTTTTTTGTGCCGGCGGTGCATTACCCGCCGCACAGGACTTTTCAAAGCTCAACCAACGAGCGGCACAAGCCGCCGGAGCATCGTAACACCGAGGAAACGCCCAGGGAGTTCTATGTCTCATCCTTCGATTCACGCCCAGTCGACACCCGACAAGATCGCCTACCAGATGGCAGGCGGCGGCAACGCCATCACCTACCGCGATCTCGACCGCAGTTCCAACCAGGGCGCGCATCTGTTTCGTTCGCTCGGCCTGAAACAGGGCGATCACATCGCGCTGCTGATGGAGAATACCATCGCCTTCATGGAGATCTGCTGGGCGGCGCAGCGCAGCGGCCTCTATTACACGGCCATCAGCCGCTATCTCACCGCCGACGAGATCGCCTACATCGTCAAGGATTGCGGCGCGCAGGTCGTGATCACCTCGCCGAAATGCGTCGGATCGATCGCGCCGCTGCTCAGCGACGCGCCGGACGCGCCGCATTTCTTCATCACCGGCGCAGCGCAGGGCGGCTTCAAGTCGTGGGACGACGCGCTCGCGGCCCAGCCCGCCACGCCCATCGCCGACGAATCCGCCGGCTACGACATGCTGTATTCGTCGGGCACCACAGGACGGCCCAAAGGCATCAAACGCCCGCTGACCGAGCCGTCCATCCTGGTGCCCAATCCGCTGCTCAAGCTGTTGTGCGCGACCATGTGCGGCATGAATGAGACCAGCGTGTATCTGTCGCCCGCGCCGCTCTATCACGCGGCTCCGCTGCGCTTTAACATGATGTGCGGCGCGCTCGGTGGCACCTCGATCGTCATGGAATCGTTCGACGCCGAAGAATTCTTAGCGCTGGTCGAAAAGCACAAGGCGACGCAGTCGCAACTCGTGCCGACGATGTTCGTGCGGATGCTCAAGCTGCCGGATGACGTGCGCGCGAAATACGACGTCTCATCGCTCAAGGGCGCCGTCCACGCCGCCGCGCCCTGCCCCGCGGAGGTGAAGGCGAAGATGATCGACTGGTGGGGGCCAGTGCTGATCGAGTATTACGCCGGTTCTGAGGGCAACGGCGTCACCGTCTCCACCTCGAAAGACTGGCTGGCACATCGCGGCACCGTCGGCCGCGCGGTGGTCGGCGAACTCAAGATTCTCGACGACGATGGCAATGAATTGCCCGTGGGCGAAACCGGCACGGTGTATTTCGCCGGCGGCCCTCAATTCGCCTATCACAACGATGCCGGCAAGACGCAGAGCGCCTACAACGACCGCGGCTGGTCGACGCTCGGCGACGTCGGTTACCTTGACAACGACGGCTTTCTCTATCTCACCGACCGCAAAGCCTACATGATCATTTCCGGCGGGGTGAATATCTACCCGCAGGAAACCGAGGACGCGCTGATCTCACATCCGGCGGTGGCGGACGTCGCGGTGTTCGGCGTTCCGAACGAGGAAATGGGCGAAGAGGTCAAGGCCGTGGTGCAACCGCACGATATGTCACGCGCCGGCAAGGAACTTGAGGCCGAGCTGATCTTGTTTTGCCGCAAGCACCTGTCGCCGATCAAATGCCCCAAGAGCGTGGATTTCGAAGCCGAACTGCCGCGCACGCCCACCGGCAAGCTGGTGAAACGTCATCTGCGCGACAAGTACTGGGCGAAGGTGAAGAAGACGCCTGCGCAGGCGTGAAAGGCTCCGATTAAACCACTACAACGCTGCGCAATCCGTCATCCTGAGGTGCGAGCCTCTTCCGGCGAGCCTCGAAGGGTGACGGCGCATCGTAAGCGGCGCTGATGGGTGGCACGCCTCACTCTTCCTTCAACCACTGCTCCACGAGCATGACGTCCGGCGGCTGGAGATAGCGCGTCGTCCACATGTCGACGGCCCACTCCATCCGGCTTTCCTTCTCAACGATCACGGCGGTGTTGTGCGGCAACTGCATCGCGAGAATGTTGCCGCGATAGCGCGGATTGCCGACGGTGTGGTGCTTCAGCAGGCCCCATTCCTGCAGCACCAGCAGCAGACTCGACACGTTGCGGGTCGAATCCCAGCAATCGAAATTTTTCGCATCCGCCCCGCTGCGGATATCGGCGCGGGCGATGCGCGTGGTGGTGCCGAGGGTCGGACCGACCTTGCGGTCGAACCACAGCACCGCCTTCTGGATCGCGGCGCGCTCGGCGACCGCGGAGGCCTTCCCTGCCGCAATAATCTGGGTGAGCGCTTTGCGGTCCACCGGAGTGAAATCAAGCTCGATGCGGCGACGGCACACGAATCCGTAGCAAACCGTCATCGTCTCCGCCGAGGGCGGACTGGTGGACACCGATGTGTAGAGTTCGCTCTGCTGCGGGGTGAGTTGCATGGCGGACGCGGGCTGCGCCGCGAGCGCAACGCCGAACGCAAACGCCACGATTGCAACGCTGCGGAACATGAAAGAAAGATGGAACAACGCGCGATCCTGAAAAGTCAGCCCCGCAGAACTATGGCGGATTTTTCGCGCGATCAACAGCCCGATCACACCGGCAGCGGCGCGTCGCGCTTCACTTCTTCCATGACGGCATATGTCCGCGTTTCGCGCACACCCGGCAGCGCCAGCAACGTCTCGCCAAGAAACCGCCGGTAGGCCGTCATGTCCGCGACACGCGCCTTGACGAGATAGTCAAAACCGCCGGCCACCATGTGACACTCCAGAACCTCCGGCGCGAGCTTCACCGCTTCGGCGAAACGCGCGAACACGTCTGCCGTGGTCTTGTCGAGCAGCACCTCGACGAACACCAGGAGACCCAATCCCAGCCGGTGCGGGTTGAGCCGCGCGCCGTAGCCCTCGATGAAACCGTCGCGCTGCAGCCGTTTCAGGCGCTCGCCGATGGAGGTCGGCGACAGCCCGATGCGCTCCGCCAATTCGACATTGGCGATCCGCCCGTCGGCCTGCAGGATATCGAGGATTTTCCGGTCTATCTTGTCAATTTCGCTCATTTATCCATAAATTTCTCAAATGCCCCGTATTATGTAAGGCAAAATCGCGAATTTGTCTATCGAACCACGGCGGGCATCGGGAGTAATATCTGGCAACCGAAGAGGATGTCATGCTCGACCGCCCCGGCCCCGACCAACCCCTTTCAGCGCCCTTTGCGGCCGACGACAACGAGATCGCCGCGCGCCTGCTGGCGATACCTTCGCTCTCCGCCGAACAGAATGCCCGCATCGACACCATGGCCACGCGGCTGATCGAGGCGGTGCGCGGACATGACGGCGGCTTCGGCGGCGTCGAGGACATGCTGCGCGAATTCGCGCTCTCGACCAAGGAAGGCCTCGCGCTGATGGTGATGGCGGAGGCGCTGCTGCGGGTGCCGGACGCGGCGACTGCGGATCGCTTCGTCGAAGACAAGCTCGGCCAGGGTGATTTCGCGCATCACAAGACGCGATCCCATGCGCTGCTGGTCAATGTCTCGGCGTGGGCGCTCGGTCTTTCCGCGCGGGTGATCCAGCCGGGCGAGACGCCGCTCGGCACCGTCGGACTTATTGCAAAGCGAATCGGACTTCCCGCCGTGCGCGCCGCGACCCGGCAGGCGATGCGCCTGATGGGCAATCATTTCGTGCTCGGCGAAACCATCGCGGCTGCGCTCGCGCGTGCCGCGAATGACGACGGTCCGCATCATCACCATCGCTATTCGTTCGACATGCTCGGCGAAGGCGCGCGCACCGCCGCCGATGCCGCGCGCTATTTCGAGTCCTATGCCGCCGCGATCGAGGCCATTGGCGGCGCGGCGGGCGACAAGGCGCTGCCGGACCGGCCGGGAATTTCCGTCAAACTTTCCGCGCTGCATCCGCGCTACGAAGCGTTGAGCCGGTCGCGGGTGATGACTGAGCTGGTGCCGTTGACGCTGGATCTCGCACGCCGCGCCAAAGCGCATGACATGAATTTCACCATCGACGCCGAGGAAGCAGACCGCCTCGAACTGTCGCTCGACGTCATCGATGCGGTGTTCGCGGATCCGTCGCTCGATGGATGGGACGGATTCGGGCTCGCGGTGCAGGCCTATCAGAAACGCGCAGAGGCCGTGATCGACCATGTCCACGCTCTCGCAGAGCATGCCAACCGCCGCATCACCGTGCGCCTCGTGAAAGGCGCCTACTGGGATACTGAGATCAAGCGCGCGCAGGAGCGCGGCCTTGACGGCTATCCGGTGTTCACGCGCAAGGCGATGACCGACCTGAACTACATCGCCTGCGCGCGAAAGCTGCTCGCATTGCGTCCGCGCATCTTCCCGCAATTCGCCACCCACAACGCACTGTCGGCGGCGACAATTGCCGAACTGGCAGGCGGCGATGACGGATTCGAGTTCCAGCGCCTGCACGGCATGGGTGACGCGCTTTACGCGCAGCTTCATGCGGACAGACCGGGACTCGCCTGTCGCACCTATGCCCCGGTCGGCAGCCATCGCGATCTGCTGGCCTATCTGGTCCGGCGGCTTCTGGAGAACGGAGCGAACTCGTCGTTCGTCGCACTGGCGGCGGACGACAATGTTCCGGTCGCCACGTTGCTGGAACGGCCGGAGTACATGATCCGGGCACCGGATCAGGCCCACAATTCGCGCCTGCCGCTGCCCCGCGAGTTGTACCTGCCACGCATCAATTCGCGCGGCGTCGAATTCGGAGACCGTGTGGCGCTGGACAGTCTGCTCAAGGCAGTTGGCAGCGAGGTCCTACCAACTTTCGTCGTGAGCACCGCGACCGAGAAGGAGGCCGCAATTGCCGCGGCGCTCGCGCACACCGGTTTCGCTTTCTGGAGCCGAACGTCCGCAGAGACACGCGCCGCCGCGCTGGAGCGCGCAGCGGAACTGCTGGAGCAGCGGATGCCGCGCTTTATTGCGCTGCTGCAAACCGAAGGCGGCAAGACCATCGACGATGCCGTCTCGGAAGTGCGCGAGGCGGTGGATTTCTGCCGGTACTACGCCATGGAAGGCCGCAAACTGTTCGGCGATGGCCTCTCTCTCCCCGGCCCGACCGGCGAGAGCAACACGCTCCGATTGCGCGGACGCGGCGTCATGGTCGCGATTTCGCCGTGGAATTTTCCGCTGGCGATCTTCTTGGGGCAAGTGGCCGCGTGCCTGATGGCCGGCAACGCCGTCGCCGCGAAGCCCGCCGAACAAACGCCGCGCATCGCGGGGGAAGCAGTGGCGCTGCTGCACGAGGCAGGCATCCCGGACTCGGCGCTTCATCTTGTGCAGGGCGACGGCAAGATCGGCGCAGCGCTGGTCGCGGACGATCATATCGCCGGCGTGGTGTTCACAGGTTCCACCGACGTCGCGCGCTCGATCAATCGTACGCTCGCCGCAAAGGACGGCCCCATCGTGCCGCTGATCGCCGAGACCGGCGGGATCAATGCCATGATCGTCGATGCGACCGCGCTGCCCGAGCAGGTCGCCGACGACGTCGTGATGTCGGCCTTTCGTTCCGCCGGCCAGCGCTGCTCGGCGTTGCGGCTGCTGTTCGTGCAGGACGACGTTGCGGATCGGATGATCGAAATGATCGCAGGTGCGGCGCGCGAGCTGACTGTCGGCGATCCGCGCGATCCAGCCACGCAGGTCGGCCCGGTGATCGATGCAGAGGCCAAACAGCGCCTCGACGCGCATATCGTCCACATGAAGAAGACCGCCCGCGTTCACTTCGCAGGCGAGGCGCCCTCATCAGGCAACTTCGTCGCACCGCATATCTTCGAACTGACCAGCGCAGACCAATTGACCGAGGAAGTGTTCGGCCCAATCCTGCATGTGGTGCGCTACAAGGCCGCGGATTTCGAGCACGTGCTGCAATCCATCGCGTCAAGCGGCTACGGCCTGACGCTCGGCATTCATTCGCGCATCGACGACACCGTAGAAACAGTGGTCGAACGGCTGGCGGTGGGCAACATCTACGTCAACCGCAACATGATCGGCGCCGTGGTCGGCGTGCAGCCGTTCGGCGGACATGGACTGTCGGGAACGGGACCGAAGGCAGGCGGGCCGCATTATCTGCCGCGCCTCGCCACCGAGCAGACCGTGACCATCAACACCGCGGCCGCCGGCGGCAATGTCGGGTTGATGACGGAGGAGTAGAGAATAAAGCTCGCGAATCTCTCGTTCGTCATGCCCGGCCCTGTGCCGGGCATCCACGTCTTCTTCCTTCTGAGGGCAATAAAGACGTGGATGGCCGGGACAAGCCCGGCCATGACGATCAGGGGTTAAAGCGCTCGTTTCACAACAATTCCCCTACATCACCACCGGCTTGTCGGGCAGTTCATTGCGCGCCGCGCCGCTGGCCGGAAAATGCTTGGCAAGCAGTTTGGTGACGGCAGCGATGCCCGTCAGCACTCCGCCTTCGAAATTCCCGGCGCGGAACTCCGTTTCCATCAGACGGCAGATTGCCTCCCACTCCGCCTGCTGGACCTTCTCGTTGATGCCCCGGTCGGCAACGATTTCGACATCGCGGTCGGCCAGCAGGAGATAGATCAGAACGCCATTGCTGTTCTCGGTGTCCCACACCCGCAGATTCGCGAACACGTCGATGGAGCGGGCACGCGCGGACTGGTCCTTGAACAGCGGCACACCGTCGAGTGCGCCTTCCACCGCAAAGCGGATCTGGCCGGTATGCACCGCCTCGCTGGTCTTGATGGCCCTCTCGATGTTGGTGAGCGCCTGGCGCGGAAACGCGCGGCGCACCCGCCAGCGGTTGAGAAGGAGATGTCTGCCGATGCGCTTGATACCCATTGCTGTGCTCTCGGCTACCAACTGCCCGATGCGCCGCCGCCGCCGAAGCTGCCGCCGCCTCCGCTGAACCCGCCGCCCGAACTGCTCGATCCGCCCGAACTGAATCCGCCGCCGTAACCGCCTCGGCTTCGGCCGCCGCCGGACGACATGATCGTGTCACCGATCAGCGTAACGACGAAGGCGATCAATCCGCCGATAGCAGCGATCGACAAAGCACCCAGGAAAAACCAGATAAAGAATGCGACCCCGCCGCCGGCGACAAGCGAGCCGAGCAACCGCCCGAAGATCGCCCTGAAAATGCCGCCGCCGACCAGCACGACGATCAGGAGAAAAGGAAAATACTCGCCGATCAAGCCGAAATCGGGCAGCTCACCCTCCGGCTTTGGCGCGGGCAACGGCTCGCCGTCAATCACCTTCAGGATGCGGTCCGCACCATCGGAAATGCCGCCCGCGAAATCGCCGCTCCTGAATTTCGGTGTGATGATCTCGTCGATGATCCGCTTCGAGGTCGCATCGTTCAGCGCGCCCTCAAGGCCGTAGCCGACCTCGACGCGCAGCTTGCGGTCGTTCTTGGCGATTAGCAGCAACGCGCCGTCGTCCACCTTCTTGCGCCCGAGCTTCCATTGCTCGACGACGCGCAGCGCATACTGCTCGATGGTTTCGGGCTGCGTGGTCGGCACGATCAGCACCGCAAGCTGGCTCCCCTTGCGGTCCTCGAACGCCTTCAGCTTTTGCTCGAGTGCAGCTGCCTGATCGGCCGACAGCGTCGCTGTCAGATCGACGACGCGGCCGGTCAGCGGCGGCACCGCGACATCGGCCAGGGCGACAAAGGTCGCACCGGCAAAAGCCCAGCACAGCATGAATGCGAGAATGACCGCCTTTGCCGCTTTCATCGCGGGTGCCCGCTAATCACCCCTACTTGGCGGGCGCAGGCGTCGCGGGTGCGGCTGGTGGTGGCACGTTGAAATCGACCTTTGGCGCCGTGGAAATCGACTTTTCATTCTCCACGGTGAAGTTGGCCTT
>JAUSAX010000131.1 GCA_030652315.1 Afipia sp. | reverse complement strand
GCCGGTCTCGACGCCGATCTCGCGCAGCACCGCCAGCGAGGCGTCGCGCATGATCTGGTATTCTTTATCGGTCAGCGTCAGGGCAGGGGCGACGGTGATCGAGTCGCCGGTATGCACGCCCATCGGATCGAGGTTCTCGATCGAGCAGACGATGATGCAGTTGTCCTTCTTGTCGCGGACAACCTCCATCTCGTATTCCTTCCAGCCGAGCACTGACTCTTCGCTCAGAACTTCGTTGGTCGGCGAGGCATCAAGTCCGCGCTCGATGATGTCGAGAAATTCTTCCCGGTTGTAGGCAATGCCGCCGCCGGTGCCGCCCATGGTGAACGAGGGGCGGATGATCGCGGGCAGTCCGATTTCGGAGAGCGCCATCAACGCCTGGCCGAGCGCATGTTCCTGATAACGCTTGCGGCGGTCGTTCTCGCCGAGCGTCCATTGCCGTTCATGCTCGGCGAGCGCGTCGCCCGACAGCTTTTCCTTCTCGGCAAGATGCTGGTCGCGATACTGCTTCTTCAGCGCCGAGGCATTCGCCAGCCGCGATTTGGGTGTTTCGAGGCCGATCTTGGTCATGCACTCGCGGAAAAGCTGCCGGTCTTCCGCCTTGTCGATGGCGTCCGCGGTGGCGCCGATCATTTCGACGTCGAATTTGTCCAGCGTGCCCTGCTGGCGCAGCGACAGCGCGCAGTTCAGCGCGGTCTGGCCGCCCATGGTCGGCAGCAGCGCGAAACCGCCGGGGAGCACATGGCGCTCCTTCTCGATGATCTTGGCGACGATTTCCGGCGTAATCGGCTCGATATAGGTCGCGTCCGCCAGTTCCGGGTCCGTCATGATGGTGGCCGGATTGGAGTTGACCAGAACGATGCGATAGCCCTCTTCGCGGAGCGTCTTCACGGCCTGGGTGCCGGAATAATCGAATTCGCAGGCCTGGCCGATCACGATGGGGCCAGCGCCGATGATGAGGATCGTCGAGATGTCTGTACGTTTAGGCATTAAGTCTCACGGCAGGAATTTGGGCACAAAAAAAGGGCGCGCATCCGCGCGTCCCTCGAGCCAAGCGCCAGGTTGCCCTCGCGCGCGCCGTGTCTTTAGACCAGATTCCGTGACGGTGAAAGGCCTTAAAAGCCGCGATCAACTGCGAATTTCAGGCAGTTTCCGGGACTTGCGGCCCGCAGGATCGCGGACCAGAGAATTTGGAGGCTCGGCCTGGACTTGAACCAGGATGTGAAGCGTTTGCGGCGCCTCCGCGTAACATTCCGCCACCGGGCCATGGCCGGAGATTACCGCCGCGTTACGTGGAGTCCACGAGGGTTTCGGCTTAACCTTCGAGGGCTTCAGCTTAACCTTAATGTGCGCAGTTGTATCGATCAGGCGCGTGCTGTCGCGACGAAGGTCATGCGCGCGGGATTGTAGCCGATGTTCGTTTTTGCGCGCGATGCCTCGAACCCCGCTGCTTTCAGCTTCGCCAGCATGTCGGCTTCGGCGTAGCGCTGCAGTCCGATGTTTTTGCGCAATTGCCAGTAGTCCGACAGCGCCGTGCGGGCCAGCCCCCACAATGCGTCGGTCAGGAAGCCGTTTTTGGCCGCAAGCCTGAGTAGCGCCATCACGTCAGTCGCAGCGCCGACTTCGGGGCGCAGGATATCACCCAGCACCAGACGGCCGCCGGGCTTCAGCACGCGGCGCATCAGGGCAAACGCCGCGTCGAGTTCAGCCGGCGTCATGTATTGCGCCACCGAAATCATCACGGCGAGATCGACCGACCTGTCTGGCAATTGTTGAAGCTCATCGAGCGAGCGGACTGCGATCTTGGGGTTCGGGCCGAACCGGGCATTCAGACGTCCGCGCACTCCGGGGGCGGGCTCGGCAAGGATCAGCTTTTGGCAAGCGGCTGCGACCTGCGCGGCGAACAGCGCCTCGCCGCAGGAATAATCCAGCACCACGGCATCCGGGGAGGGGACGTATGCGAGAATGTCATTGGCGATCACGCGGAAATGCACGTCGCGATGCAGCTTGCTGACATAAATCGTGTGGGTTGAATCGTAATAATCGATCCAGTCGTCCATCGGCTTTGTCCGGACTGGCATGATCCCGAAAAGTGGAAGCCGGTTTTCGGGAAGATCATGCCTCTATGTTAATGGCATGGTCCCGGAAACCAGCGGTTTTCGGGGCAATCATGCCTCCAAGGGAGGGGTTCCCGCCTTGGAACCGGCGGGCATAGGATGGCGTTAGAATGTCTGGCGAAACATGTCCATCGCCTGATGTCTCTCTCCTAGCAGGAAGGTCCCGCCGTGAGCAAAACCAAGAATGCCGTTTCGGCCGAACTCGATACCCCTACCGATCTCGACAGTGCCGCCGTGACCAAGGTGTCCGCTGCACTCAACACGCTGCTGGCGGATGCCTTCGCGCTTTACTTAAAGACGAAGAATTTCCACTGGCATGTCAGCGGACGCCATTTCCGCGATTATCACGTTCTGCTCGACGAGCAGTCCACCCAGATCTTGGGCAGCACCGATCAGTTGGCGGAACGTGTCCGCAAGATCGGCGGAAACACCATCCGCTCCATCGGCCACATCGCCAAGCTCCAGACCCTCAAGGACAACGACGAGAAGTTCGTGCCGCCGCGCGAGATGCTTCGCGAACTGATGGAAGACAACAAGAAGGTCGCCGCGGCCATGCGCAAGGCGCACAAGGTTTGCGACGATGCCGAAGACGTTGCGTCCGCCAGCATCCTCGAAGTCTTCATCGATGAAACCGAGCGCCGGACCTGGTTTCTGTTCGAGGCCACCCGCCAGGAAGGCGGCAACGAGGCGTAAAGGCATGATCCCGAAAAAAGTGGAAACCGGTTTTCGGATAAAATCATGCCCCAATAAGAGGTGTCACGCCATCTGAACGATGTGGCAAGTTGTTGTGCCGTGCGCCAGCAACTTGCCGGCGGAATCGAACAGCCGTCCTTCCGACATCCCGGCCTGACGGCCGACATGGATGACGCGGCCCTCGCCACGCACCAGCCCGGTTTTCGGCGACATCGGGCGCATGAAATTGATCTTGTATTCGAGCGTCACGACGCCCTGTCCTGGCTTGAGCGACGAATGAATGGCGCCGCCCATGCAGGTGTCGAGCAGCACCGCGGCGTAGCCGCCGTGCGTGATCCCCATCGGATTGTTGTGCTCGGCCTTGGGAGTCGCGGTAAGCACGATATAGCCCGGTTCGACTTCGATGATGTCGATGCCGAACAGTTGTGCCATCGGCGGCGGCGTCACTGTGCCGTTCCGGATGCCGTTGAAGAAATCGAAGCCCGAGATCGGCTGGGATGTCATGGGATCGTGCTCGCGGCTATGAAATGACAATCATCATTTCAAGCTAGAATTTTCATTCCGCGTCGGCAAGTACGTACTTGCTAATGCTCCAAGCCGGCGGCGCGCTTTTCATGAATGAAGCTCGGTGTCATGGCCGGCTTGTCCCGGCCATCCCGATAACCATTGCACAGTGCCAAAATAGTCGAGATCACCGGGACAAGCCCGGTGATGACACGTAGCCTGGATCAAGCCCGTTTCCTGTCGCGCATCAGATCCGCGAAGCGCCTGAACAGATAGTGCGAGTCGCGCGGGCCGGGTGAGGCCTCGGGATGGTACTGCACCGAGAACACCGGCTTGTCCGCCAGCGCGATGCCGCAGTTCGAGTCGTCGAACAGCGAGATATGCGTCTGGGTGACGTTGTTCGGCAGCGTGGTCTTGTCCACCGCGAAGCCGTGGTTCATCGACGTGATCTCGACCTTGCCGGTGGTGAGGTCCTTCACCGGATGGTTTGCGCCGTGATGGCCCTGATGCATCTTCATGGTCTTGCCGCCGAGGGCGAGGCCGAGCATCTGGTGGCCGAGGCAAATCCCGAAGGTCGGCGTGCCGGACTCGATCACCTTCTTGATGACGGGCACGGCATATTCGCCGGTCGCCGCCGGATCGCCGGGACCGTTGGACAGGAACACGCCGTCCGGCTTCATCGCCAGAATATCTTCGGCCGAGGTCTTCGCGGTCACGACCGTGACCTTGCAGCCTTCGCCGGCGAGAAGCCGCAGGATGTTGCGCTTGATGCCGTAATCGATGGCGACGACGTTGAATTCAGGCTTGTCCTGCTTGCCGAAACCCTTGTCCCATTCCCACGGCGTCTCGTCCCAGGTGAAACGCTGGGCGCTGGTCACCATAGGTACGAGGTCCATGCCCTCGAGACCGGGCCATTCGCGCGCTTCTTCCTTGAGGCCGTGCAGGTCGAACTTGCCGTCTTTCGCGTGCGCGATCACGGCGTTCGGCATGCCCTTGTCGCGGATCAGCGCGGTCAGCGCCCGGGTGTCGATGCCGGACAGGCCGATGATGCCGCGCGCTTTTAGCCACGCATCGAGATGCTTAGTGGCGCGATAATTTGAGGGATCAGTAATGGCTGCGCGCAAAATCACGCCGCGCGCGCCCGGCGTCGCCGCCATGTTCACGGTTTCGATGTCTTCGTCGTTGGTTCCGACATTTCCGATATGGGGAAATGTGAAGGTGATGAGCTGCCCGGCATAGGACGGATCGGTGAGGATTTCCTCATAACCGGTCATCGCTGTGTTGAAGCAGACCTCGCCAACGGCCTGACCTTCCGCGCCGAGGCCGAAGCCTTCCAGCACGGTGCCATCGGCAAGCACGAGGAGCGCGGTCGGTTTATGGTCCGGCCAGGCTGAGGAATTATCTGATGTCGTCATAAGTGCATCACATAACCCCTGTGCCGCGGCGCGTCAAAGGCAGAAGCACCGGAAATTCATGTCATTTGCACATATTTGACACCCGGCGAGCGCTGCCTAATCTGCGCCCCCACGCGGCCACTGCGACATAACGAGCCGCAAGGCAGGAGACTTATCCATGAGTTCGACGGGCGCCACGCCGGATCTGCATCAGCTTCATTCGGGCGGAACCATCGGCAATATGATCGTCAACGCGATGGGACGGTTCGGTGACCGGCCCGCGCTCGCCGACGGCAAGGTGCGGTGGAGTTACCGCGAACTCGGCGACACCATCGGCCGCTTCATCACATTGTTTCGCTCGCTCGGTCTGAAGAAAGGCAGCGCGCTGTCGGTTCTGGCGAGCAACCGCGCCGAATCCTGGGCTGCGATCTGCGCCGCGCTTGTCATGGGCATCCGCTACACGCCGCTGCATCCGATGGCGGCGGAAGACGATCACGCCTTTATCATCGAGGACGCCGAGATCGATCTCCTGATCGTGGAGGGCGCGAAGTTCGGTCCGCGGGGCCTCGCGATCAAGAGCCGCGTGCCGGGCCTCAAGAATTTGTATTCGATCGGGCCGATGGAGGGCGTGCGCGATATCATGCCGGATCTCGCCAAGGCGGAGGCGGCGCCGCTGGTGGATCAAAGCGAAGCCCACGAGATCGCTTTTCTTGCCTATACCGGCGGCACCACCGGCCGCTCCAAGGGCGTGATGCTGTCGCATCGCTCATTGGTGACCATGACGCTGTTGTTGTTTTCGGACTGGGACTGGCCGCAGGACATCCGCTTCCTCGCCGCGACGCCGATCAGCCATGCTGCCGGTGTCACGCTGTTTCCGGTGATGATGCGCGGCGGCCTGATGCGTCTCGTGCAGGGCTTCGAGCCGGAAGTCTATGCGAGCGTTGTGGCCGCCGAGAAGATCAATTCGACGTTCCTTGTGCCCACGCTGATCTACGCGCTGATCGACAACGAGGACCTGCGCAGGCGGCACGACATGTCGTCGCTGGAAATGATCGTCTATGGCGCTGCGCCGATGTCGCCGGATCGCCTGCTGGAAGGCATGAAGATTTTCGGCAAGGTGTTCGTGCAGCTTTATGGCCAGACCGAAGCGCCGCAGATCATCACCTCGCTGCGCAAGATCGATCATGACGAAACCAGGCCCGCGCGGCTCGGATCGTGCGGACGTGCAAGTCCCGGAGTCGATGTGAAGCTGTTTGATGCGGATATGCGCGAAGTTGCGGTCGGCGAGCCGGGCGAGATCTGCGTGCGCGGGCCGCTGGTGATGGACGGCTACTGGAAGCGTCCCGAGGCCAACGCCGAAACCCTGAAAGGTGGCTGGCTGCACACCGGCGATGTCGCGGTGAAGGACGCGGAGGGCTACTTCTATATCGTTGACCGCACCAAGGACATGATCATCTCCGGCGGTTTCAATATCTATCCGCGCGAGGTCGAGGATGCATTGATGTCGCATCCGTCCGTGGCCTCCGCTGCGGTGATCGGGATTCCCGACGACAAGTGGGGCGAGGCGGTCAAAGGATTCGTGGTGCTGAAAGCGGGAGCCAATAGCGGCGTCGCCGAACTGCAGGCCCACGTCAAGGACAAGCGCGGCGCGCCGTGGTCGCCGAAGACCATCGATTTCGTCGAAACCATCCCGGTCACGGGGCTCGGCAAGATCGACCGCAAGGCGCTGCGCGCGCCTTACTGGGAAGGCCGCAAGCGCGGCGTGGCGTGATGATGAAGCTGTAATTGGATCGGAGTTCACATGCCAAACTCGCTTCCCGTCGTGCTCGTTCCGGGCCTTGCGTGTTCGCCGCGCATCTATAATCCGCAGGTCCCCGCGTTGTGGCGGCAGGGCCCGGTGGTCCTCGCCAACCATGCGCGCGGCGGCGACATGGCGGCCATCGCGCGGCGCATTCTCGCCGAGGCGCCGCTGCGCTTCGCGCTCGCGGGCCACTCCATGGGCGGGTACATCATATTGGAGATGTACCGGCAGGCGCCCGAACGGATCGCACGGCTGGCGCTGCTGAACACCTCGGCGCGGCCTGAAACGCCGGAAGCCTCAGAGCGCCGCCGCGGCTGGATTACCGAAGTGAAGAAGGGCGGCTACCGCACGGTGGTGGATCACCTGTTCTCGAACTTCGTGCATCCCGCACTTGCGCGCGATGAGCGGCTGCACCGGATCGTGCTCGACATGGCCGACGATGTCGGTCCCGACGCCTTCGTCTGGCAGCTCGAGGCGATCATGACGCGGGCGGATTCCCGCCCGACGCTGGCGACCATCAAGTGCCCGACGCTGGTTCTGACCTGCGATACCGACAACATGGTTCCGAATGAGATGTCGGTCGAGATGGCGAACGGCATTCCGGGCGCGAAGCTCGTGACTGTGCCGGATTGCGGCCACCTCCCGCAACTCGAGAAGCCGCAGGCGATGACCGAGGCGTTGCTCGACTGGCTCGAGATGTAATCTTTCATGACCGACGCGCTTCCCGTCGTTCTCGTTCCCGGCCTTGCGTGTTCGCCGCGTGTCTTCGCGGCGCAAATTCCCGCGTTGTGGCGGCGGGGGCCGATATGTGTGGCCAATCAGGCGCGCGGCGGCGATATGGCCGCCATCGCACGACGGATTCTTGCCGAAGCGCCATTGCGTTTCGCGCTCGCGGGCCATTCGATGGGCGGCGCGATTGTGCTCGAAATGATCCGGCAGGCGCCCGAACGCATCGAGCGACTAGCGCTGCTCAATAGCTACGCGCGCCCCGAGACACCCCAGTCCGGTGAGTTCTGGCGCGGTCTGATTGCCAGGGTGAAGGCAGGCGGTTATTGCGCGATGATGGACAAGATGTTCGCAGGCGCGGTGCATCCGTTGCGGGCCAATGACGTACATCTGAAAGCCATCGTGACCGACATGGCCGACGATGTTGGGCCCGATGCGTTCGTCAGGCAGGTCGAGGCGATCATGACGCGGGCGGATTCACGGCCGACGCTCGCGACGATCAAATGCCCGACGCTGGTCCTGACCAGCGACACCGACAACAGCGTTCCGAGCCAGATGTCGGTCGAGATCGCGAACGGTATTGCTGGTGCGAGATTCGTGACGGTGCCGGATTGCGGGCATTTGTCGCCGCTCGAGCAGCCGCAGGCGGTGACGAATGCGTTGCGCGACTGGCTGGAGATGTAATTCCCTTGGTTGTGCGGACCCGCAAAACGCCCTAAATCAACGGCAATTGGATTGGACAGCGGCCGATTTGCCGCGAGGGAGAGACCGATGCTGCGCGATGACATCAACAATGCCGTCA
Source organism: Afipia sp. (assembly GCA_030652315.1). Taxonomy (GTDB): domain Bacteria; phylum Pseudomonadota; class Alphaproteobacteria; order Rhizobiales; family Xanthobacteraceae; genus Afipia. The sequence goes on along the minus strand of JAUSAX010000131.1, from coordinate 5,853 downwards.
AGGACGCAATGAGGGCAAAGGACGAGCGCAAGCTCTCGACGCTGCGCATGGTCAACTCGACGCTGAAGAACTCGGACATCGAGGCGCGCGGGCAGGGTAAACCGCCGCTGTCCGACGAGGACATTCTCGGCGTGCTGCAAAAGATGATTAAGCAGCGCCAGGAATCGGTCGAGCTTTACGACAAGGGCGGCCGCCCCGAACTCGCCGCGCAGGAGCGCGAGGAGATCGTGGTGATTTCGGCCTATCTGCCCAAGCAGATGTCCGAAGATGAAGTGAAGGCCGCCATTGCCGCCGTCATCGCGGAAACCAGCGCCGCCGGCATGAAGGACATGGGCAAGGTGATCGCCGCATTGAAGGCAAAATACGCGGGCCAGATGGATTTCGGCAAGGCCAGCGGATTGGTGAAGGCTGCGCTGACGGGGTGAGGCAGTTCCCAAATCATCGTCGTCCCCGCGAAGGCGGGGACCCATACTCCCTGACTTCGATTGTGTTGTAGGCCGTCGCATCATCTCGTTATTATAACTATTATAACTCGGCTCGGTGGTTATGGGTCCCCGCCTTCGCGGGGACGACATCGTAAATGTTGCAGCTGCCGCGTAAGGCTCCGAAAGCTCCGCCATGCTCACCGAAACCGACAACTACGACGAACTCTATCGCAATTTCCGCTGGGACATTCCGGCGACATTCAACATCGCGACGGCTGCGTGCGACCGTCACGCCGACGGCTCGGGCCGGCTTGCGCTGATTTACGCCGATGAGAACGGCAGCACACAAAAGCTATCGTTCGACGAGATCAGCGCGCTGTCGAAGAGTTTTGCCAATGTGCTGAAGGCCGATGGCCTCAAGCGCGGCGACCGCGTCGCGGTGTTCCTGTCGCAGTCGGTGGAGCTGCCGATCGCGCATCTCGCCGCGTTCCGTTCCGGCTTGGTCTCGGTGCCGCTGTTCACGCTGTTCGGCGAGGACGCGCTGGAATTTCGGCTCTCCAACAGCGGCGCGAAGGCCGTCATCACCGACGAGGGCGGCTGGGACAAGCTGTCGAAAATCCGCGATCGGCTGCCGCATCTGCAGGACATCTACGTCACCAGCGGCCAGGTTCATGCCGGCGCGAAGCCGTTCTGGCAGGCGATTGAAGACGCCTCGGAGAATTTTCCGACCGTCGAGACCAGTCCGGATGATCCGGCGATCATCATCTACACCTCGGGCACCACGGGAAATCCCAAAGGCGCGCTGCATGCCCATCGCGTGCTGCTCGGCCACCTGCCGAATGTCGAAATGGCGCACGACTTCCTGCCGAAGCCCGGCGACCTGATGTGGACGCCGGCGGACTGGGCGTGGATCGGCGGTCTGTTCGATGCGCTGTTTCCGGCCTGGTATCACGGCGTGCCGATGCTCGGGCATCGCGCCAAAAAGTTCGAGCCGCAGGCGGCGATGCAACTGATGGCCGATCACGGCGTGCGCAATGTGTTCCTGCCGCCGACCGCGCTGAAGCTGATGCGTCAGGCGAACGTCAAGCATTCCGGCGTGAAGCTGCGCAGCATTTTCAGCGGTGGCGAATCCCTCGGTGCCGAACTGATCGAGTGGGTGCGCGCTACCTTCGGCGTCGATGTTCACGAAATCTACGGCCAGACCGAATGCAATCTCGTGCTGGCGAACAACTCGGCGCTGTTTCCGATCAAGCCGGGCTCGATGGGCAAGCCGACGCCGGGCTTCGATGTGCGTATCGTCAACGAGCGCGGTGAGGAACAGCCGCGCAACGCACGCGGCATTGTCGGTGTGCGTGCGCCGAACCCGTGCATGATGCTCGAATACTGGAAGAATCCGGACGCAACCGCGAAGAAATATGCCGGCGGCTTTCTGCTCACCGGCGATCTCGGCGTGCAGGATGACGATGGCTATTTCTGGTACGTCAGCCGCGAGGACGACGTCATCACCAGCGCGGGCTATCGCATCGGCCCGGCGGAGATCGAGCACACCTTGATGAAGCATCCGGCGGTGGCGATGTCCGCCGTGGTCGGGATTCCCGATCCGATCCGCACCGAGGCGATCAAGGCGTGGATCGTGCTGCGGCCGGGATTTGCGGCGAGCGATACGCTGGCGAAAGAAATTCAGGAGTTCGTCAAGGTGCAGCTCGCCGCGCATGAATACCCGCGCCACATCCAGTTCGCGGACACCTTGCCGATGACCGCCACCGGCAAGGTGCTGCGGCGCGAACTGCGGACATTGGGGTAGGTCATTTGCGTCGTCCCCGCGAAGGCGGGGACCCATACTCCCTGTCGATGCTTTTCGCCCGAAGGTTTCAAAGTCCTCGCTAAACAGAGAGGCTAGTGGTTATGGGTCCCCGCCTTCGCGGGGACGACATCGAGCTTGTTGCTGCGTTCCCGCAAATCACTTCGATCAAGACGGATCTCGGCTCACAGCTTCGTCAGTGCGGTGAATAAGCGGTGCAGCGGTATTCATGATGGGCTCTATGCCTCTGCGTCGCATGCCTCTTGGAAAACCAGAGGCTTGCCGGTTTCAAGAATGCTCTTGAGACTGGACAGCACGATCGGCCATCCGCCGGAAATGCTGGGCAGCGTCTTGCTGCCGTCCGCGAAGCCCTCGTGCGTGACGGTGAGCTTGACCGCGCTGTGCTCCTGCTCGAGCACAAAGGTCACGCGTGACGGCCGCTCCTTGATCATCTCTTCGTCGAAAACCGACAGCCAGCTGTAGACCAGTCTGCGCGGCGGGTCGGATTCGAGAATGACGCACTCGTTCACCACCTTGCCGCCCTTGTGCATTTGCATGGGCGAGCCGACCTTCCAGTCCGAGTGCAGGCTGCAGCCGAACCAGTAGCTCAGTGTGAACTCCCTGTCGGTCAGGGCGTGCCAGAGCTTGTCCGGCGTGGTCTTGATATAGGTCGTGTAGATGAATTCCGGTTTACGCATCACGCTTCTCCAGTTGACGTTTTAGTTCACTGAGCGCGGCGAGCTTGCCGCGCTCGAATTTCCTGATCCATCGTTCGCCGATCTCGTGGATCGGCACCGGGTTGAGGTAGTGCAGCTTCTCGCGGCCGTGTTTGAGTGTGGTCACGAGATTGGCGTCTTCAAGGATCCCGAGATGCTTGGTCACGGCCTGCCGCGTCATGGCGAGGCCATCGCAGAGTTCGAGCAACGTCTGTCCGTTGCGGGCATGAAGCCGATCCAGCAATGAGCGCCGCGATGCATCCGCCAGTGCCTTGAAGACGTCATCCATGGCCGGGATAATAGGCAACCAAATGGTTGCGTGTCAAGTAACATCGGAAATCATTTGCGTGCCGGTTGAACCGCTTGCTTTCGTGCAACGTCTCATCCTTGATGCGCGCCTGTGCATCGGGGAATTTTCATGTCGCTTCAGGTCTATCTCGCCTACGTCGCCGCCTGCGTCGCGCTCGCGATCCTGCCGGGTCCGATCGTCACCCTCGTGATCGCCAACGGTCTTCGCTACGGCACGCGTGCGGCGCTCACCAACATTGCCGGGGCGCAGGCGGGCCTTGTGATCATCATCGCGATCATTGCCGTGGGTCTCACATCGCTGATGGCGACGATGGGCTACTGGTTCGAATGGGTGCGGTTCGCGGGCGCGGCCTATCTCGTCTGGCTCGGCATCAAGCTGTTCCGGTCGACCGGCGCGATGTCGGCAACTGAAGCGCCGCCGCCGCCGCGCGGCGGTTTCTTTCTGCAGGGATTTCTGGTCCTGCTGAGCAATCCGAAGGTGCTGGTGTTCTTCGGCGCGTTCATTCCGCAGTTCGTCGACATGCAGCGGGATCACCTGCCGCAGGTGGCGTTGCTTGGCATCACGTTCACGGTGATCGCGGCCCTGACCGACGGGGCCTATGCGCTGCTGGCCGGCCGCGCCGGCAAAATTCTCTCGGCCCGCCGGGTGCGGCTGGTGTCGCGCATCTCCGGTGGTTTCATGATCGGCGGCGGCATCTGGCTTGCCCTGACGCGCGCGAGATAAGCGATGCTGCCGGATATTCCGTGGTTCGTTTACGCGATGCTGCTGGCGCCGGTCGGCCTCATCGTATTCGCGGCGATCTACAAATATCTGGAAGTTCGCGCCGCGAGCCATTGGCCGAGCACGCCCGGCAAGGTCGTCATCTCGAAATCCGAAATCCGGAAAGTGAAGGTGATCGACAGCAGCCGCGAGGCAGGGCACCGCTTCGAGGATCGCAACTTTGCGAACGTCACCTACGAGTATTCCATTGCCGGGCAGACCTATCGCTGCAATCGCGTCACCATCGGTGAGGATCGCGGAAATTTCGAGGTCGCGGAAACCATCGCGCGCTATCCTGTCGGCAAGCCCGTGACCGTCTATTACAATCCGAACAAGCGGGGCGAGGCCGTTCTCGAGCGCGAGATGCCGCAAGGCATGTGGGGCTGTATCGGATGGATGGTCGCGATCGCGGTCGTGCTGGTGTTCGGCTCAGCGATCGGTTTTCACAAGATAACCGATTTCGTCTCAACCAGACTTGCGAAGCCCGAGATGTCCGGCATGACCGTCGCGCTGGGCGCATTCGGCGTTGCAATCGCGCTGTTCGCGCTGATGTTTCAGCGTCAGTCCTCTGCCGCGAAAAAATGGCCGGTCGTGCAGGGGACAATCAAGACATCCGGTCTTGAGGAATTTCGTGCAGCACCCGAGGCAGGCCGCTCGCGCGGCGTGACGAAATTTCAGTCAAAGGTGCTATATTCCTATCGCTACAACAACATCGACTACACCAGTTCGCAAGCGTCCTATGACGGGCAGGTCACGTCCACCTCGCGCTGGATGATGGAACGCGTCGCGAAAAAGTATCCCAACGACAAGATCGTCAATGTCCACGTCAATCCGGAGAATCCGTCGCAGGCGGTGCTGGAGACGCGCTCGCCCGGCATCTGGATTCTCTGGTTCTCCGCCGTCGCGATCTGGGGTGTGGCGTATTACGTCGCGACGAAGGGGTAGCGTCACTCGGCGGGCATCAGCTTCCTCGCGTGCAGCGTCTCTTCGATCTCGCGCAGGAGACGCGCCAGCCGTTCGGCCCATTGATGCTGACCGGACTGGTCGCCGATCAGGTCCTGACGGATCTCGATGCCAGTGTTCATCAGGCCGCGCCGCTCGCCGTGAACCGGGATGGTGTAGTCGGTCGCGTCGCTGACCGCATAGGGTTCGTTGTCGCCGACCACGAGATCGCCCTCAAGGCGCAGCAGGTCGCGCAACAGGTGCGGCAGCCGCCCATCGCGATTGTACAGCGTGCCGATGTGCCAGGGCCGGGCGATGCCGGCATAGACCGGCGTGAAGGAATGCAGCGACACCAGAATGGTCGGCAGCCCTTGCGCCTTGCGCTGATCCAGCGCCTGCGCGATCCGCGTGTGATAGGGCACGAACACCGCCTGCCGGCGCGCGGCGACCTGCTCGTGGTTGAGCCCGCCGTTGCCGGGGATTTCCGTCGCCTCGCTGATCAGCGGGATCGAGCCCGGGCTGTCGAAGGGCCGGTTGCAATCGATCACCAGGCGCGAGTAGCGCTGCGCGATCAGGTGAACGTCCATCTCTCTCGCAAGCCACGTCGCGACCTCGGCGATGCCGATGTCCCATGCGATATGGCGCTCCAGTTCGCCGGCATGTACGCCGAGATCGCCGAGCGCGCGCGGGATCAGCCGGCCGTAATGGTCGCAGGTGAAGACGAACGGCGACCCGCTCCCGGCATTTTCCTCGAGAACCGGGGGAACTTCGTCGTCCTCAAGGAGTCGTCGTGTGTCGCTCGTTTCGGGCACGGTCATTCGCCGATCATTGCCTAATGCTGAGACATACAAGCCCAACAATGAGCCGGAACTGCAGCAGATAGCATGTACGATTTGAACA
>JAUSAX010000110.1 GCA_030652315.1 Afipia sp. | reverse complement strand
ACGCTCCCTGGCAACAATTTTAGTGATTGCGCAAAAGATTTGCGCAATCGTTTGTTCAAAGGTGATGTATTATGACAGAGAGGTCAAGAGGCAAAATCAGTGAGGAGCTGGGCCTGTGGAGGCGCGAACGACAAGACCGTCTGGCGCGAGTGGCGCGACAGGTTGCGGTGTACCGCCGTTCAGGAGATCGATCAGGAGATCAGACGCAATTTCGCCCATGAGTTCAGTCGGCATCTTCACTGATGTCAGCTGGGGATAGAGCATTGTTGCGACCGGTGCGTCATGCAGTCCTATCACTGAGACATCGCGTGGAATTTGCAGACCGGCCTCATGCAGGACAGCCATTGCACCTGCCGCTGTGACCAGCGTCGCGCCCAGAACCGCTGTCGGCTTCAGAGCGAGCAGACTACGCATCGCGTCCGCACCACCCTCCGCTGTGTACCCTGCGACCGCGACCAGCTTGGGATCGAAGGGAATGCGGTGACGTTTGAGACCGTCGCGATACCCAGCCAGACGCTCACCTGCGTTAAAGCCGCCGGGCCGGCCTGCGAGATGGGCAATCCGCCTGTGTCCCATCTGGGCCAAGTGATCGACGGCGATCGCCGCCGCAGCGCGGCTGTCCAGCACCACACAATAGGGACTGCCCGGCAGTTGCCGGTTGAGCAGCACGAACGGCGTGTGAGTTGATTCCAGTTCTTCACGCAACAACTGATCGTCATCGAGGCTGGCGACCAGCAATCCGTCGGCGCGGTTGCCATGCGACAGCCGATGATAGACCGCATCGGTGGCGCCCGACTCGCGATGCGCAATCAGCAGCGAATAGCCATGCCGCGCAGACGACTTCTCCGCACCTCGAATAGCTGACGAAAACACCGGGTTGTCGAGCTGCGGAACGATCAGTCCGAGGGTCTGGCTGCGTGATGTTCGCAAACCCTGCGCGAGCGTATTCGGCGAATAGTCCAGGGCGCGCGCGCTCTTTAGAATGCGCTCACGAGTCTCGTCGCGAATACGTTGATTTGTCTCGCCGCGGAGCACGCGGGATGCCGTGGAGATATCCACGCCTGCCATGCGGGCCACATCAGCCAATCGCGGTCTCATGGATGCACCGACGGTTGCAATGAGGCCACAACCTAGAAAACAGGCCGCCATGACGCAAGCGATCATGCAAACGGGCTGTCTTGCCGAAAACGATGATGCGCCTCGCCGCGCAAGAAAATTCTACGCCGATCACCCAACAAAAGCGCTCCAATGCGCCCTTGATGCAGTCTTTCAGACGCGCCTTCGATCAATGGATCAGCGGAGCCTGAGATCCGCCGCGTCGTCGCGCGCGGATCTCGTCATCTCATACAACGAACAAAAAAGCCCCCGAAGGGGCTTTGTAAGATTACACTGCATCCTTGGCAGCTTTGACCGGGCGAGCCCTGACGATCTTTCGTGCAGGCTTTGCCTTGAAGGTCATGGCTTCACCGGTAAAGGGATTGGTTCCCTTACGGGCCTTGGTCGCAGGCTTCTTGATAACCACGAACTTCGCAAAGCCGGGAACCAGGAAGACGCCGGATTTCTTGAGCTCTTTGTATCCGACCGCCGCGAGCGTCTCGAGAACGCCCTTCACTTCCTTCTTGGAAATTTCGGTCTCCGCAGCGATCTTCTCAATCAGCTGCGACTTCGTCATTTGGACTGCCATAACTACTCCCTTTGATTCGAGTCAGAATACACTATTGAAAATTCCACCAAAAAGCGCTTCCGGTGAGCCGTTTGCACAGCTTTATGGGCTTTTTGCCGGGGATTTCCATAGGAATCGTGCGCCGTCAGGCATTTTAAGGGGGTTTGCGACTGCGCTGCAGCCTTTGAGCGTGGCTGCCGGGGGCAATAGAAGCAACTCCACGCCGCTCCCCTTGTCGTCAGCGAAGGCTTAGGCCTGCCGCCATTGCGGTCGCCACTAGCCGCCTTCACCATCAACTCTCACAAGTTCGCAGATCGTTGATCCGTGAAACCAACCGGCGGCGGACATCTCACGGCAAAATGAGAGCGCGCGGACAAGCCGCGCGCCTTCAATAGAAGCGCTCACTTCGGGGCAACCGAGATGCGCCCCTTCATGTTAGGATGGAAGCGGCAGTAGTACTCCACATCGCCGGGTGCCTTCAGCACGAAACTCGCAGTCTTCTTGGGCGGAATCATTACATCCCAGTCGTCGCGAACCGTCGCCGTATGCGCAAAGACGTCCTTGTTCACCCACTCAATGGTGTCGCCCACTTTTGCCTTGATGTCCCCAGGCAGAAAATCGAGCTTGTCGATGGTCACCTGAAGCGTTTCGGCATGCGCCGGGACGACAGCCGCCATCGACATAACGACAAGAAGAGCGGACAGACCCAGTCCCGGCCTCATGGCGAATCTCCCTACCTCACGGCTGCTGCGACATGCTCGGCATGCTGCAGGTGGCCCTGGAAGATCTTGAGTCCTGTCTGCAGCAGGCTCTTGAGTTCCGCATTGCTCGCAGACGGGATCAGCAGCGTCTCAAGCGCGCCGTTGACTGCCTTGTGATAGGCGACTTCATTGGCGAGATAGGCCTCGTCGTAGGCAACGCCGTCGAGCTTCGCGAGTTCGGCCTGCTTGTCGGCTGCCTGCTTCGACAGCGCCTTGCTGGTGTCATTGTCTTCCGGCGTAACCTTCAACTTCTTCACCAGATCCAGCGCCTGCTTGTTCACGGCTTCATGATCGCGCACCATGTCCTGCGCGAACGCTACGACAGTCTTGTTCTTCGATTTCGCAATCGCCTGCTTCGCAGCGGTGACATCAATTACACCTGCGGTGTAGGCGATATGTGCGATCTGGGGATCGGTGGGTTTCGCTGTGCCTTGCGCGAAAGCCGCAGTACCCAGCAGGGACATAACGGCGATCGCCGCACTCAATCGAATCAGCATGACACACTCCTTTTGATCCGCGCGGCAAAGCCTTCGCGGATACCGTTGATGAGGTAGTGTTCATTCGATGATCGGCGGAGAAAAAGGTTTCCGGGTATTCCGGACTCTTCGCAAAGATTCGTCGCTATTAGATCACGGACGGAGAAGCGTATCGCGTTCGTCAGACAGCGGCGCCCCGCTCCATTGCGAGTTCCGCTTGTAGACTTGCAACGTCACGATAGATCGACGCAACGGCGAGCGTCCTGCCCTTGTGCTTGTATCGCAGCAGGCAATCCCTGGCGTTGATGTCTCCATCGACGACGATTTCGTCCCACTTCTCAGCATGGCCGACATAGTTGATCGGCACATCGTAATGCTGGCTCCAGAAGAACGGCACCGCGTCGAACGCTTCGCGTTGTCCAAGCATATTGCGCGCTGCGGTTTGCCCCTGGCGCTCGGCAACCACCCAGTGTTCAACGCGAATGCTTTCGCCGGAATACGGATCCGGCCAGCGCGCGATATCACCTGCGGCATAAATCCCCGAAACACTCGTCTCGAGGTGCGCATTCACCACCACGCCGCGATCGAGCGTCAAACCAGCGCCTTCGGCCAATGCGAGCCGCGGACGAACGCCGACACCGACAACCACAACGTCTGTTTCCAAAACACCTCCGCTTTCGAGAGTCGCGCTCCAGCCATCGATGCCGACCACCGTGTCTTCGAGATGAAAGATCACGCCGTGCTCCTCATGCAGCGCACGCACGAAATCACCCATCTGCGGACCAAGCACGCGTTCCATTGGCCGCTTTTCCGGCGCCACCACATGGACCTCGATGTCGCGCGCGCGCAGCGCCGCCGCTACTTCAAGCCCGATGAAGCTTGCACCAATCACGAGCGCGCGCCGCGCACCCTGCGCCGCATTGATAATGGCGCGGCTGTCGGCGAGCGAGCGAAGCGTATGGACATGCGGCAGCCCGGCACCGGGAATCGGCAAGCGCACCGGCTCCGCGCCGGTGGCCAGCAGCAGACGATCATAGACGACAGTCTCTCCGGTGGCCGTCACAACGTGACGCGCATTGGGATCAATTTTGGCTATGCCGGTGTTGACGCGCAAATCGATGTCAGCCTCCGCATAGAAATTCTCCGGCTTCAGCGGAATCCAATCCTCCGGCGCGCTGCCCGCGAGATAGTCCTTCGACAGATTGGGTCGATCCACCGGCCCATCTGTTTCCTCGCCAAACATGGCGATCTGTCCGCCGAAATCCTGCCGCCGCAGCATTTCAGCAGCAGCAAAGCCCGCCGCGCCGCCACCAACAATGACAATCCTTTTGGGAGCGTCGGCTCGCGGTTTCGCCGATGGCTTTGATTGAGCTTTCGGCTCCAGCTTTCCCCGCACGAAAATCTCGCCGTCGCGCTGCTCGACGCGCCAGCACGACAGCGGACTGAATGCGGGCGCGCGCGTAGCTTCTCCCGTTCGCAGATCGAAGCAAGCATGATGCCATGGGCAACGGATGCTGCCGTCAACCACAAGCCCATCGGCGAGCGGACCATGATAGTGGGTGCAATGCGCATCAACGGCAAAGATTTCGGCACCCGCGCGCACTAGCAGGATTTCCTGATCGCCGACATGGCCGAGCAGCTTGTCCTCGATCAACGCTGCGGGTGAGACGCCTCGCGTCAGATCAGGACCACCGGGTGAGGTTTGCTCCTGCGTCATGATCTCTCCCTTTCGTTTCCCTTGAGTATATGTGGCCCGTGGGGAGCGGCTGCGGATCGGACGCCAGCCTCGTCACACCGCCACGCCGAGGAATTCCTGTCGTGTCAGTGCATTGTCGCGGAAGCAGCCCAACATACGGCTGGTGACCAGATCGGTGTCCGCTTTGTGGACACCGCGGGTCGCCATGCAGTGATGCGCTGCCTTGATGATCACGCCGACACCCTGCGGCTTCAGCACCTCATTGATGGTGTTGGCGATCTGCGCCGTCAATTTTTCCTGGATCTGCAGGCGCTTCGCGAACACGTCAACCACCCGCGCAAGCTTGCTGATGCCGACGACGCGACCGTTTGGAATGTAGGCCACCCAGGCGCGTCCGATGATCGGCGCCATATGATGCTCGCAGTGGCTCTCAAACGGAATGCCACGCAGCACAATCATCTCGTCATAGCCTTCGGTCTCGTCGAACGTCTTCTGAAGAATCTCGACGGGGTCCTGCGCATAGCCGGAGAAAAATTCTTCAAACGCGCGGGTTACCCGGCTCGGGGTTTCGATCAGTCCATCGCGCTGCGGATCGTCGCCGGCCCAGCGGATGATTGTTTGGACCGCAGCCTCGACTTCAGCTCGGTCCGGGCGAACCATGTCGTCCTGCGAAACCTTGACCCGCTCCAGCGCATGCACATTCTGACCCTTCAACATATTTCCTCCCTTGCCGGAGCCCACGCGCCGCGCATTGAATCAATGACAATCATTGGATGGCCCGAAGGCCAAAAGTTCCTGAATTCAGCCAGGAAGCCCGAGCCGCTTCATCACGCCCGTGGTCATTCGCTCGCAGCGCCGCCCGGCGAACGGGAATGCATCCATCAGAACGGGGCCGATCTGCTTGTCCAGTTGCTCACGTACGAGCTTTCGTGCGCGGTGCAGCCGCGTTTTGACCGTCTCCGGCCGCAATCCAAGAATTTCCGCGGTGTCTTCGACGCTCAAGCCCTCGATCACCCGCGTGATGAAAACGACCCGATAGACTTCGGGAAGGTTGTCGGTTGCCTGTTCGACGAGTTGCAAAAGCTGGCGCTGCGCCATGGTTCGTTCCGGGTCGTCGGATTTCGACGTGAGGGGAAATTGAATGATCTCCGCGGGCGTGCGCTGCGCTTCGAATGTTACAATGTCCACGGTCGGACGCTGCGTTCGTAGCCGCCCCAGCGCTTCATTGATGGTGATGCGCGAGAGCCATGTCGCAAGACTGGATTCGCCGCGGAAACTATTCAGATGTGTGAAGGCGCGAACATAGGCCTCCTGCACCGCGTCCTCCGCCTCGGCATCATTCCGAAGAATGCTGCGTGCGAGGCGGTAAAGACGCTGATTGTAGCGCTGCATGATGGAGCGAAAAGCATTGCCATCACGCGCAATGGCGCGCTGCACCAGATCGAAATCGTCAGATGACGCAATGGAATGGGACTGATGCTGTCCCTGGGCTGCTGTCATGACCTGTCTCCTGTTGCCCTTTGGATGGGCGGGCGAGGAAAAGGTTCCAGAGATTTTCGAAATCAGCGCTGGCGGCCTGCCGGGCATGAAACGGGGCCGACCAGCGGCTTCGTCGTCCGGCTGACGATAGATCAGAAGGCGGTCGATCTCCAGCGCTGTGAATACCGGCACATGCCCACCCTGATGCACCGTATTCGGCGCTGCCAAAATCAGGTCTGCAAGCTGATCCTTTCGCTTCAACGAGACCATCCGCCTCACACTTGTGTGTTCTCACCATCGTCATGCCCGGGCTTGTCCCGGGCATCCACGCCTTTCTTAGAAATGACAATTACGACGTAGATGGCCGGGACATAGGCGAGCGGAAGCGACGCCGTTCTACGAACGGCTTTGCCCGGCCATGACGAGAGGGTTCACTTATTGTCTGCCCGCTTGACTTCTCGAATATATGATTATATTCCTATTATATTCAGGCCGCGATGTTTCATGAGCAGCGCGGCCCGAACCCTGAGTGATGACGGTGGAGCGCCGGGAGGCGCAGCGCCTGTCGCTTCAGGCGCGCATGGCCCTCGCAAGGCCGTGCGGCGGGCTCGATCGCAAGAGTTCGCCAAAGGTGCCTCGCAAGCACCTTGGCGCCTCCCGCCGCTCCATCGTCCCGCTCACGCGGGGAGTGGAGTTTGCGAAGCTCGGATGCATTGATTTGCACCGCGAGGCCAATGGCGGCTGAACGTGCGTAAAAAGTTTTACCCCGATCATCCCGCCGACCGGGATCCGCCACTATCTTGCGTGAATTTGCAAGCCTTCAAACGGTTCGGATTCGTCGCGCCAGACGTTGAACACAGTTCATCCACAGATCGATTTTCCCTTGCGACGGGATTGATGAATCATCGATCTGTGGTTCATAAGCCGTCTCCCTGCGGTCGCGATTCAGGTTCGCGATCTTCTCGTTAAGAAAGACTCCACGTGACCAAAACAGTCTCTCAACAGATCGCCGACGAGCTTGGTGTCCGTGAACAACAGGTCGAGGCCGCAGTCACCCTGCTTGATGGCGGCGCCACCGTTCCGTTTATCGCGCGATACCGCAAGGAAGCCACCGGCGCACTCGACGACGCGCAGCTACGCACGCTGGAAGAACGCCTGAACTACCTGCGCGAGCTCGAAGAGCGCCGCGTCACCATCCTCAGTTCGATTCGCGAGCAAGGCAAACTCGACGCAGCGCTGGAAGCTGCTATTCTCGCGGCGGACAGCAAGGGACGCCTCGAAGACATTTACCTGCCATTCAAGCCCAAGCGCCGCACCAAGGCGGAAATCGCCAGGGAAGCCGGGCTGGAGCCGCTGGCGGAATTGCTGCTCACGCAACCGGAGAACGATCCGCAAGCCACCGCGTTGCCTTACGTCGACGCAGACAAGCAGGTCGCAGACGCGGCAGCAGCACTCGATGGCGCGCGTTCGATTCTGGTTGAGCGGTTTGCTGAAGATGCCGACCTGATCGGCGGCCTGCGTGAACAAATGTGGTCGAATGGACTTCTCGCATCCAAGCTGCGGGACGGCAAAAAGGAAGCCGGCGCTAAATTCAGCGACTATTTCGACTTTAGCGAGCCTCTGAACAAGCTCCCGTCGCACCGAATCCTTGCGATGTTTCGTGGCGAGAAGGAAGAAATCCTCGACCTTCAGATGCTCCCCGAGGCGGCTCCTGCGACGCCAACGGCGGTCAGCTCTTACGAACTGCGCATCAGGCAGCGCTTCGCCATCGCGGATCAGGGCCGTCCCGGCGACCGATGGCTGGCTGAGACGGTCCGCTGGGCATGGCGCGCCAAAATCCAGGTACACCTCAACATCGATCTGAGGATGCGGCTGTGGACAGCCGCAGAGGAGGAAGCGGTCCGTGTGTTCGCCTCGAACCTGCGGGATCTGCTGTTGGCCGCGCCTGCCGGGGCGCGCGTCACCATGGGTCTCGACCCGGGATATCGATCCGGCGTCAAGGTTGCGGTGGTCGATGCAACCGGCAAGGTTGGCGCCACAACCGCGATTTTCCCCCACGAACCACAGCGCCGCTGGGATGAAGCCCTTGCGATTCTCGGCAAGCTCGCGCGCGAGCATCGCGTCGAACTGATCGCGATTGGCAACGGCACGGCTTCCAGAGAGACCGACAAACTGGCGACCGATCTGGTAAAGCTTCTTCCTGAGCTTAAAATGTCGAAGATCGTGGTGTCCGAAGCAGGCGCCTCGGTCTATTCGGCGTCCGCCTTCGCATCCGAAGAACTGCCGGGACTCGATGTCACGCTGCGCGGCGCGGTTTCGATCGCGCGGCGGCTGCAGGATCCGCTGGCCGAACTGGTCAAGATTGATCCGAAGTCAATTGGTGTCGGCCAGTATCAGCATGACCTCGGCGAAACCAAGTTGTCCCGCTCGCTCGATGCGGTGGTCGAGGATTGCGTGAACGCGGTCGGCGTCGATGCCAACACCGCTTCAGCCCCGCTGCTGGCGCGGGTATCAGGTATCGGTGCCGGACTCGCGCAAAGCATCGTCCAGCATCGCGATGCAAACGGCCCATTCCAGTCCCGCAAGGCGCTCAAGGAAGTGCCGCGACTCGGCCCGAAAGCGTTCGAACAGTGTGCGGGCTTTCTGCGCATCACCGCAGGCGAGGACCCCCTCGACGCATCCGGCGTTCATCCGGAATCATACCCGGTAGTGCGGCGAATTCTTGCCGCGACCAAAAGCGACATCAAGGCACTGATCGGCAACGCCGAGATTCTGCGACAGATCAAGCCACAGACATTTGTCGATGACACGTTTGGTCTGCCGACGGTGACCGACATTCTGCGCGAGCTGGAAAAGCCCGGTCGTGATCCTCGTCCGGCCTTCAAAGCCGCGGTGTTCATGGATGGCGTCGAGAAGGTCAGCGATCTCAAGCCCGGCATGGTTCTGGAAGGCGCGGTGACCAACGTCGCGGCATTCGGCGCATTCGTCGATATCTGCGTGCACCAGGATGGTCTGGTCCACATCTCGGCGATGTCGCGAACCTTCATCAAGGATCCGCGCGAGGTGGTGAAATCCGGCGATATCGTTCGCGTCAAGGTGCTGGAGGTTGACGTGCCGCGCAAACGTATCGCGCTGACGTTGCGGCTCGACGATGAACTCGGAGCAAAGCCCGATCGCGCTGCAAGGAGCGAACCGCGCGGCAATATCCGCTCATCTTCAAGCTCGCCAGCGCCACGCAAGGCGCCGCAATCCACCAGCACGTCAGGCGGTGGCGCGCTGGCCGACGCGCTTCGTCGGGCAGCCGAGAGCAAGAACGGCAAACCGAAGCCCGGTTAGAAAGAGCTGCCGTAGCGCGCAATCCCTTGGGCGCCTCTTGATCCTCAACGAGGCAGAGGCGCACCAAAGTACTTAGATTCAGCGTATGAACGCTTTGTCACCTTGCATGCGCACCCAGTTCGGCAATGAATTGCTTCAGATGCACCTGCCAGGCAGGAATATCCAGATCGAACGCCTGGCGAATCTTGCGCGTATCGAGCAGCGAATTCTTGGGACGCGCGGCAGCCGTGCGATACTGCTCTGACGCAATCGGAATGATCCTGTCTTCCTCAATACGCAACGACCAGCCATGTCGCTTTGCTTCGCGTATCAATTCCACAGCATACGAATGCCAGGACACCCTCCCCGAAGGCGCAAGGTTGAAAACGCCGCGCGCTTCTTTCCCGGCATTCGGTCCTGCATCGCGCGCCCAACAGTCCACAATACGCGTGGTTACCTCGGCGATGAATTCAGCAGAGGTCGGAGCGCCAACCTGATCGTCAACGATTCGGAGTTCGTCCCGCTCTGCGGCCAGTCTCAGTATCGTTTTGGCGAAGTTGTGCCCTGCCAAACCGTAAACCCATCCCACCCGGACAATCGTGTGATTATCCGTGGCAGCGGAAATCGCTCGATCACCAGCGAGTTTTGCGCGACCGTACACGTTCAAGGGAGAAGGCATATCTTCCTCAAGATAAGCGGCCTCCTTCGCACCGTCGAAAACATAGTCGGTCGAGTAATGGATCAACCGGGCGCCCAGCGATTCAGCCTCTTCAGCGATGACGCCCGGCGCAATCGCATTGGCCCTGAAACAGATATCTGCGTCATCCTCGGCTCTGTCGACCGCCGTATAAGCAGCGGCGTTGATAATGATGTTCGGTTGCACGCCGCGGATTACGTCGCGCAGCTGGTCGACATTCGCAAGATCGCAAGCATCCCGATCGGGAGCGAATGTTTCGCCGCGGCCTGCCAGACGCACCTGCAAGGCAGAACCAACCTGACCACTTTTTCCAAGCAGAAGGATGCGGGGCACCGTCATCGCGTACTAATAACCAGCCAGGCCAACGAGATCATCTGGATTCATGGCAGCAGTTCGCTTGTCTGTATCCATAACCAGCGCAGTCTCCATTGTATCCCGAGGCCGTGATGCAATTGGGGCCAATGTACCCGGCTCTGCCGGAGAAGAGTACAGGTCGTTTGCGGAAATCCCAATCTAGAATCCGGGTTGCGCGATTTGCACCATCTCTCTTAAGCGCAAAACATAAGGCGGATCTGGGTACAGGTCGCACCCATGTGCCGGGACAGGAAGCCAATGAGCGCGGGGCTGTTGAGAGTTCCGGGCCACTTACAAGGCAGGTCGATGATCGGCGCACGGCTCACCGGTAACCGATCCAGCCATCCGGCCTCTCGATCTCGTTTGCAGAACAGACCTTCGCGGCTGCGTAGCATCAGAATTTCGCAATGCGGCACGATCCAAATCATCAGATGTTAAACATCGGATGATTGCAACATCAAACCGGTGCGTGCTAGCGTCTCGGGAACGCCGTCTTCGAGAACGGTGACTGGGAGATCAGAACGATGGTAAAGCCTCGCCCGAGGACCATCAGCAGAGTCGTCAAGCCCGGACGCATTCACGCCGTCCTGGCAACGCTCGGCAGCGAAATTGCGCGCGACGTTATTCCTGTCGGCGCAACGCTGCCGCCTGAACCAGACCTCGAAGCTCGCTTCGGCGTCGGGCGCGGCGTTGTTCGTGAGGCGATCAAAACACTGGCTGCGAAAGGGCTTGTCAGCGTCGGCCCGCGTCACGGTACCCGCGTGTTGCCTCGTCACGACTGGAGCCTGCTCGACCGCGATGTGCTGAGCTGGCTGGTCGGCAAAGGTAATCCGGATCGCGAATTGTTGCTGGAAATCCAGGAAGTGCGCTCGATCATCGAACCGGCTGCGGCAGCATTGGCTGCCAAACGCGCGACCAAAACCGATCGGCTGCGCATCAACGCCGCATTGGCGGCTATGGAGACGTCGCACGATCAGGCCAGCGCCATTGCCGCCGACAAGGCATTCCACCTCGCCGTCCTGGACGCGACCCACAACCGGGTGTTTCAAGGCTTCAGGGGCGCGATCGACACCATTCTGAGCACGGTTTTTCTGGTCGCCGTCGGCAGTGTCGGCTGGTTCGACGACAATCTGCCCAATCACGCCTCGGTGGCGCACGCCATCGACGAAGGCAATTCCCGCAAGGCGCGGGCCGCGATGGAGCAGGTGCTCGGGTTCACTGAATCCAAGCTCTCAAAACGGAAATCCGGCGGCGCGCGGCTTTCGCCGGGGCAGCCCACCGCCAAGCCGAAGACCCAGAGGAAGCAGTATGTATCGTGACATGAAGGGCTCGACCCATGTGCTCGCATCGCCGGAGATCGCGGTGGTCGCGATCCCGGAAGACGAGCGCGTCTGGGTGCCGCAGGCTCCCGATGTCTGGTTCAGACCGCTGATGCTCAACACCCGGCAGGGCCAGTGGTGCAACCTGCTGCGTGTGCGAAAGTCCGGCGTGCTGTCGCGCCACCTTCATCCGAACCCCGTGCATGGCTTTGTGCTGAAGGGAAAGTGGTTCTATCGCGAGCACAAATGGGTCGCCACCGAAGGTTCCTACGTGTTCGAACCGCCGGGCGAGATTCATACGCTCGTCGTGCCCGAAGACACTTCGGAAATGATCACCTTCTTCAACATTCAGGGATCGATGGTCTATCTCGACGAGCAGAACAAGCACGTCGGGTATGAGGACGTGTTCACCAAGATCGACATGTGTCGCGCTCATTATGAAGCGAGCGGCCTCGGTCGCGATTACGTCGACCAGTTCGTGCGATGATGGACGGGTCCGCCATGCCGCGTGAAACAGCGTCTGCAGCTTGGGCGTCGATCTGGTACGCCGGAAAACGCGTGCTCGTGACTGGCGGAACATCGGGAATTGGCGCGGGCATCGCACGTGGCTTTATCGAAGCAGGTGCAACCGTCTCCGTGGCCGGCGTTGGCGATGCCGAAATCGCGGCAGTGGCTTCCGATCCTGTGCTGAGCAAGGCGCGCGCGCATCAACTGGATGTGCGTGATGGCGACGCCATCAAATCCTTGATCGGCTCCCTCGACGGTCTAGACGTTCTGGTCAATTGCGCCGGCGTCATTCGCCGTGGTGAGGAACTCGATCCCGATGTGTTCCAGTCGGTGATCGATATCAATCTCAACGGCACCATGCGGATGTGCGCTGCCGCGCGGCCGCTATTGGCGAGTTCAAAAGGCGCAATCGTCAATCTGGCATCCATGCTTTCGTTTTTTGGTGGCGGTCTCGTTCCCGCATATGCAGCCAGCAAGGGCGGCATCTCACAGCTGACCAAGTCCCTTGCCATCGCCTACGCCGGCGACGGCATCCGCGTCAACGCCATCGCCCCGGGATGGATCGCCACGCCTCTCACCTCGGCACTGCAGGCCGATCCTGCCCGCAGCCAACCCATTCTTGATCGCACGCCGCTCGGACGATGGGGAACGCCATCGGACCTGCTTGGTGGCGTATTCTATCTCTGTTCGCCGACCGCATCGTTCGTCACCGGCACGGTTCTCGTCATTGATGGAGGATATGCCATCGCATGACGGCGATATGTGTGGCGACGTGCCGCGCATCACGCGGCTCGATCGCGACTAATCTAAGGGCGCTGAACAACAAGCGCCCCTCAAGAAACAACAACAGTATCGGCCGGAAACATAGGCCGCAGGGAGGTATCGTGCTGGTCACACCCAGTCAGAAAATTCGGCCTAGATGGGTCATGCGCGGATTCAGTTCCGTCGCAGGCGCCGCGATGTTTATTGCCCCCCTGCTCGTCCTTGTGATCCTGTGGGCCATTGTCGTTCCGCTATTCCAAATCAATCCGCGCGTGTTTCCGTCGTTGGGAGCGGTCGGCACAGCCGCAATGGACTCAATTCGCGACGGCACGCTCATCAATCACGTCGGCGCGAGCCTCCTGCGCGTTGGACTGGGCACGCTGATCGGCGTTGTCACCGCTGTTCCGCTCGGCATTGCGATGGGCGTCAGTCCCGCGATCTCCACGTTTCTGACGCCGCTGTTTCGCTTCTTCTCGGTTCTGGCCGGCATCGCATGGATTCCGATCGCGACACTGTGGTTCGGCTACGGTTTCGGCGCGATCATCTTCGTGATCTTCAATGCCGTATTTTTCGTGGTTGCCTACAACACGCTTCTTGGCGTCTCGACTATCCCCTATTCTCTGCGCAACGCCGCTGCGTCGCTCGGCGCCGGACGCTGGGCGCTGTTGACCCAGGTGCTGCTGCCCGGTGCATTGCCGAACATCGTCACTGGAATCCGCACAGGTCTCGGCTTCGCCTGGCGCGGACTGATCGCTGCGGAGATGATCGCCACCAATGTCGGCCTCGGCTACATGTTGTTCGTTGCTCGAGATTTCTATCGCACCGAAGTCATCGTGCTCGGCATGATCGTCATCGGCGTGTTGTGGCTGCTGATCGATCGCCTGCTGCTGGTGCCGTTGGAGCGTTCGACCATCGAGCGCTGGGGCATGGTGAGGCGCGCATGAACGTCATTCTAAAAGGCTGGAGCGCCTATACCCGAATGACCGCCCGCTGGCCGGGCCTCGCCGCGGTGATTCCGTTCATTCCGGTAGTGTTGCTCTGGACCGCAATCTCCGAAGCCGGGGTGTTTCCCCGCGCATTCTTCCCCGGCCCCGGCGATGTCGTGCGGTCGTTCTTCACACTTACCTATAAAGGCATCCTGCCGGACTACCTTCAGGACAGCTTGATCCGGCTGATCACCGGCGCCGCGGTCGGCATGGCGATTGGTATTCCGCTTGGCATCCTGATCGGCACCAGCCGCTGGGCACATCGCGCCTGCTGGCCCGTCCTGCTGTTCTTCCAGGCCATCGGCGACATTGCGTGGCTGCCGATCCTGCTGATCTGGTTCGGCTTCGGTCTCACCACCATGACCTTCGTGATCGTCTACACGGTGCTGTTCCCCGTGGTTCTCAATACTGTCCTCGGCGTCGAGTCCGTACCACGCGATCTCGCACGCGCCGCCCGCAGCCTCGGCGCATCGCGCGCGCGTGTGCTCTGGGAAGTGACGCTGCCCGGCGCACTGCCCAACATCATCACCGGGTTGCGCAACGGTCTCGGCTACGGCTGGCGTGCGCTCATCGCCGTGGAGATCATCGTCGGCACCAGCGGAATCGGCTTCATGATGTTCGATGCGCGCCGCGCCGGCTCTACCGTCGAGATCATTCTCGGCATGATCATTCTCGGACTGCTTTGGTACATCGTGGATGCCTGGATTCTCGCGCCGATCGAGCGCGCGACTGGCAAACGCTGGGGACTGGTGACATCATGAGCATGCTTTCGATCCGCAATCTCGCAAAGACCTACTTCGATCCGTACGCCGGCGAGCATGTCACCGCCGTCCGGGATGTGTCGCTCGACGTCGAACAAGGTGAATTCGTCTCTGTGGTCGGACCATCTGGCTGCGGCAAGACCACGATCCTCAATATGGTCGCCGGTTTCATTCCACACTCCGGCGGTGAAATCCTCTTGAACGGCAAGGCCATCGACGGTCCAGGCCCTGAGCGCGGCGTGGTGTTTCAGTCCTTCGCCCTGTTTCCATGGAAGACCGTTCTCGACAATGTCGGCTTCGGTCCGAAGATGCGCGGCGTTCCAAAAGCCGAGCGGGACAAGATCGCGCACGAATATCTGGCACTCGCGGGTCTGACCCACGCCGCGAACCGTTATCCCAACGAACTGTCCGGCGGCATGCAGCAGCGCGTCGGCGTGGTACGCGCGCTCGCTAACAATCCCGCCGTCCTATTGATGGATGAACCGTTTGCCAGCGTCGATGCGCAGACGCGCATGACGCTTCAGGAAGAACTCACACGCATCTGGCAGGAGCGACGCCCGACGGTGATCTTCATTACTCACGATGTGCCCGAAGCTGTGTTCCTTGCCAACCGAGTTGTCGTTCTCTCAAAGGGCCGCGTTCTCGACCAGATCAAGGTAGATCTGCCGCGCCCGCGAATCTGGGACGACCTGATCGAAGACGATACCTTCAAGAAGTTGTCGGCACAGGTGTTGCATATGGTGCGCTCCGCATGAGTCTAGCATCCGAAGCCCTGCGCTCGACCAAAGGCCGCGTCGTCCTCGGCGTGGTTGCCGCCTGGCTTTGCTTTCAGCTCTGGCTGACGCTCGCCGCGCCAATGAAGATTTCGCCGGAGCTCAAAGGTACTTCCGAGAAGGTCAATATCCAGATTGAGTTGCCTTTTGTGCCTGAACGCTTTCACGTTCAGTCATTTCAGCAATATGGAAGGGTCTCCGGTGCGGACGACCATTCGATAGCACTACGAGGAGTCAAACGAACGGATCTCAACGCGGTTGCCCGGCCTTACTGGGTGACGAGCGTCGGGCCGATAAAAGAGGGAGGATAGTAATGAAACGATTGTTGATGTTAGGAGCGGCACTGATGCTGGCATGCGCGCCGGCGCAGGCGCAGACGATGGTGAAAGTCAAAGCCGGCATGGTGACCGGCATTGATCAGATCGGGCTTCCGATTGCGCTCGAACGCGGCTTCTTCGAAAAGAATGGCCTCGATGTCACGATCGCCCGGCCCTACGCAACCGGCGTCGATGCTCTGAATGCGTTGCAGGCTGGTGAAAGTGAAATCGTCCAAGTCGGCGTGCCGATGATTGGCGCGGTGCTGCGCGGAATGGATCTTGTCGCGCTGGGCAACTACAGCGGCAACGCAACCAAGGCCGGCTCCGACGCCACCATGGCGGTGATCGCGCGCGAAGGCGCTGGGATCGTCAAGGGCGACCTCGCAAGCCTGAAGGGCAAGAAGATCGCGGCCTCATTCGGCACAATCAATCATCTCTATATTCTGGCGATCCTCGAGAAGGCCGGCCTGAAGCCGGAAGACGTCACACTGGTGAATACCCCGCCACCGGATATGACGGTTGCGCTGCTCGCCAAGGGCATCGACGCCTTCTCGGCGTGGGACCCATGGCCCATCGTTGCGGGCAAGGACGTTCCGGGCGCCATCGAACTGATCCGCGGCGGCGACGTGATCTCCTATCTCGGCTTCAATGTCGCTTTGCGTCCATGGGTCGAAAAGAACGGCGAGACCATTGAGAAATTCCTCGCCGCCGTCTCAGAAGCGGACCAGTGGATGCGCAAGAATCCGAAGCAGGCTGCGGGTATCGCAACTCGCTGGATTCCCGGTCTGAAGCCGGAAATCGCCGAAGCCGCAATGCAGTTCAACATCCAGCAAGCGGACCGGCGCCTGTCCGCGAACAACTTTCGCGCACTCTGGAGCGCGGAGGATCGCCTTGCGCGACTGGGCATCCTGAAGTCGACGTTCGATGTCAACAAGCACATCGAACCGAAGCACATCCTGAAGGTGATGAAGGATAAACCTGAGCTGTTCGCCGACCTGCCGCCGATTCCGGCGAACGTGGCGATCGGTCCGGGCTACGTCTTCAAACCCTGAAAACGATTCCACATGACGGGCGGGGAACTCCCCTGCCCGTCGGCGTGGACGTTCCGTATCTATGCCGCACCGTTCAGGATTGCTTCGATCCTGGACGCAATCTCCAGAAGACGCCGATCCGAGTTCCTGCGGCCGATAAGCATGAGCCCGACGGGAAGACCGTCAACGGGCAGCGGCAACGAGACGGACGGACAATCAAGCATGTTAGCGACGCGCGGATTGCGAAGCACAAGCCCGTTGGCCTCATGAAAACCCGCATCGTCTTCGATCGAGGCCAGAAGCGGCGCACGGATCGGCGTGGTCGGAACGATGAAAACTTCGTTGTCCGAGAACGAATTTTCAAACGCCTCGATGGCGCTATCTCGAAGCCTCGTCATGCGAACGTAGTCCGTTGCAGCAATGCCGGCTCCCGCCTCGATACGGACCCGCGTTTTTGGATCGATTCCGTCCAGGCTGGATATTCCGAGCCCTCGGAGCGTCGCGCCAACCTCGATTGACGGAAACGTTCCGATCTTGTCGATACGTGCGACATCGTCGAGCGCCGGGTCCATCGATCCATCTTCGATCTGCACGCCGGATACCCGAATCCGTTGAACCGCGTCCTCGAATGCTTCCAGCACCTCCGCTTCACATCGGTCAAAAAGCCGGCCGCGAGCGACGATCAGACGGAAGCTGTCAGGAGAAGCCTCGAGGAGCGGCGCCGGTGATGCCTGTCCCGACAGAACCTGCTCGGCGGCGGCACAATCCGCCACAGTAAAGGAGATCGGCCCAATCGTATCGAGGCTCGACGACAGCGAGAAGGCGCCCGCGGTCGATATGCGCCCACCCGTCGGCTTGAACCCAACCGCGCCGGAAAGCGCCGCCGGAATCCGGATCGAGCCACCGGTATCACTACCGATTGCGATTTCCGCCATGCCATCAATAACCGATACAACGGCTCCGGAGGATGAACCGCCCGGAGCGCGTTTGCGATCCCGTGGATTGCCGGGCACGCCGTCATGCGGATTGGTGCCGAGCGCAGAAAAAGCAAACTCGGTCATCTGAGTCTTGCCGATGACGACGGCACCCGCCGCGCGCAGATTTTTCAGAACAACGGCGTCGCTGGTAGCGGTCGGCAATCCTCGCAGCACGGCCGAGCCTGCGCTCGTCACTGTGCCGGAAACATCGAACAGTGCTTTCACCGAGACGATACGGCCATCGAGCGGTCCGCGCGTCAGCCCCGCTGCCGCACGTTGGTCGGAAGCCTCAGCTTCGCGCCGAGCGCTGTCGGCGAACACTGCCGTGAAAGCCTTGCTACCCTCTCCATCCGGAGACTGAATGCGGCCCAGCGCTGCCTCCAGTCGTTCAACGGCAGAGAGTTGTCGTGTGTCAGGTCTGGCTGTCATTGCTACCGCCCTGCATCAGGGTTGACGATCAGGAGACGACCGGCAGAACCGGGATATCGTAACTATGCGTCAGCGAGCGGTTGAGGACCGGATCCTTCAGTTCCATCTCGAAGCGCGTCGCCGGCCGGATGCCGCCGATGGCCCCCGGGGTACCGCAAAACATCAACGTTCCGGCTGGAAGCGTATCCGCACCGGTGTGTCTGCGAATAAGGTCGCGTGGCGTCCTCAGTGTTGAAACCGAACTGTCCTGATAGAGCACCCGCTCGCCATCGATGGTCGCCCACGAGCGAAGGATCAATTGATCCCAGTGCCCTTCGACGTCGGCATAGGACCAGAGTTGCGTCCCTACGGGCTTGCCGCAAAGCTGCTTCGACAAGGCAATGCCAGACGCTTCCGCCTTGCGGTCGGTGTGATCAGAGCCAATGCCGATCCAAAGCCCATCGGCGAGGGCCACAACCACCGGTTCTATCTCACCCGAGCTGTCTGGACCGAGGACGACCAGTTCGTTCGCTTGCGAGAGTGTCTGCGCGGCCACACGGTAGTAAAGCGGCGTCGTCGAGGGACGCGGAACACCGATCGCGGCAAGCTCTTCAATGTGATGCTCGATCGCCGCAGCGTCTCGGCCAGCCCATCCCGCAATGATCAACGAGTGAATCTCTACCCCGATGCGATCGCTTCTGTCGTTCGCTATCCGATTGAATTCCAGGAACATCTGTTTTCCTCAGGCTTATGCCGATTTCGTGAATATCTCGCCGCGCTCGATCTGCAGCGTTCGGTCAGCGATTTTGTCGAGCAGCGCGGGGCTCGATTCGGTGATGAGCAGCGCAAGCTCGGGCCTATGCTTGCGCAATTCTCCGAGCGTGCGGGCATAATCCAGCGCCAGCGCCGGCGCCAACCCCTGAAACGGCTCGTCGAGCAGCAACAGCTTGCGCGCGATCAGGAGCGCGCGGCCCAGCGCAACCATCTTGCCTTGACCGCCGGAAACACCGCCGCCCGGCCGCTCACGCATCACGTGCAACTGAGGTAGCAGCGTGTAGACCTCGTCAAGCCGGCGCTTAATCTCGCTCTTGCTCAGCTTCAGCGCCAACCCCGGGAGAGTAATGTTATCCTCGACGCTCAACTCGGCGACCAGTCGCCGATCTTCCGGTGCATAACCAATCCCGGCCCGTGCACGATAATGAGCCGGAAATCGGCCAAGATCATCGACATCCAACCTGATGGAGCCGCTGTCGAGATCGAGAAGTCCCATGATCGCCCGCAGCGTGGTCGTCTTCCCGGCGCCGTTGCGGCCGATCAGCACCGTCGTCTTCCGCTCGACGATATCGCAGCAGACATTACGCAGCACGCGAACGCCCTCGATCGAAACCTGAACTTTATCGAGGCTGAGCATTACGCCACTCCCACGACACTTTGCAGGACTCTTTCGTCCTTGAAGACAACATCGGGATGACCTTCGGCCATGATCTTTCCGGCATTCCAGACAAGAACACGATTGGCGTAGCGGGCGACTACATCCATGTCGTGTTCGACGAAGAGCGCCGTCATCTCCCGCTGCCGAAGCGCCCCCATCAGCGCCTCCATCAGGGGAAATCGCTCCAACGAGCTCACACCGCTGGTCGGTTCGTCAAGCAGCACAAGGCGCGGCTTCAGGGCCAGTGCGATCGCGATGTCGAGCAGTTTTCGATGGCCTTCAGGCAACGTGCTGCTGATGCGATTTTTATCGTCACCGAGCCCGACCAGATCGAGGAGTGCTTTCGCCTCCTCACGCCGGGCCTCGGTCTCGAGCGGACGGACCATCGTCCACAGACCGTCCTTCGCAGCGAGCGCCAGCATCATGTTATCGATAACGCGCTGATCGGAAAACAACTGCGGAATCTGGAATGCCCGCGCAACGCCGAGGCGCGCAATCGCACGAGGGGTGAGACGCGTGATGTCGCGGCCTTCGAGATGAACGCTACCAGATTTCGGCCGGACGTAGCCCGTACAGAGATTGAGAAGGGTCGTCTTGCCTGAGCCATTTGGCCCAATCACGGCGAGAAACTCGCCCTGATGAATATCGAGGCTCACGCCATCGGCGGCCTTCACACCGGCGAAGCCGACATGGAGGTCTCTTGCCTGAAGAATGGTTTGCTTCATTTCGTCACCGCCTCGCGACGCGCGAGCAGACCGTAGAGTCCTTTCGGCAGGAACATAATCACGATGATTAGAGCTGCCCCGACAATCAGATTCCACGCATCCGTGACGGTGACGGCCGCACTGTGTAGGAGTTCCAAGAACAGTGCGCCGATAAATGCGCCTGGCACGCCGCCTATCCCGCCGAGGACGGCAACAAGAACGAGTTGTCCCGACGCTGTCCAGAACGCGAAATCAGGGACAACGCGCCCAATGGCAAAGCCGGTGATCGCACCGCCAAGTCCCGCCAAAGCGGCGGAAACGACATAAGCGATCAGCAGAACTGCCCAAACTGGAATCCCGAGATATTCAAGCCGGACTTCGTTGGTGTGGACAGCCGACAAAGCATGACCGAGCGGGCTATCAAGATAGCGATGAACGCCGAGACCGACCAAGACCATCAGAGCCAAGCTGCCGTAGAACAGGGTATTCTTGAAAGCCGGCTCGCTGAGCACGATCCCGAAAACACTTGGAACGGGGATCGCCATTCCGTCCGTCCCGCCGGTAACTCCATAGAGTTTGGCGAACAGGGCATAGAAGACCATCGAAACAGCGAGATTCAGCATCGCGAAGAAAATCGCGCGGTAGCGAACGAGAAATGCGCCGACCACGGCGCCCGCCAACCCGGCCGCCAGAACGGACAGCGCGACCAGAGCAGCGAAGTCATTGATGCCGGCCCGCGCCAGGAAGGCGACGCCATAGGCGCTTGCGGCAAAGAACATGGCGTGACCGATCGAGATCAACCCGGCACGAAGCAGGATCGCTACACCAAGCGCCGCAAAACCTTTTGCAATCGCCAGGGTCAAGACGAACTCAAGCCACGGAGCCAGTATCGGTGCGACAGCGAGGGCGAGAACCGCCGCGATAGCAAGACCTATTCGCATCATATC
The DNA here is from genome assembly GCA_030652315.1 of Afipia sp. GTDB lineage: Bacteria > Pseudomonadota > Alphaproteobacteria > Rhizobiales > Xanthobacteraceae > Afipia. The sequence goes on along the minus strand of JAUSAX010000110.1, from coordinate 2,765 downwards.
CTCCGGGCTGTGACCGAGCCGAACAGTCCGTAAGGTCGTATCAACAGAACGATCAGCATCGCCGCATAGGGAGCCACGGCATCAAGTGCCGGGACGTAGTAGATCGCCAGCACGCGCGCGAAGCCGACGATCAGCGACGCGATTGCGGCTCCCTCGATCTGACCGAGGCCGCCGATGGCGGCGACGGCGAATGCAAGGACCATCGTGTCGGCCCCCAATCCCGGAGCTACTCCGGATGTGGGCACAGCCAGCGCTCCTCCGAGCGCCGCCAAAAACACTCCGAGCGAGAACGCGAGAATGAATATCCGGTTGGTATCGATACCGATCGACTGTGCCATTTCGCGATCGGCAACGACCGCCGTGATCAACCGTCCGAGCCGGGTGTGCCTGATCAACAACCTCAAACCGATGATGACGAGGATCGCCATTCCGATCAGAACAATCTGGTAGTTCAGATATACGACGCCGCCGATGAGAGACGTGCCGAGAAGGCGCATGGGAGCATCCTCGTACAAGGATTGCACTCCGAAAACCAAACGCTGCACATCCTCGAGGATAAGGAAGAGTCCGAAGGTGATCAGGATCTGAACAGCTTCGGACTTTCCATAGGTCCATCGAATCAAGGTGCGTTCAATAAGCGGTCCGAATATTGCCGCGACGAAAACCGCACTGAACAACAACGCCACGAATGAAAGATACGGACTGAGCTGCCTGCTCACGATGAACAGGCAGATCGAGGCCGCCACATAGGCGCCGATCGAGTAGAGGCTCCCATGCGCCACATTCAGGACGCGCAGCACGCTGAATACCAGCGTCAGGCCAACGGCCGCGAAAAAGATCAACGCGGCGCTGGCAAGACTGTCCAGTAACAACGGAATGACGGCATTCGACATTAAGACACCTACTCAGACTGGCCTCGGCAAAGCGGCATGCCGCTTACTTGTAGCTTCCGGGCTTGGGCAAGGATTTCGCAAACTCCGGCGTCAACGTCGAAATCCAGGCGATTGGGTCCTGCCCTTCCTTCGGCATCAAGGTCTCACCCTTGTAGCGAACCATTCCACCGATCACGGGGAACGGATAGTCTGGCGACTTCGCTGTAACCCCGACGATCTGATCGACGACGCCGTCATTATCGGAACGGGTTTTCATCGTTCCGGTGAGCGTCGCGACTGAGCTGCCTTTCATCGCATCCGCAATTTCCGCGCGAGTCGGCCATTTGCCGCCATTCTTCTGCATCGCGGCCTTATAGGCAGCCTGCACATAGATCAGCGTATTGGCCATCTTGATCGACGGGAAAACCGGATACTCGCCGAAACGCGCCTTGTAAGCGTCTGCAAACTTCTTCGTTTCAGCATTCGCCTTCGCATCCGGCGACATCCACCAGCCATCGCCCAGAACGCCAACGATGACGCCGTCCGGCAGCGCAACGCGCTGAAGCACCGTTTCACCAAGCGCGAGAACCACCTGACTTGACGTGAACAGACCGCGCGGCGAGGCCTGCCGCACGAAATTCTCCAGATCTGCTCCCCAGAGGTTGGAGAAAATCACATCCGGACGAGCGGTGGCGAGACGCGAAATCTCGGTTTGATAATTCGGCGAACCAAGCTTCGGGAAAAGCTCAGCCACAATCTGAATGTCCGGCTTCAGTGCCTGCAGCGCCGCCTTGAAGATCTTCGCGGCGTCATGGCCGAAAGCATAATCGGGATTGATGATCGCGACGGTTTTCACATCCGGCTTCTGCGCGAGAAGGTAGATCGCGTAGGCGATGAATTCCGGAACGGTGTTGCCGTTGGGACGGAACACGTACTTGCTCTTGCCGTCCATCAGAAGCTGATGCGTGTCGCAATTCCAGCCAATGGTCGGAACCTCGAGCTGCTCCGCGAGCGGAGCCAGCGCCAGACAGTTTGCGCTGGACAAAGCAGCCATCATTACCTGGTTCTTTGGATCGCCGGCCAGGCGCCGATACTCCGCGATGATGCCCTGAGTGCCCTGCGCTTCGTCAACATAGATCGGGTTCACCTGAACACCACCGATGCCACCCTTGGCATTGATCTGCTCGATCATCAGATCAGCGGCGTTCTTTCCGGGCATGCCATAGGCTGCGGCTGGTCCGGATGTGAATGTGAAAATGCCGACTCCCAGTGAGTTTGGCTTTTCCTGCGCGGCGACAGGACCGGTGGACGCGAGTCCGACGGTGAGTGCAAGCACAGACATACAGGTTTTCAGCTTCATAATGTTCCCCTCTTATCCAAGTTTGTTTGTTATCAAATGCGACAATGATGCGCAGGCATCACACGGGATCGAAGTAGTGGATTTCCATAAGCAGGCAGCCATTGACTGACTTGAATGGTCCATGCAGCGCATGCGGCGGGCGGCACGCATAGGTATTGGGCGGAAAGCTCTTGCCGCCCTCACCCTTTTCATCGTTGCCGACAATCAAGTCACCAGAGACGAGATAAACCTCTTCCCAGTATTCGTGAGAGAATGGCGCCGTGGTGTATACGCCAGGCTCAAAGCGCAACAGCCGCGTGCGGGTCCCCCGCCTGTTCTCCTCGTCCAGCCCACCGGAGAGGATCTTCTGCTGGATGCCTGCCGGATAACCCGTCGGGACTTCCCAGCCGCTGTTCATATCCAGCGTATAGAATTCATCATGCTTCTTATTGACTGGCATTTTATCGATCTCCTTGTTCAGTAATCAGGCAGCTTTGCTGGGGGAAACTGAACCGCCAGCCAGATCGTAAGAATCGAGCATGCGCTGAACGAGC
>JAUSAX010000103.1 GCA_030652315.1 Afipia sp. | reverse complement strand
TACGCCAGCATGAAGGCATCATCGACAAATATATCGGCGACGCCATCATGGCCTATTGGGGGCCTCCCTTTGCCGCCGACGCGGATCAGGCGCGGCTCGCCAGCATCGCAGCACTCGACATGCTGGAGCTTATCCCGCAACTGCGCGCGGAGCTTCCTGAACTGCTCGGCGTCCGCAATCTCCCCGCGCCGTTCGACATTCGCATCGGCATCGCCACCGGTGAAGTGCTGGTCGGCAGTATCGGCTCCGAACTGATGATGAGCTACACCGTGATGGGCGACACCGTGAACCTTGCATCGCGGCTGGAAGGCGCAAACAAGGCGTATGGCAGCCGCATTCTCGTGTCCGAGGCGACTGTTGCAAGCGCGGCCGCTGACATCGAAGTCCGCGAGATCGACCGCATTGTGATGGTGGGGCAACCCCAGCCGCAAACGGTGTTCGAGATCATGGGCCGCAAGGGCATGTTGACGCCGTCGCAGACCGCGCTTCGGGATTACTACTCGGATGGCCTTGCCGCCTACCGCGCCCGGCGCTGGGACGACGCGCGCGGTGCCTTCGCCGCAGCGCTCGACGCCGTTTCCGATGACGGCCCGTCGCTGACATTTATCAAGCGTCTCGACGGCTTTACCTCGGCCCCACCCGGCGATGACTGGGACGGTGTGTGGCGGCTTGAACAGAAGTAAGATCTTCTACGCAACAGGAGTCAGCACCATGCCCTCCTCCGAAATCGATGCGATCCGCGCACTGCTGACAGCGAAAGCCCGGCCGGTCGGCTGGGCGCAGCGGCGCGAGCGGCTGGATGAGATTGGTTCGGTGTGGCCGGTGGCCGACGACATCACACTGACAAGCGTAGATTTGAATGGCGTGCCCGGCGAATGGTCGCTCGCGCCCGGCAGCGACGCCTCGCGCATGCTGATGTTCTTCCACGGCGGCGGCTATTGTTCGGGCTCGATTACAAGTCACCGCCGCATGGTGACCGAAGCCGGACGCGCGGCGGGGATCCGAACGCTCGCGGTCGGCTATCGCCTCGCGCCAGAGCATCCATTCCCCGCAGCGCTGGACGACGCCATGGCCGCATGGCGATACTTACGCAAGCAGGCCTATCTGCCGTCGCAGATCGCCATCGGCGGCGACAGCGCGGGCGGCAACCTCACCGCCGTCCTGATCAACACGCTGCGCGAACAAAGCGAGCATCCATCCTGCGCGTGGCTGGCCTCACCCTGGACTGACCTCACCATGTCGGGCAGCTCGCTGGCGACCAAAGACGCGGTCGATCCGATCATCCACAAGGGCTATCTCGGCGAACTCGCCGACGCCTTCGCGCCTTCGGGAATGGCGCGCAACGATCCGCGCATCTCGCCGCTGTTTTCCGATCTGCACGGATTTCCGCCGACGCTGGTTCAAGTCGGTTCGCACGAGACGCTGCTCGATGACGCGACGCGCTTTGCGGCCGCGTTAGGCGCCGCGGATGTCGATGTCACGCTGGAGGTGTGGCCCGAGATGATCCACGCCTGGCCGCTGTGGAACGCGCATCTCGAACCCGGCCGCCGCGCGCTCGCCAATGTGGGCACGTTCATCCGCCGTCACATGTGAGCGCACGGGTCCGGATAACGGAATGCGGACTATGACTCTTATGGCTTGCGCACAGCCCAGCGCATCAGCGCCCACAAGCTGCCGCCCGTCGCCATGCCGACGAGGTAAATAATCAAGGCATGCACCGCCATCGGTGCGGTGATCCGCAGGCCGAGGAAAGACACCGTCACGCTCTGAAGATTCTGAAACGCGAAGATCAAAATTCCCGCGACAAGAACGATAATCACAGCCGTGTTTAACCAGCGCATGGTCCGCCTCGCTTGAAATGAATGTGTTGCAATACACGCCTCCTGGCGGCGCCCTGCTCCGGATCATCACAGACGCGCCACCGCCGCAAGCAAATTGCGCCCAAGTCGAACCGGGCGCAACCGGCTCGCCAGCCAGCCTGTCAAATTTCAGTCAAATGCCTACTTGTGCAAGACCGTGTTGTTCTGGCCCTTCTCGACCATGTCGATCACCAGCAGCTTCACCGGCTCGGGACCTTTGTTCGTACCGAAGTGCCACTGATCGACGGCTTCGAGAATGAAATCGCCGGTCTTGAAGGTCTCGGTCTTGCCGGTATCGACGTTGGTGACTTCAATGGTCCCCGCCTGCACGTAGCCATAGCGCGGGAACGGATGCTTGTGCTTCGGCAGCACCGCACCCGCCGGAATCTCGTAGGTCGAGACGATGACCTGCGCGTCCTTTTGCGGCAGCACGATCGGCTGGCCGCTCGACGTCACCGTCGAGGAGAGTACCGGCTTGACGACGACCTTGCTGGTCGTTGCGTGATTGTCGGCATAGAGCGGCGACGCGACCAGCAACAGGCCGAGCGCGAACAGAAGAGACTTCATCGGGTAGAACTCCAGTGTTTCGTCATTCCGGGGCGCTCGCTCAGCGAGCGAACCCGGAATCCAGGGACGCGCAGGTTTCATGATATCTGGATTCCGGATCGGCCAGCTTCGCAGGCCGTCCGGAATGACGGCGTGTCGTATCACTCATACACCATGACGCCGTCGTCAACCTTGCCGAGACGCAGCGAGACGATATCGAGCGCGTAGTTCTGGTAGAGCTTCCACGGCCGCTTCGAGCCTTGCTTAGGCATTTTCGCCACCGAGCGCTGCACGTAACCCGACGTGAAATCGAGCCAGTTTTCCTGTTTCACCTCGGGATCGGTGTTGCGCGGCATGCACTGCTTGTAGCCGCGCTTGTCCATGTAGTTGATCAGGCGGCAGACGTACTCGCAGGTGAGATCGCATTTCAGTGTCCACGAGGCGTTGGTGTAACCGAACGACGACGCCATGTTCGGCACGTCCGAATACATCATGCCCTTGTAGTTCAGCGTGTTGGCGAAATCGACGTTGCTGCCGTCGACGCTGACCTGCATGCCGCCGAGCACCTGCAGGTTGAGGCCGGTGGCGGTGACGATCAAATCCGCGTCCAGTTCGCTGCCGTCCGCGAGACGGATGCCCTTCGGCGTGAAGGTGTCGATGGTGCTGGTCACCACCGAGGCGCGGCCATCCTTGATCGACTTGAACAGATCGCCATCCGGCACGAGGCACAGCCGCTGCTGCCACGGATTGTAACGCGGCGTGAAATGCGTGCCGATGTCGTAGTCCGGGCCGAGCGCGTGTCGCACGCCGCCGAGGATCAACTGCTTGGCGCGTTCCGGCTTGCGGCGGCAGAGCTGGAAGAAATACATGCCGAACAGCACATTGCGCCAGCGGATCAGGTGATAGGCGAGCTTCGCGGGCAGCTTTTCGCGCAGCTTGTTGGCGAGCGCATCTTCGGCCGGCCGCGCCACCACATAGGTCGGCGAGCGCTGCAGCATGGTGACATGCGCCGCGGTCTTGGCCATTTCCGGCACCAGCGTGACGGCGGTGGCGCCCGAGCCGATCACCACCACGCGCTTGCCGGCATAGTCGATATCGCTGGTCCATTTCTGCGGATGCACGATGCGGCCTTTGAACTGATCGGCGCCGGGAAACTCCGGAGAATAGCCGCCCTCGTAGGAGTAATAGCCGCTGCACATAAACAGGAAATTGCAGGTGAGATGCGCGATCTCCTTTGCAGGCCCCCGCTCCACCTCAACGGTCCAGCGCGCGTCTTTCGATGACCACGCCGCGCTTTTGACGCGATGGTTGAACCGGATCTTGCTGTCGATGCCGTTGTCGCGCGCGGTCTCTTGCACGTAGTTGAGAATGCGCGGCCCGTCGGCGATGGCCTTGGCTTCGGTCCACGGCTTGAACGAATAGCCCAGCGTGTACATGTCGCTGTCGGAGCGGATGCCGGGATAGCGGAACAGATCCCAGGTGCCGCCGATGCTCTCGCGGCCTTCGAGGATCGCGTAGCTTTTGCCGGGGCAATTCTTTTGCAGGTGATAGCCCGCGCCGATGCCCGACAGGCCCGCGCCGACAATCAGCACATCGAAGTGGTCGCTTTCTGCTTTGGTCTTGTCGAGCATTTCAGTCTCCCTGACCGGGATTTAACCGGCAAGCAGGGCAAAATGCCAACCTGATTTTGGGCGGGATCGGTGCGCGGCACCTAGTTTATTTGGGCATGATCTGATCCGAAAACCGGTGCCCACTTTTCGGGATCATGCCCAGACAGCAAAAAGCCCCATCATTTCTGACGGGGCTTGGTGACGTCCGTTTCATTACATCCGTGAAACGAGCGAAAAGCTGGCTGCTGCGACCAGTACATCCGTGGATGCAGCGCCTGGCTCTTTTTCTTTAAGAAGGCTTGCGCGAAAACCGGTGTCCGGTTCTCGCGATCAGCCTTACAGAATCTGCAGGTTTTCTGCGCTGGTCTTACCGCGCATCTTGTCAACCTTGGCTTCGTACGAAACCTTCTGTCCTTCGGCGAGGCCGGTCAGACCAGCGCGCTCAACAGCGCTGATGTGAACGAACACATC
>JAUSAX010000098.1 GCA_030652315.1 Afipia sp. | reverse complement strand
AGGGGACCGTACTTCCGGGTGAGGACGGACGCTTTCACGTCCCGATCCGGCCGGCTTTCGCCGCCTTCATCCTCGCCGCGTCCAGCCGCGAACGGCAGAGCCACGTAGTTGGCCCGGACGGTGACCCCAGCCTCCCGGACGTGTGGCTGCGAACCACACGCGCAGGCGCCGCATCCTGTTCCGCTTCAAAAGCGCCCTCGAGAAGCGCCCCTCGCGATCAGGACGATAGAGAATATATTCCTAGAATGGGAAATGTCAAGGGATGCCTCGTCGTCATTGCGAGGAGCGCAGCGACGAAGCAATCCAGTCCTTGCTTGCTGGTCGCCTTGCTGGATTGCTTCGCTTCGCTCGCAATGACGACTGCGGGTGTTGAAGCATCGCGCAATCTCGCTCCGGGTCGTCCCCGCGAATGCGGGGAGCCATTTATTATCTTTGCGAAATGTAGCGATGCGTCATCCTGAGGTGCGAGCCGCGCTTGCGGCGAGCCTCGAAGGATGCGCAGCCGCACGCCGTCGTCCTTCGAGGCTCGCAAAGGGGCTCGCACCTCAGGATGACGGCTCAGCAATTTACAGCAGCAGATCCGTCAGATGCGCGATCAGTGGAATGTCCGCGGGCGGCATCGGATAATCGCGCAATTTATTCGCGCGCACCCACGCGAGTTGCTGGCCCTCACGCGGTGTGACGGTGCCCTGCCACTTCCTGCAAATGTAGAGCGGCATCAGCAGATGAAAGCTGTCATAACCGTGGCTGGCGAACGTCAGCGGCGCCAGACACGGCTCCTCCACCGTGATGCCCAGCTCTTCGTGCAGTTCGCGGATCAGTGCCGGTTCGGGCCGCTCGCCGGGCTCCAGCTTACCGCCGGGAAATTCCCACAGGCCGGCGAGAGTCTTGCCCTCGGGGCGCTGCGCGATCAGGACGCGGTTGTCCGCATCGATCAGCGCGCAGGCGACGACGAGGGTGAGTTTGATCACGAGCGATAGTCGCCGTTGATCGCGACATATTCCTTGGTGAGGTCGCAGGTCAGCACGCGGTCGCGGCCTTTGCCGAGACCAAGCCCGACCTTGATCTGGATTTTCGGCTGCTTCATCAGCGCGGAGACTTCCTTTTCGTCATAGGACGGATCGCGCGCGCCCTTGCTGGCGACGCGAATGCCGTTGAACGAGATCGAAAGCTTGTCACGGTTGGCGGGCTCGCCGGCCTTGCCGACGGCCATGACCACGCGGCCCCAGTTGGCGTCCTCGCCTGCGATCGCGGTTTTCACCAGCGGCGAATTGGCGATCGACATCGCGATTTTCCGTGCGGATGTCTTCGAGGTCGCGCCTTCGACAACGACCTCGACCAGCTTGCGCGCGCCTTCGCCGTCGCGGGCGACCTGTTCGGCCAGATCAGCCAGCACGGCGTGAAACGCTTTGGTGAAGGCCTTCAACTGCGGATCGCTGGCGCGCTTGATGGCCGGTGCGCCTCTGGCGGCGGCCGCTCCGGTGGCGAACGCCAGCAATGTGTCCGATGTCGATGTGTCGCCGTCGATCGTCACCGCGTTGAACGTATCCTCGACGCCGGTCTTGAGCAGCGATTGCAATACGGCTGCCGACAGCGGCGCGTCGGTGAACACGAACGCCAGCATCGTCGCCATGTCCGGCGCGATCATGCCCGCGCCCTTGGCCATGCCGTTGATCGTGACCTTGGCCTTGCCGAGCTTGACGGTCGCGGTCGCGACCTTCGGAAACGTATCCGTTGTCATGATCGCGCGCGCGGCAGTGTCCCATCCTTCCGGGACCGCGACCTTTGCAAGATCGTCGAGCACGCCGTTGAACTTCGTCGCATCGAGCGGTTCGCCGATCACGCCGGTGGAAGCCAGGAAGATTTTGGCTGCCGTAGTGTCAGCGGCCTTGGCGGCGATCGCAGCGGTCAGCGTCGTCGCCTGCTTGCCGGTCTTGCCGGTGAAGGCGTTGGCGTTGCCGGAATTGACCACCAGAGCGCGCGCCTCTCCGCCCTTCAGTTTGGCGCGGCACCAGTCCACCGCGGCGCTCGGGCATTTCGATTTTGTGAACACGCCGGCAACCGTGGTGCCCTTGTCGAACAGCGCCAGCAGCACATCGGTGCGGTTCTTGTAGCGGATGCCGGCGGCCGCCGTCGCAAGGCGCACGCCGTCGATGTTCGGCATGTCGGGGACGTTGGTGGGGGCGAGCGGTGAGACGGCGGTGGACATGAGATCGGGTGCCTTGGATCGAGGATTGTCAGTCGTCATGGCCGGATTTATTCCGGCCATCCACGTCTTACTTCCTTGTCGATGAAGGCCCTAAGACGTAGATGCCCGGGACAAGCCCGGGCATGACGTCAAACTACTGAAGTCTGTTTGCGAAGTCGATTTACTTCTTCGCAGGCGGAGTCTTCGCCGCCGGGGCGGCCTTTGCGTCCGGCGTTGCGGCAGGAGCCGCAGCGTCCGCCGGCTTGTCGAGGCGCTCGACCTTGGCTTCGGTCCGCAGCTTGGTGACGTAATCGGCCTGCGCCTTGCGCACCACGAAGGTCGAGATCTGCCCCTTCACCTGCTCGAAATCCGGCGGCTTGCGGTCGCGGGCTTCCTCGACCTTGATGACATGCCAGCCGAACTGCGACTTCACCGGGTCGGAAATCTTGCCGGGCTCAAGCGCGAAGGCCACGGCCGAAAATTCCGGCACCATCTGCTCCTTGGTGAAGAAGCCGAGATCGCCGCCGTCGGCAGCGCCCGGATCTTTCGATTTTTCCTTTGCGAGCTTGGCGAAGTCGGCGCCCTTTTCGAGTTCGGCCTTGATCGCCTTCGCCTCGTCCTCGGTCGGAACCAGAATGTGGCGGGCGCGAACTTCCTTTTCGCCCGAAACCTGCTTGGTCGCGTCCTCATAGACCTTCTTCATGGCCTCGTCGGTGATCGCGGCCTTGCCCTCGGTCGCGAGCAGGCTGTCCATCAGGAGGCGGTCGCGGGCGAAGCTGATCTTCTGCTTGAAGTCCGCCGTGTCGCCGACCTTCTTGGCTTCGGCGGCCTTGGCGACGATCTTCATATCGATCAGGAACGCGATCAGATTCTCGCGACGGGTCGATGGATCCATCTGCTGGAGGCTGGGCCCCAGCTCTTCTTCGGCGACGGCCAGGTCACTCTGGCGGATTTCGGCGCCGTTAACCTTTGCGATTACGGCATTCGCATCCTGCGCGTGAAGCGGCTGGCCGATTGCCATTGCAACTGTGAGACAAGCTGCCGCAGCGGTCGTCAGAAGTCCAAATTTCAGTCCGAGTCCCAGTCCAGGTCGCACGCCCAGTCCGCTGAGAGGGGCCGTGCAGTTTGGAGAAACGGTCATGGAAAATCCTTTTAAGGTCAAAGTCTGGTGTCCGGTATCCGGTAGAACCGGATCACTGAGCGGTTTGGGAGGCGGGACACTCGCCCAACCTCTGCCCGGAAGCAACGCGAAAAACCCGTCAAAATCATGAAATCCTTGAGAGGTTCGCGCGTTGACAAGGCTTTGGACGGCCCATATCTCTGCCGGCAGGCGCGCCTGGCTGCCGCGGGCTTTGCCGCGGTCGAGCGGGTGAACCTTAAGAATTCGCTTCCCGCACTCACTCTCGAGGACTGGCGCAAGGGTTTGTCCCCGCACGCAATTCCGGAAATACGCCTGACACGGGTTTCATATGGGCCTTGGGCTGCGGCGATCGCGGCCGCAATGCCAAACTGCAAGACAGGAATTTTTCATGCTCGGCGCGCTCGCCCGCAAGTTTTTCGGCTCCGCAAACGACCGGCGGATCAAGGGGTACCAAGCCCGCGTCGACGCGATTAACGCGCTGGAACCCGAGATCGCCGCCCTGTCCGACGAGGCGCTGAAGGCGCGGACCGCCGAGTTCCGCAAGCAGCTCTCCGAAGGCAAGACCCTCGACGACCTTCTGGTGCCCGCCTTCGCCACGGTTCGCGAAGCCGCCAAGCGCACTCTCGGCCAGCGCCATTTCGATGTGCAGCTGATCGGCGGCATGGTGCTGCACGAAGGCGACATCGCCGAAATGAAAACCGGCGAAGGCAAGACGCTGGTTGCGACCCTTCCGGTCTATCTCAACGCGCTGGCCAGCAACGGCGTCCACGTCGTGACCGTCAACGACTACCTCGCCAAGCGCGATTCCGAATGGATGGGTCAGGTCTACGGCTTTCTCGGCATGGCCACGGGCGTCATCGTCCATGGCCTCGACGATAACGAGCGTCAGGCTGCCTACGCGAAAGACATCACCTACGGCACCAACAACGAATACGGCTTCGAC
>JAUSAX010000092.1 GCA_030652315.1 Afipia sp. | reverse complement strand
CCTAAAGTAGTTCCATATTAGGTACGCATTTTTCTTATGGGGTTAAAATGAAGAAGCTTTTGATCGCTGCGGCGGTTGCCGTTCTCGGTGCAACCGGCGCGCAAGCTGCCGATATCGCGGCGCGGCCTTACACCAAAGCTCCGATACTGAATCCAGCCTATAACTGGTCCGGGTTTTATGTCGGCGGAAATCTGGGCGCCTCCTTTAGTGACGCGAACCCATCCAACAGCATCGCGTGCGGCGCACCGGGTGTGGCTGATTACATCTGCAGCACCGGTAATCCAGCGTCGCAAGCCAACGCACCTGCTGTCGTCAATTCGCTGGTGGGATCCAGCTCAAACTCCAACGTCACTGGCGGCGTGCATGCCGGTTACAATCAGCAGGCCGGACTGATTGTCTACGGCGGCGAGATCGACGTTGGCTATTTTAACTTTGGGACCAGCCAGTTAGGTCGGGGTGTTTATCCCGCTGGCGGCGGCGGCGGCGCCGCACTGGCCGGCGACAGCTTCGTAGCAGCGACCTCGGTGTCGAGCGACGTTCTGGCCACGCTGCGTGGTCGCCTCGGGTATCTGATTTCGCCGAATCTGTTGGGTTACGCCACCGGCGGCCTGGCCATCGGCCGGGTGAAAACTGCCAACAGCTTCGCGGATAGCCACACCGACGGCAATCCCGTTGGTGCAGGTGGATTTGGCGAGAGGACCGAAACGAAGGTTGGCTGGACCGTTGGCGCTGGTCTGGAATACGCCTTTGCGCAGAACTGGAGCGTGCGTGCCGAATACATGTATCTTGACCTTGGCAGTTCCAGTGTGAATACGCTCATCACCAACGCCGCCCACGCCAGCGAACGAACGCCCTTCAATACCTCCGTGGACCTGACGGCCCATCTTGTGCGCGCTGGCGTCAGCTACAAGTTTCAATGACGCGCGCGGCCAGCACCGCTACATCAACGATTGATTGATCTACACAAGCCCGGCCTCGCGCCGGGCTTTTTCATTTGGCTCGATGAATGTGCCGCGCGATCCCTTTAGCGTTGACCGTTGAATAATACCGTTGAACGTGGCGCCGCCGGCATCGTCCGGATTGTTGGAAAGGCTGTCCTCGTGAACCAGGACGCGCTTCATCGCCTCCGGAAATCGGATGTCTGTCATGTGTTGCCCCGTGCAAAGCGCCGTGTGGTTCATGCGCTTGTGTTGCCCGCTCGCTACATCGAGGCCGCCCGACTCCCCCTAAGGTTGAGCTATATTTTTTGTGTCTTCCGGGGAATTTGATGAAGAAGTTTTTGATTGCTGCTGTCCTCGCCTTGGTTGGTGCCACTGGCGCCCAGGCCGCTGATTTGGGCCCTGTGTATCGCAAGGCTGCTCCGATCGTCGCCCCATTCACATGGACCGGCTCCTACATCGGCGGCTATGTCGGTGGTGCTAGTGCGGCCGAGGACGGCTCAACCTCCAATCCTGTTACCGCCACAGGCGGCTTCTTTAACTTCAACCCGGTGAACACCGGCTACGGGCTCGGCTCGAGCTTCATCGGCGGTTATACCAGCGGCTACAATTACCAGTTCGCTCCGAACTGGGTCATCGGTTATGAAGGTGAAATTGGCTACGTCAAAATCAACGGCTCGGGCGTTCAAAATCCTCCTGGCGTTTCGAACGGTTTGAACGATACCAACGGAATCACCCGGATCGGGGACTGGTACAGCGTCTATACTGCGCGGCTTGGTTACGCCTGGGATCGCTCTTTGATCTACGTTAAGGGTGGCGCCGCTGTTGTCCGCGTCGAAGCTGGTATCAGCGACCGTACTGGCGTCCCACAACTTGATACGATCCAGCACAAGTGGAAGATTGGCTATGCGGTTGGTGGCGGCTGGGAATATGCATTTGATCCGAAGTGGAGCCTCAAGGCCGAATACCTATACCTCGGCATCGAGAGTGACTACGCGACGAGCGGCAATTTGAGGCCTGCCGGGCCGCAGTTCTTCACAACCACCCGCGTTCCCGGAATCCACACCGGTAAGATCGGTTTGAACTATCGCTTCGACTGGTTCAGCCTGCTGCGCTAAAAGTAGCAACGGCAAGCTGCCTTCGATCGCTGAGGGCATCTTACACATGATGTTCAAGACGGCCCGTCGGGCTCCGGCCGGCGGGTTACTGAACGCCCGCTCTGCTTTCCTGCAAGCACCGGTCCCTCGCTTTTTCCAAGCTTGCATTTAGGTCTGTGCCGGAATTGCCATACAGGGTGCAAGATGGTGAAGGATCTCGAACAGGATGGAGATTGTCGCAGGCTGACGGCGAAAATGTACAAGAAGAACGGTCTTTGATGGATTTCGCATTTGCCGCTTTGCAGGCTGCGGCCCAGCCGGCGGTATAATTTTCACTTGCCCGTTGCTTGCACCGCTCGTATCGAGCTTGCGTCTGAGCTTTGTCTAGGTTCTCGCGCTCGATTTTTGCTTCTAGTTCTGCGGTTGCTCGCGCTTCGTTTGTTCGCCGTAAAAGTTCGGCCCGTGCCTTCTCATTAAGTCGCTCGGTATTCGCCTGTTGATCGCGGCCTGGTAGATAGACTGTGTAGTAATGTGCCACGCTGGCCGCGACTGCTAGCGCCGACAAGGCAACACAGACTTTTAGAAAAGCATCAATTTTTCCGGCCAAGCCAGTCTCCTGAATCTGCAAAAGCACAGAACAAAAACAGAAACGCCCGTGTACGATCCGTGTCTCACTGACTTAGCGGGACCAGTCGGGAAAGCCCGGCATTAAAGGGTTTCTTTCATTATCAAATGAGACGCGGATTTAAGGTAAGAAGAACGGATATCCTTCTGATTTTGTTGGCGATCCCAGCAGGATTCGAACCTGCAACCCACGGAGTAGAAATCCGTTACTCTATCCAGTTGAGCTATGGGACCGTTGGCCCTCTCATATCACCGGGATCGTGAAAAATCCGCCACCCTGTGGTGAAATTTCTGAACCTTTCCACGCGTCCGGCCGACAAACCTGCGGGGTTTGCCCGAGGGTCCGCATTGTCTTCGGCAGCCCCCGGCCTAAAGTCATGCTGCCGCCGGGGTTGGTGCACGGTCTCGCGCCTGTCCGTGCGGGGCCGTCGCGGAGAATCTTTCGACCCGATATCGGTACGACCATGAGTCCGTCACGATTCGCGCATTGTCTTAATACCAAGGCGGCCTTCGCTCGCCGGCAGGGAGTTTCACCATGATTGGTCTGGTTCGCGCCATTTCGGTTTGCGCCGCGCTGGCGCTTGGCTTCAGCTCAGTCCACGCCGCCGACAAGGCGTTCAAGCGGGACGATCTGGCTGACTCCGCCATCCGGCTCGAGGCCCAGATCAAGACCGAAGCCGGGGTCATCAACAAGACCGCAGCGACGCTGAAGACCGATACGGATGCGGCCTTCAAGCGCAGCGACCTGCGCGGCGCGCTGGTCCTGCTCGGACAGACGGCTGCAGTCGCCCCTGAAGACAGCGGCAACTGGCTGCGGCTGGCCAAGACCGTGTTCCAGATCCGCCCCTCGGATAACCGCGAGCGGACCTTCTTCCATGAGCGCGCGTCCACGGCGGCCTACATTGCCTATCAGCGCGCCGCGAATGCGGGCGAGGAAGCCGATGCGTTGGCGGTGCTAGGCAGCGCTTTAGCGGAGCGCAAGCTCTGGCGTCCGGCGCTCGATGCGCTCCGCTTGTCGCTCGATCAGAAGGAGGTCGCGGACGTCCGCGGCCAGTATGAAAAGCTGCGCGATGAAAAGGGCTTCCGGCTGCTGGATTACAGCGTGGATTCGGATTCAGCCTCGCCGCGCGCCTGTTTCCAGTTCTCGGAAGACCTCGCCAAGCGGGTGGATTTCAATCCGTTCGTGGCGCTTGCCGGCACCGACAGCCCGGCGCTGACCTCCGAGGCGAAGCAGCTTTGCGTCGAGGGTCTCAAGCACGGGGAGCGTTACACCATCAATCTGCGCGCCGGCATGCCATCGACCGTCAAGGAAACCCTGCCGAAGTCGGCGGAATTCAACATCTACGTCCGCGACCGCAAGCCGTTCGTGCGCTTCACTGGCCGCGCCTATGTGCTGCCGCGCACCGGCCAGCGCGGCATTCCGCTGGTCAGCGTCAACACGCCGTCGGTATCGGTGAACATCTTCCGGATCGGCGACCGCAACCTGATCAACTCGGTGCTGGGCAGCGACTTCCAGCGCAGCCTGTCGAGCTATGAGCTGTCTGACCTCGGCAACGAGAAGGGCGTCAAGGTCTGGACCGGCGAGGTCGCCACCGCGCAGACCCTGAACGCGGATGTCGTGACGGCTTTCCCCGTCGATCAGGCGGTCGGCGAAATGCAGCCCGGCGTCTATGTGATGACGGCTGCGGCAAAGGGGCCGGGCTCGTCCAGCGATGACGATTCCGGTCAGCTTGCGACACAGTGGTTCATCGTCTCGGACATGGGCCTCACGGCCTATTCCGGTAACGACGGCGTCCATGTGTTCGTCAACTCGCTGGCGACCACGCAGCCGACCTCCGGCGCGGAAGTCCGACTCGTGTCCCGCAGCAATGAAGTGCTGGCCACCCGCAAGACCGACAGCGCGGGTCACGTGCTGTTCGAGGCCGGGCTGGCGCGCGGCGAGGGCGGACTTTCCCCCGCCTTGCTGTCTGTCTCCGGCGACAAGGGCGACTACGCCTTCCTGAGCCTCAAATCCAATGCGTTCGATTTGTCCGATCGCGGTGTCTCGGGACGCACGGTGCCTGCGGGGCCGGATGCGTTCGTCTATGCCGAACGCGGCGTCTATCGTTCCGGCGAGACGGTCTACCTCACCGCGCTGCTGCGCGACGGCAAGGGCAATGGCGTCACCGGGACGCCGCTGACGCTGGTGGTCGAGCGCCCCGATGGCGTGGAATTCCGCCGCTCCGTGGTGCCCGATCAGGGCGCGGGCGGCCGCAGCCTGACGCTGCCGCTCAATTCGGCGGTGCCGACCGGCACCTGGCGGGTGCGGGCGTTCACCGATCCGAAGGCTCCTTCGGTGGGCGAAACGACCTTCATGGTCGAGGATTATGTCGCGGACCGCATCGAATTCTCGTTAAATTCCAAGGCGAAGCAGATCACGGCTGAACTTCCTGCGGAACTTGAGGTCGATGGCCGCTTTCTCTACGGCGCACCCGCGTCAGGTCTGGCTCTCGAAGGCGACATGCTGGTCGCCCCGGCGTCGGATCGTCCGGGCTTTGCTGGCTACAAATTCGGCGTCGCCGACGAGGAAACCTCCAGCAACGAGCGCACGCCGCTGGAAAACCTCCCCGAGGCCGATGCCAACGGCAAGGCGACCTTCAAGGTCAGCCTTCCCAAACCGCCGTCCTCCACGCGCCCGCAGGAAGCTCAGATCTTCGTCCGCATGGTGGAAACCGGCGGCCGCGCGGTCGAGCGCAAGCTGACGATTCCGGTTGCGCCGAATGACGCGATGATCGGCGTCAAGCCGCTGTTCGCGGACAAGAACGTCGCCGAAGCCGATCCCGCCAACTTCGACGTGGTGTTTGCAGCACCGGACGGCAAATCGCTGGCGCGCAGCGGGCTGCGTTACGAACTGCTGAAAATGGAGTCGCGCTATCAGTGGTATCGGCAGGGCTCATCCTGGGATTACGAGCCGGTGAAGTCCACCAAGCGCGTGGCCGACGGCGACGTCACCATCACCGCGGACAAGCCCGCGCGCATCACGGTGTCGCCGCAGCCGGGCCGCTATCGGCTCGATGTGAAGACCACCGAGGCCGATGGACCGCTCACCTCGGTGCAATTCGATGTCGGCTGGTATTCCGACGGCAGCGCCGACACGCCGGACCTGCTGGAAACTTCCATCGACAAGCCGGAATACAAGTCCGGCGACACCATGGTTGTCTCCGTCAATGCGCGGACCGCAGGCAAGCTCACCATCAACGTGCTCGGCGACCGTCTGTTGACCACGCAGTCCACCGACATCAAGGAAGGTCAGAACAAGGTCAACATTTCCGTTGGCAAGGACTGGGGCACCGGCGCCTATGTGGTGGCGACGCTGCGCCGTCCGCTCGATGCTGCTGCCCAGCGCATGCCGGGCCGGGCCATCGGGCTGAAATGGTTCGGGATCGACAAGTCGGAACGAACGCTCAAAGTGAGTTTGACTCCGCCTGCGCTGGTTCGTCCGGGAACGACGCTCAAGTTGCCGGTGAAGATCGAGGGTCTCAGCCGCGGTGAGGACGCCAAGATCGTCGTCGCAGCGGTCGATGTCGGCATTCTCAACCTGACCAACTACAAGCCGCCAGCGCCGGATGACTACTATCTCGGCCAGCGCCGCATGACGTCCGAAATCCGCGACATCTACGGGCAGCTGATCGACGGCATGCAGGGCACGCGCGGCCAGATCCGCACCGGCGGTGACGGCGCGGCTGCCGAGTTGCAGGGCAGCCCTCCGACGCAGAAGCCATTGGCGCTGTATTCAGGCATCGTCACGGTCGGTGCCAACGGCACGGCGGAAGTCACCTTCGACATTCCGGAATTCGCCGGCACCGCACGCATCATGGCGGTCGCATGGTCGGCCACGAAAGTGGGCCGCGCCAACACCGACGTCACGGTGCGCGACCCGGTTGTGCTCACCGCAACGCTGCCGCGTTTCCTGCTGAGCGGCGATCGCGGCACCATGAATCTCGATCTCGACAACGTCGAAGGTGCAGCGGGCGATTACGTCATCAGCGTCAAGACGTCCGGCCCGGTGAAGCTCACCGGCAATCCGGCGACCACCATGCGGCTGGCTGCAAAGCAGCGCAGCACTGTCGCGCTTGCCATCGATGCGGCAGGTGGCGCGGGGCAGGCGGCGCTTGATGTCGATATCAAGGGGCCGAACGGCCTGACGCTGGCGCGCCACTACGCGCTCGACATCAAGGCCGCCACGCAGATCCTCGCGCGACGCTCGGTGCGGACGCTGGCGAAGGGTGAGAGCCTGACGCTGACCTCCGATATGTTCACCGACCTCGTGCAGGGGACCGGCGGCGTGCAACTGTCGGTCGGTCTGTCGACGGCGCTCGATGCGGCGACGATCCTCAAGGCGCTAGACCGGTATCCGTTCGGATGTTCCGAGCAGATCACCAGCCGCGCGATGCCGCTACTCTACGTCAACGACCTCGCGGCGGAGAACCATCTGGCGCTGGACACCGCCGTCGATCAGCGGATCAAGGACGCCATCGACAAGCTGCTCGCACGGCAGGGCTCGAACGGTTCGTTCGGCCTGTGGTCGTCCGGCGGCGACGATGCCTGGCTGGATGCCTACGTCACCGACTTCCTGACGCGCGCGCGCGAAAAGGGATTCGCCGTGCCGGACGTGCTGTTCAGGACGGCGCTGGATCGTATCCGCAATTCGGTCGTCAACGCGGACGAGCCGGAGAAGGACGGTGGCCGTGATCTGGCCTACGGTCTCTATGTGCTGGCGAAGAACGGCACCGCGCCGATCGGTGATCTGCGCTATCTCGCCGACACCAAGCTGAACAACATCGCCACGCCCATTGCCAAGGCCCAGCTTGCCGCGGCGCTGGCATTGGTTGGCGACCGCGCCCGCGCGGAGCGCGTCTACACGGCGGCAGTCAACAGCCTCAATCCGAAACCGGTTCTGGAGTTCGGCCGCAGCGACTATGGCTCGTCGCTGCGCGATGCGGCGGCGATGGTGTCGCTCGCCAGCGAGGGTGGTGCGCCGCGCGCGACGCTTACTCTTGCCGTTGAGCGGGTCGAGGCCGCGCGCGGTCTTACGCCTTACACCTCGACGCAGGAAAACGCGTGGCTGGTGCTGGCCTCGCGGGCGCTTGCGAAGGAGGCGAACAGTCTTGCGGTCACCGTTAACGGGGAGGTCGCGAAGAACGCAGTCTATCGCAACTATCGAAGCGCCGACGTCGTCGCGAAGCCGGTCACCATCACCAACACCGGCGACGCGCCGGTGCAGGCGGTAGTCTCGGTCACCGGTGCGCCGATCACGCCGGAGCCTGCGGCGTCCAACGGGTTCAAGATCGAGCGCAATTACTTCACGCTCGACGGCAAGCCCGCCGATGTCTCGAAGGCCAAGCAGAACGACCGCTTTGCGGTTGTGCTGAAGGTCACCGAGGAGAAGCCGACGTTCGGTCACATCATGGTGGTTGATTATCTTCCCGCAGGTCTGGAAATTGACAATCCGAAACTGGTGTCGTCCGGCGACTCTGGAACGCTCGACTGGATCGAGGACGGCGAAGAACCTGAGAACACCGAGTTCCGGGACGACCGCTTCAGCGCGTCCATCGAGCGTGAAGCCAAGGACGAAGCGGTGTTCACGGTCGCCTACATCGTGCGCGCGGTCTCGCCCGGCAAATACGTGCTGCCGCAGGCCTATGTCGAGGACATGTACAATCCCTCGCGCTACGGCCGCACCGGCACCGGAACAGTCGAGGTGCGTTCAGCGAAATGAGCGAGAAGGCTGCCCATAACTCTCGGGTCGTCCCGGCGAATGCCGGGACCCTGAGCGATGTCTCTCCATCGTCATCCCCGGGTTTGTCCCGGGGATCCACGTCTTCCTTTTGCGCCGTGAAACAAGACGTGGATGGCCGGAACAAGTCCGGCCATGACGAAACGAGAGGCTGGCGAGTTATTCGGGCATCGCTCACAGCGTTCGCATCGATCGGTGTGATAGTCGCGGTCGCCGCCACAGTCTGGATCGCATCACTCCCGCCGCTGCCCTTCACCGACGCGAAGAAAATCTCCACCACGATCATCGATCGCAACGGCAAGCTGCTGCGCGCGTTTGCGATGGCCGACGGGCGCTGGCGGTTGCTGGCCCACGCGAAGGACGTCGATCCAGGCTATCTCAATCTGCTGCTGAACTACGAGGACAAGCGTTTCCGGTCGCATGTCGGCGTCGATCCGCTGGCGGTAGGGCGTGCCGCGATTCAGTTGGTGACGCGAGGGCACATCGTCTCGGGTGGCTCGACCATCACCATGCAGGTGGCGCGGCTGATGGAGCCGCGACAGGAGCGCTCGATCTCGGCCAAGTTGCGCCAGATGGTGCGTGCCGTGCAGCTCGAGCGAAAGCTCAGCAAGGACGAGATCCTCGATCTCTATCTGACGCTCGCGCCGTTCGGCGGAAATCTTGAGGGCGTGCGCGCGGCGTCGTTCGCTTATTTCGGCAAGGAGCCGAAGCGATTGTCGCTCGCAGAGTCAGCGCTGCTGGTGGCGCTGCCGCAGTCGCCGGAGAAGCGCCGCCTCGACCGTTATCCCGATGCCGCGCGCGCTGCGCGCGATCGTGTTCTCTCGCGCATGGTTGAGCATGGACACGTGTCCGCCGACGATGCCGCCCATGCCAAGCGTGAGCCTGTGCCGCGCCTGCGCAAGCCGATGCCGCTGCTCGCGCCGCATTCGACCGATCAGTCGCTTGCGATCATGAAAGATGCAACGCGAATTCAGCTCACGCTGGATTCTGGAATTCAGAAAGCGCTGGAGTCACTGGCGCGGGATCGCGCCAACGCGCTCGGACCTGACGTGTCGATCGGAATTCTCGCCGTCGACAATGAGACAGGCGACGTGCTCGCGCATGTCGGATCGTCCGATTACTTCGACACGCGGCGCGCAGGGCAGGTGGATATGACCCGCGCGGTGCGATCGCCGGGTTCGACGCTCAAGCCCTTCATCTACGGCCTCGCTTTCGAGGACGGCTTCGTCCATCCCGAAAGCCTGATCGAAGATCGTCCGATCCGCTACGGCAGCTATGCGCCGGAAAATTTCGACATGACGTTTCAGGGCACCGTCACCGTGCGTAAGTCCCTGCAGATGTCGCTCAACGTCCCGGCCATCGCCTTGCTCGACCGGATCGGTTCGAACCGGTTGACGGCGCGGATCAAGCAGGCGGGCGCGAACCTGATCCTGCCCAAGGACGAAACGCCCGGCCTTGCCATGGGGCTTGGCGGCGTTGGCATCACTCTGAACGATCTCGTCCGGCTCTATGCGGGGCTGGCCCGATCGGGCGATACGGTCGCCCTGCGGGAAATCGTGCGTCCGGACGACAAGGAGCAGCCGGAAACCCGGCGGCTGCTTGATCCGTCCGCAGCCTGGCTGATCGGCAATGTCCTGATGGGAACGCCGCCGCCGGACAACGCGCCACGCAACCGACTCGCGTTCAAAACTGGCACCAGCTACGGCTACCGCGATGCCTGGTCGGTCGGCTTCGACGGCCGGATGACCATCGGGGTCTGGGTCGGCCGGCCGGACGGCGCGCCGGTTCCGGGACTCATCGGCCGGACGGCGGCGGCTCCGATCCTGTTCGATGCCTTTGCGCGCACCGGTAAGCTGCCCATGGCGTTGCCGAAGGCCCCGAAGGGAACGCTGATGGCGAGCAATGCCAAGCTGCCGCTGCCGTTGCGGCGGTTCAGGGCGTCCGGGGATTTCGTCAGGACCGGGAGCGAACAGGCGTTGCGCATCCAGTTTCCGCTGAATGGATCGCGGATTGACGCCTATGGAGGCGGCGAGGCGAGCCAGTCGGCGATGCCGGTCAAGGTCGCGGGGGGAGTGCTGCCCCTGACCATGATGGTTAACGGAGTCTCCGTGGGAAGCATCGATAGTCGCCGCCAGAAACTGGTCGATCCGCCGGGTCCGGGCTTCGTTCGGCTGACGGTGATGGATGCGACTGGCGCGGCGGACACAGTTGTTGTGAGAATTCAGTAGAGCCGGTCCAAGCTGTTGTCCGGGTAGCGGTTTCAGCGTATGCGGAACCGATGGCTGAGACCTACCCAAGACCCAGATTTGGCGCGCCGCGCGAACCCGTGGAACAGAAGAATCCCGGCAGCGGACTCGTGCGCGTCGTCGACTTCGCTGTTGGCAGCCATGCCCGGGCGGTCGCACTGCTGGTGCTGGTCGGTTTGCTGTTTTTCCTGCCCGGCTTCTTCACCATTCCGCCTGTCGACCGCGACGAGGCCCGCTTCGCGCAGGCCACCAAGCAGATGGTCGAAACCGGCGATTTCGTCGACATCCGTTTCCAGGACGAGGTTCGCTACAAGAAGCCGGTCGGCATTTACTGGGCGCAGGCTGTCGTCGTGGAGACCGCATCCAAACTCGGCCTGCCGCGTGCGCAGGTGCGCATCTGGCTGTATCGAATTCCTTCGCTGATCGGCGCCATTGGCGCTGTGCTGCTGACATACTGGACCGCGCTCGCCTTTGTTACGCGGCGCGGCGCGCTGCTGGCCGGTCTGATCATGTGCAGTTCGATCCTGCTGGGAGTCGAAGCGCGTCTGGCCAAGACCGACGCCATGCTGCTGCTGACAACGACGGCCGTGATGGGCGCGATGGCGCGCGCCTATCTCTCGTGGCAACGGGGGGACGACGGGCCGCAGCCGTGGAAATGGGCTGCGATTTTCTGGACGGCGCTGGCCGGCGGTATTCTGCTCAAGGGTCCGCTGATTCTGATGTTCGTGGCGCTGACGGTGGTGACCCTGGCGATCCTCGATCGCTCGGCGGCGTGGCTGTGGCGGCTGCGTCCGGTCTGGGGACTGATGTGGACCCTCGTGCTGGTGCTGCCGTGGTTCATCCTGATCTTCCTCAAGGCGGGCGATACGTTCTTCGCCGATTCACTCGGCGGCGACATGCTCAGCAAGGTCGCCAGTCCGCAGGAGACGCACGGCGCGCCGCCGGGACTTTACTTCGTGTTGTTCTGGGCGACGTTCTGGCCGGGCGCGGCGATGGCGGGCATGGCGATGCCGGCGGTCTGGCGCGCACGCCGCGAGCCCGGCGCGCAGTTCCTGCTGGCCTGGCTTCTGCCGGCGTGGATCATTTTCGAAATCGTCATCACCAAGCTGCCGCACTACGTGCTGCCGCTCTATCCCGCAATCGCCATTCTGATCGTGGGTGCGCTCGAGCGTAAAGTCCTGTCGCGCACCGCGTGGATCGTACGCGGCTCGGCGTGGTGGTTCGTGTTGCCGCTGGTCATTACTGTTGCGTCGATCATCGGCGCGATGACGCTGTTGCGGCAGCCGGAGTTCCTGGCGTGGCCGTTCGCAGCCGGTGCGCTGATCTTCGGGCTGTTCGCATGGTGGATGTACGACGACCAGCGCGCCGAGCGCTCGCTGCTGAATGCGATCGGCGCGGCGTGGTTTCTTGCCGTCTGCATTTACGGCGTTGTCGTGCCGTCGCTTGCGCCGCTATTCCCGAGCGTCCAGGTCGCGCGCGCATTGCGCAACGTCGAATGCGTCGGTCCGGCGGCGGCAGCGGCAGGATTCCATGAGCCGAGCCTTGTGTTCATGGTCGGCACATCGACCGTGTTGACCAACGGCTCGGGTGCGGCTGACTTCCTGCTGCAGGGAAGCTGTCGTTTTGCGCTGGTCGAGTGGCGCGAAGAGCGCGCCTTTGCGCAGCGGGCTGAAACTATCGGCCTGCGCTACAACGTGGCTACGCGCATCGACGGCTATAATTTCTCGCAGGGCCGGGCGATCTCGATCGCCGTGTTCCGCTCGGAAGGGACCCAGTAGGATGGCAACCGAGATCAGCGGCAGCCATCCGCGCAATTACGTGACGGACGTCGGTTTGGTTGCGTGGCAGTCGGTCACGCGCCTCGTGCGCGCGCCCTCCCATTCGCGGTGTGCCGAAGCGCGGCGCGCGCTCGCCCGGCGATGGCTGGGGCTCGCGGTTATGACGGCGCTCGCCATCGGGATCCTGATGGTCGCCGCCGACGTCGCGACCATCAAGCTGATGCCGGCGCGGGGCACAGCCAGCCTCTGGCCGTTGCGGTTGTTCACCGAACTTGGAAAGTCGACCTACGTGCTGTGGGCGCTGGCGGGCGGGCTCCTCGTTATTTTGTTGATGCTGCCACGGTTGGCCGGCGTATCGCGGCAGGTCCTGATCGCATTCGGCGTGCGCGTTCAGTACATCTTCTTCTCGGTGCTGACCGCCGTTCTGTGCGGTGAAGTTCTCAAATACGTCATCGGCAGGGCCCGGCCGTTTGTCGGCGGCGAGGCCAATGCTTTCTATTTCGATCACTTCGCTGGAAACCCGGCATTCGAGAGCCTGCCGTCCGGTCACGCGACGACGGCGTTTGCACTGGCCTTTGCAGTCTCCGCGGTGTGGCGAAAAGCGACGCTCGTCATGCTGGTCTATGCGGTGCTGATCTGCATCAGCCGGGTCATCCTGCTTGCCCATCATCCAAGCGATGTCGTGGGCGGCGCCCTGAACGGCGTTATCTGCGCGATGTTCGTCCGCTACTGGTTCGCGGCCCGCCGCCTCGGGTTCTCGATTGGCCGGGACGGCTCCATTGAGCCCCTCGCAGGGCCGTCCGGGGCTTCCCTGAAAAGGGTTGCCCGAGAGGCGTTGGCACCATAAGAAGCGGTCGCCCGGTGCGGCAATTTAACCGCATTTTCGGGCTTTCGGACCTAATCGGCACATGAGCGATCAACCAGCAAACTCCGGCCTGCCGGCCCCCGACGTATCGATCGTGGTTCCTGTCCGCAACGAGCAGGACAACGTCGCACCGCTGATCGCCGAGATCGCGGCCGCGCTCGATGGACGCTGGGCCTATGAGATCATCTACGTCAATGATGGATCGACGGATGCGACCGGCGAGCGGCTTGCCGCCGAGATGCGCGTGCGGAACAATTTGCGTCAGATCCGCCATGCGGCTTCCAGCGGGCAATCCGCCGCGGTGCGGACCGGCATTCGTGCGGCGCGGGGCCGGATCGTCGCTACGCTCGACGGCGACGGGCAGAACAATCCCGCATTCCTTCCGGATTTGATCGAAGCGATCGAGAAGGGTGGCGACAAGGTCGGCCTCGCGGCGGGTCAACGCGTCGGCCGCAAGGATACCGGCTTCAAGAGGTTTCAGTCGCGCACCGCCAACGGCGTGCGAAACGCAATCCTGCACGATGGCACCCGCGACACCGGATGCGGATTGAAGGCGCTGCGGCGCGACGTCTTCCTCGCCTTGCCCTATTTCGATGGTCTGCATCGCTTTCTGCCGGCGCTGGTGCGGCGGGAAGGCTATGACATCGTCTATGTCGATGTGATCGACCGACCCCGGCATTCCGGCGTCTCGAACTACGGCTTCTTTGACCGGCTCTGGATCGGGATCATGGATCTCGCAGGTGTGTGGTGGCTGATCCGCCGCAAGAAATCCACGCCGGTCGCGACGGAGGTGAACTGATGCTGATTCAATTCGGTCAGGACCTCGGCAATTATCTCTACGATGTGTTCGTCGCGAAGTTCGACTTCTGGCTCGCGTTCGGCCTCGTCGCACAGTTGTTGTTCACGGCGCGTTTTCTTGTGCAGTGGATTTCGAGCGAGCGCGCAGGCCAGAGCGTGGTGCCGATGGCGTTCTGGTTCTTTTCGATGGGCGGCGGGCTGATGACGCTGGTCTATGGCGTCGCCAAGCGCGAACCCGTCATCATCCTCGGGCAGTCGCTGGCGACCATCATCTATATCCGCAACATCATGCTCATCGTGAAGAACCGCGGTTCCGGCTCGAAGGTCGAAAAGACCTGACGTCATTGCGAGCGCAAGCGAAGAAATCCAGAGCGACAAGCAAGAACTGGATTGCTTCGTCGCAAGGGCTCCTCGCAATGACGGTAGAGAACTCTGGCTGACTTCGCTGCCTTCAGCGCGTCGAAGCCGCGCGCCAGATCGGCTTTCAGGTCATCCAGATTCTCGAGCCCGATGTGGAAGCGCAGGGTGGGACCGCCCGGATTCCATGTCGTCGCGGTTCGATACGACGAGCAGTCGAACGGGATGACGAGGCTTTCGAAGCCGCCCCACGAATAACCCATGCCGAACAGCGTGACGGTGTCGAGAAACGCATCGACCGCCTGCTTTGACGCAGGCTTCAGCACGATGCTGAACAGCCCCGTGGCGCCGGTGAAATCGCGTTTCCAGATTGCATGCCCGGGATCGCTTTCGAGCGCCGGATGGATCACCCGCAGAACTTCCGGACGCGCAGCGAACCAGCGCGCCATGTCGAGACCGGCTTGCTGGTGATGGGCGAGGCGCACGGCCAATGTCCGGAGCCCGCGCAGTGCGAGAAACACATCATCAGGTCCGGCGCACACACCGAGCAGCCGGATCGCCTCGGCGATCAATGGCCACGTCTTCGCGTTGGCGGAAATGGTCCCGAACATGATGTCGGAATGGCCGCCGATATATTTCGTCCCGGCCTGGATGCTGATGTCGACGCCCTGATCGAGCGAGCGGTGAAACAGGGGCGTTGCCCAGGTGTTGTCATCGACGACCAGCGCGCCCTTGGCATGAGCGACGGCGGCGATGGCCGGAATATCCGGCATCTCGAATGACTGCGATCCGGGCGCTTCGACCAGGACGGCCCGGGTGTTCGGCTTGAACAGCTTTTCGATCCCGGCTCCGATCAGCGGATCGAAATAGGTGGTTTCGATGCCATAGCGCTTGAGCAGGGTATCGCAGAAATTCCGGGTGGGACGGTACGAACTGTCGATGACGAGCAAATGATCGCCGGCCTTGAGAATCGCCAACAACGCTGTGGAAATCGCAGCGACCCCGGACGGCGCCAGTCCCACACCGGCGCAGTTCGGTCCCTCAAGGGCCATAAGGGCCTGCTGGAGCGCCCGTGTGGTCGGCGTCCCGTGCCGGCCGTACTGAAATTCTCCGCGGTGCGCGTGGAGATCTTCGGCGGTCGGATAGAGCACCGTTGACCCGCGCACGATGGGCGGATTGATGAAACCCTTTTGCGCAAGGGTGTCGCGACCGGACGTTACCAGCTCTGTCTGTGGATCGAGCGGTGCGGAAGGTCGGTCGTCTTTTCGGGAATTCATATGTTGATCACTTGTGGAAGACATCTTGCCGCAGCGTTGCTCGACATGACCAATACGCCGCCGCTGCCTATGAATGGTATGCTCAGTAAGCTGACCGTGATGGCCGACGTCAACCCCTTGACCCGTCACGCTCGGCGTTCTGTTATGCAGACCAGATATTTAGCTAGGTTTCGCACGCATCAGCAGGATCGTTTGGCCCCGCGCGACGTTGTCGTCGCCAGTGCCGGACTATCGGGAAAGGTCTTTCTATGAAACGGGTATCGCTCGCTCTTATTTCGATTGTCTCGGCATTTGCCGTCCAGTCCGCCCTTGCCCAGACTCAGGACAAGCCCAAAGACCGGGGAACGCTGCAGGGCGTGAAGGACCGGGGCACTCTGTCCTGTGGCGTCAGCCAGGGATTGCCCGGTTTCTCGGCACCCGATGACAAGGGCAACTGGATAGGCCTCGATGTCGATGTCTGCCGCGCCCTCGCGGCAGCGATTTTCAACGATCCGAGCAAAGTGAAATTCGTGCCGCTGTCGGCGAAGGATCGCTTCACGGCTCTCCAGTCGGGCGAAATCGATGTGCTCTCGCGCAATTCGACATGGACGCTGTCGCGCGACACCTCGCTGGGCCTGAACTACACCGGCATTTCCTATTACGACGGGCAGGGCTTCATGATCCGCAAGTCGCTCAAGGTCAATTCGGCGCTGGAACTGAACGGCGCATCGATCTGCGTTCAGACCGGCACGACGAACGAACAGAACACCTCGGATTACTTCAAGGGCAACAACATGAAGTACGAGCTGATCGCGTTCGGCACCGCGGACGAGACATTGAAGGCTTATGAGTCGGGCCGTTGCGATGTGTTCACGTCCGACGTCTCGCAACTGTATGCCGAGCGTCTCAAGGTCGCTGCGCCGAACGACCACGCCGTCCTGCCTGAAGTGATCTCCAAGGAACCGCTTGGCCCGGTGGTCCGTCACGGCGACGACCAGTGGTTCGATATCGTGAAGTGGACATTGTTCGCGATGATCAATGCCGAGGAATATGCCATCACGCAGAAGAACGTTGATGAGATGGCAAAATCGAGCAAGCCAGAACTGAAGCGGATGTTCGGCACTGACGGCAATCTCGGTGAGCAACTCGGCCTGACGAAGGACTGGGTCACGCGGATCATCAAGGCGACAGGCAACTACGGCGAATCCTTTGATCGCCACGTGGGCGCAGGTTCGAAGCTCGGCATCGCGCGCGGATTGAACAAGCTCTGGAATCAGGGCGGGCTGCAGTACGCGCCGCCGATTCGCTAAGCGCCGCCGGACGCGGCGATGGCCAATGAGCCCCGCAAGCCCCCGCTGCAACTGGTCGCGCGGCTACGCCGTGCGCTGGGCGGCCAGGCGGGGTGGGGCGGCGTGGTCGTGCAGATCCTGTTCGTCGCGCTCGTCGTCTGGGTCGGCTACGAAATCGTCGATAATGCAAGGGCCAACCTTCAGACCCAGCGGATCGCGTCCGGTTTCGGCTTCATGTCGAACACCGCAGGCTTCGCGGTCAGTCAGGCGCTGATCCCGTTTACCGAAAGCGACTCCTACGCACGTGTTTTCGTTGTAGGCCTGCTGAACACGCTGCTGGTGTCCATCATCGGCATCGTGATCGCGACGATCATCGGCGTGCTCGTCGCGCTGGGGCGTCTGTCGCCGAACTGGCTGCTGGCGCGGATTGCCGGCGGCTATGTCGAACTGATCCGCAATCTGCCGCTGCTGTTCCAGATTCTGTTCTGGTATCTGGCCGTGCTGGCGACGCTGCCAAGCCCGCGCCAGAGCGTCTCGCTGTTCGGAACTGTGTTCCTGAGCAATCGCGGCCTGATTGTTCCCGATCCTGTCCCGCAGCAACCGTTCGGCGTGTTCGTCGTGGCGATTGGGATCGGCATCGTCGCATCGCTTGCGATGCGCGCCTACGCGCGTCGCCAGTTGTTCGTCGCCGGAGAGAAGCTCACGATCTGGCCGTTCGTGCTGGCCATGCTGATCGGCTTGCCCGCGCTGGCCGTGGCGATCTTCGGCGCGCCCGTCACCTTCGAGATGCCGCAGTTGAAAGGGTTCAACTTCGTCGGCGGCGCGAAAGTCCTGCCGGAATTCGCAGCCTTGACCATCGCACTGTCGACCTACACCGCGGCGTTCATCGCCGAAATCGTCCGTGCCGGTCTGCAATCTGTGCCGAAGGGGCAGATGGAAGCCGGCGCGTCGCTTGGCCTGTCGCGCGGACAGACGTTGCGGCTGGTCATCATCCCGCAGGCGATGCGCGTGATCCTGCCGCCGCTGACCAATCAATATCTCAATCTCACCAAGAACTCGTCGCTCGCGGTCGCGATCGGTTACCCCGACCTGTTCTCCGTGTTTGCCGGAACGGCGTTGAGCCAGACCGGGCAGGCGGTTGAGATCATCGCGCTCACCATGGGCGTCTATCTGCTGATCTCGCTGGTCACGAGCGCGATCATGAGTTTCTACGGCTGGCGTCTGAACAGGAGCCTTGCCGCATGATCGAGCAGGCAGCCTTCATCCGGCAAAACATCGTCGAGCCGCGCCGCGCTCCCGTCAGGACGACGGGCGTGATCGGCTTTGCGCGCGAACGGCTGTTCAATTCATCGCTCAACATCGCAATGACGCTCATCGGAGCCGTGCTGCTGTGGCTGATCCTTGTGCCTGTCGTGAAATTCCTGCTGGTCGACGCGGTGTGGCAGGGCAGCGATCGAAACGCCTGCCTTGAGTCGAACGTAGGGCACGTGGTCGGGGCATGCTGGCCATACATTCAGGCGAAGTTCGACCAGTTCATCTACGGCTTCTATCCGGCGGAGGAACGCTGGCGGGTCAATCTCACGTTCGCGCTCGGCGCGCTGCTGCTGCTGCCGCTGCTAATCCCGCGCGCACCTGCCAAAGCCCTCAACTCCGGACTGTTCTTCGCAGCTTATCCCGTGATCGGTTTTTTTCTGCTGCGCGGCGGCGGCCTGAAAGGTTTTGCCGTACACTGGGTCGCCGATCTTGGATCGGGATTCGCGTCCAGCCTTGTGGACGCGGGTAACCAACTCGCGGGCGCGGGAGCAACGATCAGTCGCGGCTGGTTAAGCCAGCCGGTCGCATTGGTCGGAAAGGCGCTTGCGTGGTTCGGCGAGGGGCTCGGCTGGCTGGTGTGGCCGCTGGAGTGGCTGCGCGATTACACCGAGCGCTTCCATTCGCCGCTGTGGGCGGATCTGACTGCAACCGCGGTCATCGTATCGCTGCTTGTGTTCTTCTTCACCGGCGGATTTCGCAACGGGTGGCGGGGACTATTTCGCAGCATTGCGATCTTTGTCGGCATCGCCATCGTCATCAAGGTGATGCGCCTCGATCAGGGCGGCCTGCCGATTGTCGATACACGGTCGTGGGGCGGCCTGCTTGTGACGCTCGTGGTGTCGGTCACCGGCATTGTCGCGTCGATGCCGGTCGGCATCGTGCTGGCGCTTGGCCGCCGTTCGACCATCCCGCTGATCCGCGTGTTCTCGATTGCCTTCATCGAGTTCTGGCGCGGCGTGCCGCTGATCACCGTGCTGTTCTTCGCCACCTACATGCTGCCGCTGTTCCTGCCGGGCAACTTCACTGTCGATGGTTTGGTGCGCGTGCTGATCGGCATCGCGCTTTTCGCCGGCGCATACAATGCCGAGGTCATTCGCGGCGGTTTGCAGGCCGTTCCCCGCGGGCAGCCGGAAGCGGCGAATGCGCTCGGCCTGTCTTACTGGAAAACCACTGGCCTGATCGTGATGCCGCAGGCGTTGCGGAATGTCATTCCGGCTCTCGTCAACAGTTTCATCGCGCTGTTCAAGGACACGACGCTGGTGCTGATCGTGGCGATCTTCGATCTGCTCGGGCAGTTGCGCGCGTCCTTCGCCGATCCGAATTGGGCGACGCCGACGACATTGTTCACCGGCTTTGCCTTCACGGGCATAATCTATTTCGTGTTCTGCTTCGGAATGTCGCGCTATTCGCTGTTCGTGGAACGCCGGTTGAATGTTCACAAGAACGTCTGAGATGAAATCATGACCGCAGATCCCATTGTCAGCATCTCGGGCCTCAACAAGTGGTTCGGCGATTTTCACGTGCTGCGCGACATCGACATGACCGTTGGTCGCGGCGAACGCATCGTTGTTTGCGGACCGTCAGGCTCCGGCAAATCGACGCTGATCCGCTGCATCAACGCGCTGGAGGAATTTCAGGAAGGCCGCATCATCATCGATGGCATCGAGCTCGGGCCGAACCTGCGTCGGGTGGACGACGTGCGCCGCGAAGTCGGGATGGTGTTCCAGAGCTTCAATCTGTTTCCGCATCTGACGGTGCTGGAAAACTGCACGCTGGCGCCGATCTGGGTGCGCAACATTCCGAAGAAGGAAGCGGAAGCGGCGGCGATGAAATATCTCGAACGCGTGCGGATACCCGACAAGGCCGACAAGTATCCCGGCCAGATTTCAGGCGGGCAGCAGCAGCGCGTGGCGATTGCGCGCGCGCTGACCATGAATCCCAAGGTGATGCTGTTCGACGAGCCGACGTCGGCGCTCGATCCTGAAATGGTCAAGGAAGTGCTCGACACCATGGTCGATCTCGCGCGAGAGGGGATGACCATGCTGGTGGTCACCCACGAGATGGGCTTCGCCCGCGAGGTCGCGGATCGCGTCGTGTTCATGGACGCCGGTCAGATTGTCGAAGCGAATACGCCGAACGAGTTCTTCGCGAATCCACAGCACGCGCGGACGAAGCTGTTTCTCAGCCAGATTTTGCGGTGATAGTCGCCCAGGTTGTCATTCCGGGACGCGTTCTTCACGCGGCCCCGGAATCCAGAAGAGTTCATCGGAAGCAACTGCGAGATTCCGGGCTCGCTCGCAAACGCTCGCGCCCCGGAATGACGTCGCTTTAAGGCCTACACCTTCTCGAACGGCGGCTTGATGGTGCTCTTGCGCTCCAGCCACGCCGGTACCGGCAAATTCTTCGAGCGCAGGAAGTCCGGATTGAACAGCTTCGACTGGTAGCGGGTGCCGTAGTCGGCAAGGACGGTCACGATGGTGTGGCCGGGCCCAAGATCCTTCGCCAGACGGATGGCGCCCGCGATATTGATGCCGGAGGAACCGCCGACGCAGATGCCCTCATGTTCGAGAAGGTCGAATACGATCGGCACGGCTTCCGCGTCTTCGATGAGATAGGCCTTGTCGACCTTGACGTCCTCGATGATCGCAGTGACGCGCCCAAGGCCGATGCCTTCGGTGATCGAGCCGCCTTCCGTCGACTTGACCTCGCCGTGATCGAAGTAGTTGTACATCGCGGCGCCGCGCGGATCGGCTACGCCGATCATGATGTCCTTCTTCTTTTCGCGCAGGAAAGTCGCCGTTCCCGCAAGCGTTCCGCCGCTGCCGATGGAGCAGATGAAGCCGTCGACCTTGCCATCCGTCTGGTCCCAGATTTCAGGACCGGTCGAGACGTAATGAGCCTTGCGGTTGTCGAGGTTGTTCCACTGGTCGGCGAAGATGACGCCGTTCTTTTCGGTCTTGCGCAGTTGGTCGGCGAGACGGCGGCCGACGTGCTGGTAATTGTTCGGATTGCTGAACGGCAGTGCCGGTACTTCCACCAGTTCCGCGCCGAGCAGCCGCAGCACGTCCTTCTTTTCCTGGCTTTGCGTTTCCGGGATGACGATGATGGTGCGGTAGCCGCGCGCGGCTGCGACGAGCGCGAGGCCGATGCCGGTGTTGCCGGCGGTGCTCTCAACCACAAGGCCGCCGGGCTTGAGCTCGCCGCGCTTCTCTGCCTCGAGGATCATCTGCTTCCCGGCGCGGTCCTTTACCGACTGCCCCGGATTCATGAACTCAGCCTTGCCGAGGATGGTGCAACCGGTCTCTTCGGAAGCGCGTTTCAGCTTAATGAGCGGAGTGTTGCCGATAGCGTCGATGACGTCTTTGCGAATGTGCATGATATTGAAGGACCTGGGACCGGCTGTGTCAGGAGGCAAAGGAAGGATGAGCTTATGCACCCACAACCTAGAGGCCACCTGCCGTTCCGACAAGGGCAGCGCGTGCAGGCGTGATCTGCTGTGTTTCGGCCTTGGTTAACCCGATTTGGCGAACACGACCTGACGAACGTCGATGTTGCCGGACAGGAATCCGGCCTCGCAATACGCGAGGTAGTATTCCCACAGCCGACGGAAGCGCTCGTCGAATCCGAGAGGCATCAGGTTCGGCCACGCCGCGCGGAAGTTGTCTCTCCATGTCGCAAGCGTCTTGGCATAATCTTCTCCAAAAATGCGCTCGCGGATAACAGGAACACCGAACTTCTCGCCGAGCGATTTCAGCACCTGCGGCGACGGCAGCATTCCGCCGGGGAAAACGTAACGCTGGATGAAGTCGACCTCGCGCCGGTAGGCGCTGAAGAGCTTGTCCTGAATGGTGATCGCCTGAATTCCCGCGAAGCCGCCCGGGACCAGGCGATCGCGCAACTGGGTGAAATATTGCGGCCAGAACTGCTCGCCGACGGCCTCGATCATTTCGATGGAGGCAATCCGGTCATATTGCCCGCGCTCGTCGCGGTAATCCTGGAACCTGATCTCGACCTTGTCGCTCAGCCCCGCGACCTGCATCCGCTTCTGCGCGAAGTCGCGCTGCTCGGTGCTGATGGTCAGCCCGACAACCCTGACGTCGTAATTCTTGGCAGCATATTCCGCGAAGCCGCCCCAGCCGCAACCGATCTCAAGTACCCTCTGTCCGGGTTGCAAATTGATCGCCTCCGCGAGCCGCCGGTACTTGTTGTGCTGCGCGGCGGTGAGGTCGCTGGTGCCGTCTTCGAACAGCGCCGACGAATAGGTCATGCTCGGGTCGAGCCACGCCGAGTAGAACGAGTTGCCGATGTCATAATGCGCATAGATGTTGCGGCGCGCCTGCCGCTTGGTGTTGCGGTTGAACCAATGACGAGCCGACTGCACGAAGCGCGCGATCGGTTTGTCGCCAAGCATCGTCTGGATCAGGTCGTGATTGACGCAGAAGATGTAGAGGAACTGCGTCAGGTTCGGCGTATCCCATTCGCGGCGCAGATAGGCCTCGGCGATACCGATGTCGCCGCCGCGGGCAAGCCGCCATGCGAAGCCGTAGCTGTAGATCGTCATCTGCGCGGCGGGGCCGGGCTCAAGTCCGCCGCAGCGCACCACGCGGCCATCCGGCAGGGTGATATCAAGCGTCCCGCGCCGGAGATTGGATGCTAACTCGAGTGCAAACTGGACCAGTTTGGGCACGTCAGGCAGTGACGCCTCGACGTTGTCGGGGGTCAGGATGATCAGGTCAGACATCGCGCAATTCCATCAGTGTGATGTGGCTCTGCGTCCAAATCTTCTGCTCGCGTGTGCCGGCCGTTTGTCCGCCGAACTTTCCTTCTCTGTTGGTCTTGCCACAATTCTTGCGCCCTTTAGCCAAAGACGCAAGGCCTCCCAATGTATCGCCGTCATGATTTTGAACGTCACCAGCGGCAATGCAACGAACGCCCGCGTCAGCGCCGCCGAGGTCAACCGCCGCCGCTTACCGTTGAATGTCGCCGCCAGAACGGGGCCTTCCGGGTCTGATTCCAGGATGCGCAGTTTGACGCGGGCGGCGGGCGGCGTGACGCGGAAATGGTATCGCATCGCCATGCCGAGGAAGGGCGAGACGTAGAACAGCTTGTCCTGCTCCTGCCGGACGCCGGCTTCGCTGATCTCGTTCGGGGCAACGGGAAGCGCGTAGGAGTGCATTTCGCCGAACGTGTTGCGGACCTCGTAGATCAGCATCGCGAGCGAGCCGTCGGCCCGATGGCAGAAGTAGACCGATAACGGATTGAACGTGTAGCCAAGCAGTCGCGGATAGCACAGCAGCAGCACCTCGCCGCCGTTCAGATCGATCCCGTGCTCAGTGGCGCGGCGCTGGACGTAAGCCCGCAGAGGCGAGCCGTCGCGGTCGCCATGATCGGATTCATGGAAGCTGTAGAGCGCCGCGCGATTGACACCGAACAGCCGTGACTGCCGGTCGGCGGCCTCAAGCCGGTCGAGGTCGATCAGTAGACTCATGACCCTGTAGCTGAAGCGATGGCCCATGAATCTGGAATTTATGGGCTTCAGCCGCGCATGCATGACGTCGCCGAGATACAGCGACGCCGCGTCGTCGGATTTAGCCTGCTTGCGTGCTTCGTCCGGCAGCATGACTTACTCCGCTGCTTGCGCGAGTTTTTCCGGCAGCTCGCGCCACGGGACCGGTGCCCCCAAGGCTTCGGCGGCCGCGAAGCCCGACCGCAAGCCGTCTTCGTGAAAGCCGTAACCAGTCCATGCGCCGCAGAACCAGGTATGACGCTTGCCCTGAATGTCCGGCAGGCGCTTCTGGGCTGCGAACGCGGCCGTGTCGTACTGCGGATGATCGCACAGATAGCGGCCGAATGTCAGATCCGGATCGGGCGCGAAGGGCGGATTAAGGCTGACGAACAGTGGCCGCGCATTGTCGAGCCCCTGAAGCGGATTCATCCAGTAGGTGACGGCAACATCGTTCATCGGCGCGCCCTCGTGCTTCCAGCGCAGGAAATTCCACGACGCCCAGGCATTCTTGCGTTTCGGCATCAGCCGGGGATCGCGATGCAGATAGACGATGTTCGGCGCATAGCGGATATCGCCGAGCACGCTGCGTTCGTTCGCATCGGCATCGGACAGCATCGTCAACGCCTGATCACTGTGCGCAGCGATCACGACATGATCGTAAGTGTCGGAATGTCCAAGGCTGTCCTTCACCACGACTCCGTGGCCGGTCCGCTCGATGGACGTCACCGTGCAACCGAGACGCAGACGATCGCGGAACGCCGCCGTGAGTTTATCGACATACACTCGGCTTCCGCCCTTGATCGATCGCCACTTCGGGCGATCGTATTGCAGCAGGCGGTGATTGTTGAAGAACGCGACGAAGTTCTCCGCCGGAAAATCGAGAATGCGATCCGCCGGCGCCGACCAGATCGCAGCACCCATCGGCGCGAGGTAATCCGACAGCAGGCGCGGAGCGAAACCGCGCATCGTGAAGTAGTCGCCGAGCGACAGATCCTTGAGCGTTCCGTCCGCGTAATCCGTCACACTCGTGTCGTTGAAGACGAGAATGTCCCGCAGCATCCAGAGATAGGACGGGGAAAGCAGGTTGCGCGGCTGGGCGAACAGGCCTTTCGCGGTCTCTGGCCATGTATCGCCGCCGCCCTTCCACTCGAAGCGGCCTGCGTCGGCCGTGACCGCGAAGCTCATGCAACTCTCGACGGTCTCGACCCCGAGATGCGCCAGCATGGCCGTGAAGCCGGGATAGTTCATTTCGTTGTAGACGATGAAGCCGGTGTCTACGGCGACCGGTGTTCCGTCGTAATCGAGGGTGACAGTGTGACTGTGACCGCCGGGGCGAAGTTCGCGTTCATAGACTGTGACCGGGTATCGCCGAGACAAGGCCCACGCTGCGGCGTTGCCGGCTATTCCCGTTCCAATAACCGCGACCCGCATTCCAACCCCCGTTCGCAAACAGCGTCAGAGATACGGGGGTGTGCTGTTGAGGTTTCATGCGTCTCTGCATCCCGTCGGCAATAGGAGTTCCGGGAAGTGTGGCAGGCCGAATCGCACATGAAATCTTGGTAACGCTTGCGGCAATGCAAGTCCTGTCGATGAAGGAAATCCCCGATTTATGGGGTTAAGTCGGGTTTCAGACGTGACACCGAAGAAGCACAGGTTGCCCTTGTCTTGGGGGCGGCGATGGAACATCCCTGTCCGCAGCCAGAACGGCCCGCTACAATAGGATTCTGGCCCTTCGGAGAGTGTTCATCCCGGTGTTCGAGTTGCCCTTCAAGTTGAGACGTGGAGCGTTTCCGAAGCCTTCGCTCGCGCTGTGCGCGGCGTTGGCATTGGCAGCCACGTCGGGCGGCTGCATCCTGACGGCTGACCTGCCGGACCCGGCGCTGGACATTCCCGCAGCCTACAAATCCGCATCGGGCGCTGCCGACACCAAGCCGCCGACGCTGGACTGGTGGCGCGGCTTCCGCTCGCAGGAACTGACGGTCCTGATGGAAGAGGCGCAGACCGTCAATCTCGACATTGCCGCCGCTGTCGCCCGTATTCGGCAAGCGGACGCACTGGCCCAGACGGCAGGCGCTGCATTGCTGCCCAATGTCACCGGCAGCTTCTCCGGCTCGCGTTCGCGGTCGTCGAGCACGACGGGCACGATCACAAGCGCTACTCCGCTCACCGGCCGCGGCGAGGTCACCAATCACACGGCGTCGCTCAGCGCGAGCTACGAGATCGATTTCTGGGGCAAGAACCGCGACGCCCTGCTGGCCGCCGAAGAGACCGCCAACGCCAACCGCTTCGATCGCGACGTCGTCGCGCTGACGACATTGGCGAGCGTCGCCAACGCCTACTTCAACGTAGTGGCGGCGCAGGAGCGGATCAACATCGCGACGCGCAACATCGCCAGTGCGCAGCGCATCTACGATGCGATCAAGGCGCGCGTCGATGCGGGAACAGGGTCCGACCTCGATCTCGCGCAGCAGGAAAGCCTGCTGGCGAACCAGAAGGCGGCGGTGCCGCCACTGCGGCAGGCGCTGGATCAAAATGCCAATATCCTCGCCACGCTGGTCGCGCGTCCGCCGGAGCGCGTGCGGCTGGCCGGCGGCTCGCTTGGAGGGATTGCGATTCCTCGCGTGACGCCGGGCATGCCGTCGGACCTGCTGACGCAGCGGCCAGATATCCGGCGTCAGGAAAACCAGCTCGCCTCCGCAACGGCGAATGTCGGCAGCGCGCGGGCGCAGTTCTTCCCAAGCATTCAGTTGACCGGGCAGGGCGGCTATCAGAGCGCGGCGCTGGCAGCACTGTTCACGCCGCAGTCGGCGTTCTTCAACGTGGCGGCGGGGCTGACGCAGCCAATTTTCGATGCAGGCCGGATCCAGGCCAATTTCGATCTGCAACAGGCCCGGCAAGACGAGTTGTTGCAAACCTATCGCAAGACCGTGGTCTCGGCGTTTGCCGACGTGAACACCGCGCTCTCGACGCTCAAGCAGGCGAACGAGCGGCTGCGGCTGCAACGCATCGTGGTGGCCGCGTCGCGGCGGGCGTTTGAGCTTTCTGAACGACAGCTCCGCGCCGGCACAGCAGACATCGTGACTGTGCTAAACACGCAATTGACGCTATTTCAGGCTGAAGATTCGCTGGCGCAGTTCCAACTCGCCCGGCTGCTGGCGGTCGTCAGTCTCTATCAGGCATTGGGCGGTGGTTGGTCGCCAAGGACGGAAGGGCCGGCGAATGCTCTTTAAGCCCGATCTGAATGAAAAGGCCAAAGCGGCTGGCGAAGGAGTCGCGCGCGTCGCGTCGGGCGCGCGGCGGCGAACCGTGTCGATCGCGGTATGGCTCCTCATCATCGGCGGTCTCGGCTATCTCGGCTGGACCTATTTCAAGAAAACCGAGACGGCGACAAGGACGCGGCCCGATCTCGCGATCCCGGTGCTTGCCGCATCGCCTCGTATCGAGGACGTGCCGGTCTACATCGACGGTGTCGGCACCGTTCGCGCGCTGAACAACGTAACGGTGCGCGCGCAGGTCGATGGAAAATTGCTGTCGGTGAAATTCAAGGAAGGCCAGGACGTCAAGGCGGGCGATGTGCTCGCCGAAATCGATCCGGTGATCTACCAGGCGCAGTACGATCAGGCCGTCGCCAAGAAAGCGCAGGACGAGGCGACGCTCGCCAACGCGCGCATGGATATGGTCCGTTATCAGCAATTGGCAACCGCGAAGGCGGGCTCAGCGCAGCAGGCAGACACCCAGAAGGCACTGGTTGCGCAGCTCGAGGCGCTGGTGAAATCCGATCAGGCGGCGATCGACAATGCGCAGGCAACGCTCGGCTATACCAAGGTTGTGGCGCCGCTGTCGGGCCGCGTCGGGCTTCGTCAGGTCGATCAGGGCAATATCATACGCGCGTCGGACGCCACCGGTCTGGTCGTGATCACGCAACTGCAGCCGATCGCCGTTCAGTTCAGCCTGCCGCAGCAACAGATATTCCGCGTCAACACGGCGTCGGCGAAGGGACCATTGGCCGTCGATGTGTTCGGGAATGACGGCAAGACTGTCGTCGATACCGGCATCGTGACCGGCATCGACAACCAGGTCGATCAGACCACCGGAACGGTGAAGGTGAAGGCGGAATTCCCCAACACCAATTTGCAGCTTTGGCCCGGACAGTTCGTCAACGTGCGCCTGAAGGTGCAGACGCTGGACAAGGCCATCGTGGTCCCGACGGCTGCGGTTCAGCGCGGTCCGGCGGGGACGTTCGTTTACGTCATTGGCGCCAACGACGTCGTTACCGCCAAAACCGTCTCCGTCGTCCAGCAGAACGAAACCATTGCCGTGATCGCGTCGGGCCTAGCCGTCGAGGACCGCGTGGTAACAACCGGGTTTGCCAATTTGTCCGATGGCGCGAAAGTCGCCATCAGCAAGGACTATCAGGCTCCGACACCGGACCTCGCGCCGCGCAAGCGGCAGGCTGGCGGCGAGAAGGGCCAGCGAGGTGGCCAGAAGGAGCAGGGGGCTGCACCACAAGGCGGGCAACAAAAGACGGGCAGCGGCGCGAAAGCGCCGCAGTGAGCCCAGTGCGTGACGTCGAACCTGTGAGCGCGCATCGATGAGCGTCTCTGAGCCATTTATCCATCGGCCGATCGCGACGTCGCTGCTCGGCATAGCGCTGATGATCGGTGGCGCGCTCGGATACTGGGCGTTGCCGGTGTCGGCTCTGCCGCAGGTCGATTTTCCGACGGTGCAGGTTACGACCCAGTTGCCGGGCGCCAGTCCCGATGTGGCCGCGTCGCTGATCACCGCGCCGCTGGAGCGGCAGCTCGGGCAGATTCCGTCGCTGGTCTCGATGACGTCGACGAGTTCGTTCGGCGTCAGCCAGATTTCGCTGCAGTTCGATCTCAACCGCGACATCGACGGCGCGACGCAAGACGTGCAGGCCGCGATCAACGCCGCGGCAGGCGTGTTGCCGCGAAATCTGCCGTATCCGCCGACCTATGCAAAAGTGAATCCGGCCGATGCGCCGGTGCTGACGCTGGCGATGACGTCCGACACGTCGCCGCTGCGGGCGATGAGCGACCTTGCCGACACGATGATGGCGCAGCGGCTGGCGCAGATTTCCGGCGTCGGCCGCGTTTCGATTTTGGGCGGACTGAAACCCGCCGTCCGCGTGCAGGCCGATCTCGCGCGGCTCGCCGCCTACGGCATCTCGATGGAAGATCTGCGCACGGCCATTGCCAACGCCAACGTCTCCGGGCCGAAAGGGTCGCTCGACGGCGCGCAGCAGGCTTACACCATCGCGGCCAATGACCAGATCGCCACCGCTGACGCCTACAAGCCGATCATCATTGCCTATCGCAACGGTTCGCCGGTCACCATCGGCGACGTCGCGAGAATCATCGACGGGCTGGAGAACGAGAAGACCGGCGCCTGGTATCAGGGCAAGCCAGCGGTTGTGATCGAGATCCAGCGCCAGCCTGGCGCGAACGTCATCGAGGTCGTGCGCCAGATCCGCGAAGAAATACCCAAGCTGCAGAAAGCTGTTCCGGCTGGCATCGACGTCGCGATCGTCAGCGACCGCACCGTCACCATTCGCGCCTCGGTTCACGACGTGCAGTTCACGCTGGTGCTCAGTGTCGTTCTGGTCACGCTGGTGGTGCTGATCTTCCTGCGATCGCTGCGCGCGACGCTGATCGCGGGCGTGGCGCTTCCGTTGTCGCTGATCACCAGCTTCGGCGTGATGTACTTCGCCGGCTTCAGCCTCGACAACCTGTCGCTGATGGCGCTGACCATCGGAACCGGGTTCGTGGTCGATGACGCCATCGTCATGATCGAGAACATCGTTCGTCACATGGAAAATGGCGAGAGCGCCATGGAGGCGTCGCTGCGCGGCGCGAGCGAAATCGGCTTTACGGTGATCTCGCTGACGGTGTCGCTGATCGCTGTGTTCATCCCGCTGCTGTTCATGTCGGGGCTGGTCGGGCGCATGTTCCGGGAGTTCGCGCTGACGCTGACAATTGCCGTTGTCACATCGGCGGTCGTGTCGCTGACCCTGACGCCGATGATGTGCTCGCGGCTGTTGAAGCGGCATGACGAGGAACTCAAGGTTCCGGGTCTCGCCACGATCAGCGGCTGGATCGACAAGATGGTTGCCTTTTACGAGCGGACGCTGCTGTGGGTGCTGCGGCATCAGCGCGCGACGCTGGTCGTGACCTTCCTGACGATCATTGCCACGCTTGCGCTTTATGTCGTCGCGCCGAAGGGGTTCCTGCCGCTGCAGGATACGGCGTCGATCACGGCGGTGACCGAAGCCGGCCCCGAAGTGTCCTTCGCGGACATGCGATTGCGGCAGACCCAGGTCGCCGATGTCATCAAGGCCGATCCTGACATTGTCGGCGTCGTCTCGGTGATTGGGGCGGGATCGGTCAACCCGACAACCAATGTCGGCCGTCTTGTCCTGACGCTGAAGCCGCGCGGCGAGCGCGACACGGATATCACCGAGGTGATCGCGCGGCTGAAGCAGCGTGTGGCCGCTGTTCCCGGCATGACGGTCTATTTCCAGGCGGTGCAGGATGTCCAGATCAGTACACGCGCCAGCAGGTCGCAATATCAGTACACCTTGAGCGCCACCGACTCGCCCTCCGTCATCGAATGGTCGAACAAGCTCGTGCAGGAGATGCAGCGCGATCCGCTGTTCCGTGACGTGTCGTCGGACGGGCAGGAGGGTGGTCTTCGCGCTCTGGTCAATGTCGATCGTCAGCGTGCGGGCCAGCTCGGCGTCTCGGTGCAGGCCGTCAACGACACGCTGAACGACGCTTTCAGCCAGCGCCAGATTTCAACGATCTTCGGCCAGGCCAACCAGTACCGCGTCGTGCTCGAAGCGCTCCCGGAGTATCAGCGCGATCCGTCAGTGCTGTCGAAGCTGTATGTGCCGGGCGTGGCCGGCGCGCAGGTGCCGATCGAGACGGTAGCCACCATCACCCGCACCACCGCGCCGCTGTCGATTTCGCATCAGTCGCAGTTTCCGTCGGTTTCGCTGTCGTTCAATCTCGCGCCGGGCGAGGCGCTCGGCAATGCGGTTGAGCGGGTCGCGGAAATCGAGAAGCGCATCGGCATGCCGGGCAACATCGTCGGCCTGTATTCGGGCGACGCTGCGGAGTTCTCCAAGTCGCTGTCGGGACAGCCGTGGCTGATCCTCGCCGCGCTGGTGACGATCTACATCGTGCTCGGGGTGCTGTACGAGAGCTACATCCATCCGATCACCATTCTATCGACGTTGCCGTCGGCGGGCGTCGGCGCGATTCTGGCGCTGATCCTCTGCGGGCAGGACCTCTCCGTGATCGGCCTGATCGGCATTATTCTCCTCATGGGTATCGTGAAGAAGAACGCGATCATGATGATCGACTTCGCGCTTGAAGCGGAGCGGCATCAGGGCCTGTCGTCTTACGATGCCATCGTGAAAGCGTGCCTGCTGCGGTTCCGCCCGATCATGATGACAACGCTGGCCGCGCTGTTCGGCGCCCTGCCGCTGGCGCTCGAGAGCGGGACGGGGTCCGAGCTGCGGTTTCCGCTCGGCGTCTCGATCATCGGCGGCCTGATCGTCTCGCAGATCCTGACGCTCTACACCACGCCGGTGATCTATCTCGCGCTTGACCGGATCAATCGCCGGATCGAAGCCGTCGTGCCGCCGGATGAGCCCGGCAAGCCGTCGCCTCCGATCGCGGGAGCAACGGAGGGCGTTCAATAATGCCCTCAATCTCCGAACCATTCATCCGCAGGCCGGTCGGCACCACGCTGCTGGCGATCGGCCTGTTTCTGGTTGGGGCGGTCGCCTACAATTTTCTGCCGGTCGCAAGCATTCCGTCGGTCGATTTTCCGTCGATCCGCGTGTCGGCGTCGCGTCCCGGCGCCGATCCGACCATCATGGCCTCGACCGTCGCCGCACCTTTGGAGAGGCGGCTCGGCGAGATATCCGGCGTCGATCAGATCACGTCCACAAGCTCGCTGGGTTCGACCAGCATCTCGCTTCAGTTCGCGATCGGCCGCAACATCGACCGCGCGGCGCGCGACGTTCAGGCGGCGATCAATGCCTCGCTGGCGGATCTGCCGACCGATCTGCCGACCCTGCCGCGGTTTCGCAAGGCCAATCCGGCAGCCTCTCCGGTTCTGATCATCGCGCTGACCTCGAAGACCATGTTGCCGAGCGCGATCTACGACATCGCCGATACGGTCATCAATCAGCGCATATCGCAGGTTCCCGGAGTGGGTGAGGCGACGGTGAGCGGCGCGGATCAGCCGGCGGTTCGGATTCAGCTCAATCCGGGCGCGCTGGCGACGGCCGGAATCGCCAGTGACGATGTCCGCACCGCCATCATCAATGCCAATGCGATTGGTCCCGTCGGCGCGTTCAACGGTTCGGCGCTGAGCGAAACCATTGCCACCAATCCCCAGATGCGAACCGCTGCCCAGTTCCGCGACATCGTTATCAAGGCTGCGAACGGTAACTTCGTGCGGCTGTCGGATGTGGCGGACGTCAGCGACGCGACCCGCAACAGCCGTTCCATCGCCTGGTTCAACAAGCAACCCGCCGTTCTCATCACCGTGACCAAGCAGCAGGACGCCAACGTCATCGAGACGGTGGATCGCGTCAAGGCGCTGTTGCCCGAGTTGAAGCAATGGATTCCCGGCGGGGTGGAGATTTCAATTCTCTCCGACCGCACCGGAACCATCCGCGCCAACGTCGAGGATATGGAGTGGACGCTGGGCGCGACCGCGGTGCTCGTGATGCTCGTCGTCTTCGTGTTCGTCCGCCGGCTGACGCCGACCATCGCGGCGGGCATTTCGGTTCCGCTGGCGTTGGCGGGCACATGCGCGATGATGTGGGTCGCAGGGTTTTCGATCAACAATCTGTCGCTGATGGCGCTGGCAGTTTCCGTCGGATTCGTGGTCGATGACGCCATCGTCATGATCGAAAACATGTATCGCAACCTCGAAGAGGGCATGAACCCCTATCAGGCGGCGCTGCTCGGCGCGAAGCAGATCGGATTCACCGTGCTGTCGATCAGCATATCGCTGGTGGCGGCATTCATCCCGCTGATTTTCATGGATGGCATCGTCGGTCGCCTGTTCCGCGAGTTCTCGCTG
The DNA here is from genome assembly GCA_030652315.1 of Afipia sp. Classification (GTDB taxonomy): domain Bacteria; phylum Pseudomonadota; class Alphaproteobacteria; order Rhizobiales; family Xanthobacteraceae; genus Afipia. The sequence goes on along the minus strand of JAUSAX010000092.1, from coordinate 7,214 downwards.
ACGCTGACGTTCGCCATTCTGGTATCGATGGTTGTGTCGCTGACAGTGACGCCGATGATCTGCGCGCACTATATCAAGACCACGATTTCGCCGGATGCGACGTGGTTCGACAGGCTGGTCGAGGGCAGCCTGTCGCGGATCGTCCGTTTCTATGAGCGGACGCTGCATGTCGTGTTGCGGTTTCCGTTCCTGACCATGGTTGTCTTCGTCGCGACCATTGCGTTGACGATCACGCTCTACATCAAAACGCCGAAGGGATACTTCCCGCAGGACGACAGCGGTCTTGTGATCGGCGCGACACGCGCATCGCCGGACGTGTCGTTTCAGGCGATGCTCGGCCTCCAGCAACAGGTCGCGGATATCGTCATGGCCGACCCGGCCGTTGCCGGAATTGGTTCGAGCCTCGGGAGCGCCAGCGGCTTCGGCGGTTCCAACACCGGCCGAATGTTCATCAGTCTCAAGGATCTCAAAGAGCGCGATGGATTGAGCACCCAGCAGGTGATCGATCGGCTGAGGCGAAAGCTCGGCGCCGTGCCCGGCATTCGCCTGTTCATGTTCGCGGCGCAGGATTTACGCACGGGCGGCCGTCAGAGCGACTCCAACTACCAGTACACGCTCATCAGCGCCGATCTCGACCTTCTGTCGAAGTGGGCGCCAATCGTGGCGAAGAAGCTGGAGAGTGTCGAAGGCATCACGGACATTTCCAGCGACCGCGAGGCGTCTGGCCTCTCGCTCAACCTCACCATCGACCGGAAGACGGCGGCGAGCCTCGGCGTGCAGGTTCAGGATATCGACAACGCGCTGAACAACGCTTTCTCGCAACGGCAGATCTCGATCATCTACACGCAGCGAAACCAGTATCAGGTCATCCTGGAAACAGCTCAGCGGCTACAGGGCGATCCATCTTCGCTCGACAAGATCTACGTGGCGGGTGCGGGCGACGCGCAGGTGCCGTTGTCGGCGGTCGTGCGGATGGAACGTGGCCTGTCGCCGCTCTCCGTGTTCCATCAGGGCTCTTTCCCCTCGAACACGATCTCGTTCAATGTCCCGGACGGCGTCCCGTTGCAAACCGCAACCGACAACATCCTGCGTGCGGTCGAGGAACTGCACATGCCGGAAGGCATCCGGGGCGAGTTCGCGGGCAACGCCGCCGACAGCCAGAAGACAGCAAGCAAGCAACCTTTGCTGATCCTCGGTGCGCTGATCGCCGTCTACATCGTTCTGGGCGTTCTGTATGAAAGCCTCGCGCATCCGCTGACGATCATTTCGACATTGCCGTCTGCGGGACTCGGCGCATTGCTGGCCCTGCAGATCACCAACACGCCACTGACGGTGATCGCGTTTATCGGCATCATCCTTCTCATCGGCATCGTGAAAAAGAACGGCATCATGATCGTCGACTTTGCGCTCGAAGGGGAACGGCAACGCGGCCTGGGGTCGGAGGAGGCGATCTTCGAGGCCTGCCTCGCACGCTTCCGGCCGATCCTGATGACCACCATGGCAGCGCTGCTGGCGGCTGTCCCGTTGGTGCTCGCCACAGGGCCGGGCACTGAGCTGCGCCGGCCGCTCGGCATCACCATCATCGGCGGGCTGATCGTGTCCCAGATACTGACTCTTTATACGACGCCGGTGATCTATCTTCTGATCGACCGGTTGCGGGGGCGCGACAGACCGAGGCCTCTGCCGCAGGCTGCGCCTGCCGAATAAACTGATTTGCGGCGGTGCACTTTGCGCCGGAACTTTGCGGTTCCGATTGCGTTGATCGGGCATGAATAGGCCGCCGATTCAAGAAGTTGTCACTGAAACCGGAAAGCCGGTTGAGGCTCCCCCGCCAGAAATGCTTGAGCCGGATTCGGCTCTGTCGCCTGAAGAAACCGAACAGATCAGACGCGACTATCTGCTGACCAGATTCTGGATCAGCGCGCGAGGATTCTGGGGAGCCGGCGGAGGCCGGCTAGCCTGGGTTCTGAGCGTCGGCCTGTTGGCGCTGATCGTCCTGCAAATCGGTTTTCAGTACGGCATCAACGTCTGGAACAGGGCGATCTTCGACGCCATCGAGAAGAAAGACGCCTCTACGGTGTTCTATCTGACCGGCGTGTTCTTTCCGCTCGCGATCGGCAGTGTCTTTCTCGGTGTCGTGCAGGTCTTTACCCGCATGAACATTCAACGGCGCTGGCGTGCGTGGCTGACGAATTCCGTCGTGTCGCGATGGCTGGCCAGCGGCCGCTACTACCAGCTCAATCTGGTCGGCGGCGATCATCAAAATCCTGAATACCGGATTGCCGAGGATTTGCGGGTTGCGACCGACGCGCCGGTGGATTTCGCGGCCGGTGTTACGCAGGCGTTTCTCTCGGCAGTCACCTTCATCGTCGTGTTGTGGACGATCGGCGGCGCACTGACATTGTCGGTCGGGGGCAGCACGGTGACGATTCCCGGCTTCCTCGTGATAGCTGCCGTACTTTACGCCGCGATAGCCAGCGGCTCGATGGTGATCATCGGCAGAAACTTCGTCTCGGTGTCGGAAAGCAAGAACCAGGCGGAGGCCGAGTATCGCTATGCTCTGACGCGCGTACGCGAAAATGGCGAAAGCATTGCGTTGCTTGGCGGCGAGGAAGAAGAACGCTCGGGCATCGACAAGTCCTTTGGAAATGTTCTCAGGCAATGGACGCGGCTGTGCGGACAGCATATGCGGACCACCATTGTTTCGCAGGGTTCCAACCTGATCGCGCCCGTCATTCCGATCCTGCTGTGCGCGCCGAAGTTTCTGGAGGGAAGCATGACGCTGGGGCAGGTCATGCAGGCCGCTTCCGCTTTCACGATCGTTCAGCACGCATTCGGCTGGCTGGTGGATAATTATCCGCGCCTTGCGGAATGGAACGCGGGCGCCCGGCGGATCGCGTCGCTGATGATGTCGCTCGATGGTCTCGAGCGCGCCGAGACCGGGGACGGTTTCAACCGTATCAAGCGTGGGGAGACCGAAGGCGATGCGATGCTGCGTTTGAATGATCTATCTGTCACGCTTGACGACGGCACGGCCGTTGTCGGGCAGTCGGAGGTGGTGATCGACCCCGGTGAACGTGTTCTGGTCGCGGGTGAATCCGGCACCGGAAAGAGCACGCTGGTGCGGGCCATCGCCGGGCTCTGGCCGTGGGGCGGCGGCAGTGTCGATTTCCATCCCGACCGTCGCATGTTCATGTTGCCGCAGAAGCCCTATATCCCGATGGGGACGCTGCGGCGTGCGGTGGCCTATCCCGGCGCGGCGGAGGACTGGACCATCGAGCGTATGGTGGAGACGCTCGAAAAAGTCGGGCTGGCGCATTTGAAAGAGAAGATCGAAGAGGACGCGCCGTGGGACCAGACATTGTCGGGCGGCGAAAAACAGCGGCTCGCCTTTGCGCGGCTGCTCCTGCATCGCCCGGATATCATTGTCCTGGACGAAGCGACATCCGCACTTGATGCCGCCGGACAGGGCAGAATGATGGAATTGCTCCAGGAGGAGCTGAACGACGCGACCATCATCAGTGTCGCACACCGTGCCGAGCTGGAAGAATTTCACAGCAGAAAGATCACTCTCGAACGCCGCAAGGGCGGCGCGAAGCTCGTCAGCGACATTGATCTGATTCCGCGCGACAGCAAGCGGCGGTTGTTGGGCCAATGGCTTCGACGGCGCCGAACGCCGCCGCCGCCCAGCAAGGCGGCCTGACGGAATTATCGCGTCGAACGATGCCTCGGCAGGTTGCCGTGATCTGGTGCGCAGCGTATAGCCGGGCTTATGTCAAAAACCGCCAAAGCCAAGCCGGGTGCCGATGCACCCCAAGAGATCGACGAGATCGAAGAGTGCCCCCGCTGCGGCAAGCCGCTGCCGCTGTGCATCTGCGACAGCGTCACACCCATCGCCAACCGGGTCGAGCTTCTGATCCTGCAGCATCCGCAGGAGCAGGACAGGGCGCTTGGAACCGGGCGGCTGACGGCACAGCATTTCAAGAAGGTGACCCATAAGATCGGCCTGTCGTGGCCGAGCCTGTCCAAGGCATTGGGCCGTTCCGTCGATCCGCAAGATTGGGCCATCCTGTATCTCGGCTCGGCGAAGGTCGCCGATCTGGCGACCGAACGGGACATCGTCGCCGTCGACCGCAAGGGTGAGATCGAGGATAGCCAGCGATCGATCCTGAAGGACATCGAGGGCGTGGTGTTGCTCGACGGGACGTGGAGCCAGGCCAAGGCGCTCTGGTGGCGCAATGCGTGGATGCTGAAATGCCGGCGCATCATCCTTGGACCGGCGCAACCGTCACTCTACGGCAAGCTCCGCAAGGAGCCGCGACGCGACGGGCTATCGACCATCGAGGCTGCGGGCATGGTCCTCAGCAGGCTTGAAGGGCGCGCGGACATCGAGACGGAACTCAATGCGACGTTCCAGCGGATGCTGACACAGTATCGCGACGTTCAGTCGACCATGCCGGAACTGGCGCCGAAGCCTCGGCCCAAGCGCGACTTCCGGCGTCCGGAAAACCGGCGAGGCAAGGGCGCCAAGGCATCGACCTGATTCTGATTGTCGGCAGGCGCGGCGAACAGACCAAAGCTTTCGTCATTGCGAGCCAACGGGTCGGCGCGAAGTCGCCGCCCGATGACAGGCTTCCGCGAAGCAATCCAGAAAACAACAAGGAAGACTGGATTGCTTCGTCGCTAACGCTCCTCGCAATGACGAAGCAGGGCGCATGTACGCTGTTCGCAACGGGCAATCAAAAAGTGCGGCGGACACCGACGGTCCCCGAGATCAGGCCTTGATCCTTGAAGTCATAGACGGCGGTCGGCTTGAACGTGCCGGTCAACGCGCCCGGATTTGTCAGCGTTTGCGAGCCGGTATGTGACTGATCGAGCACCGTGTACATCACTTCCACTCCGAACGTCAGGTTCTTGACGGGAGTCCACGCCGTACGCGTGCCGACCTGCCAGATGTTGAAATCCGGATTGCATGTGAAACCGTTCGACTTCGGCGACAGTGCAGTGAACGCGGCACAGAACGCTGCGGTGGCATTCGTGTTGTACTCGATGTGCGTGTAGCTGCCGAACACGCCGGTTTGCCAGGTGGGCGACCAGTTGTGCAGGAAGCCGGCGCGTAAACCCCAGCCCGTCGTCTTCTCGATCCCGCTCCCCGTCGTGTAGACGCCATCGAGCAGCGACAGCACCGCCATGCCGTTATAGCTGCCGGCGAAATTCGTACCGCCGCTGAACGCATCGAAGCTGCTGCCGGTCACGCCGCCGATGAGATATTTCGCTGCGCCATCGACGTAGGTGAAATCCAGCGACAGCTTGTCGCCGGGACCGGTCGGCAGATCCTTCAATTGAAGGCCGCCCATGATGGCGAAGCCCCAGACGTCGGACGGGTGGCCGTCGGTTTCGACGGGCGCGACGCCGCCGGGGCCGGCGTAATAGTTTGCATGGATGTTATGGGCGGCAGCGGAGAGTTGCGCCGTGAAGGATTTCTGGTCGATCCGGATGTTGCCAACGAAGTCGGGAGCAACATTGCCGCCATAGGAATTGGTGAAGACGCCGCTGAACACGCCTGTGGCAGGTTGCGCCAGGCTGGCATTGAGCAGTTGTGCACGGTTGATGACGCGGTTGTCTTCTATGGCCACCTGCGCAGAAATTCCGTTGCCGAATTCCCACGTATAGGCGATCTGGCTGATGCCGTTGATGTTGTCATAGCCGCCGATCAGGAACGACGTGCTGCTGTTGGCGCCGGACGATCCCCACGGGGTCTGGAAAACCGAAACCGCCTTGCCGAGCGTGAAGCCCGCGAACTGGACGAAACCATAATCGAGCGTGAGTACGCCGCTTGAAGGCCCGGCGCCGGTGTCGAACTGAAATCTCGGATTCATGTAAGTTCGCACCACACCATATTCGGTCATGGTGCGGGTATCGATCTGCAGTTCCGTGCGCGCGCGAGTCGTGAAGTAATCGCGATCGCGTGACTGGGTGCCTTCCGCGTTGCCCTGATCCCAGGCGGGCTTGTTGTAGTTGCCGCCCAGAAAGTTCGCATCGGCGCGTATGTAGCCGCTCAGCTTGATGCAGGTGTCGGTGCCCGGCATGTAGTAGTAGCCAGCGCCGTACAGGGAACAGATCTTCACATACTGGACAGCCTTGGCCTTGACCGGAAGATCGGCCGCCGACGCTGCCGTGATCGCGACGAGGCTGGCTGCTGCGCCAAGCACAAGATGTCTGACCGCATATGCCGGCCGTTTGGTGTCGTCCACTGAATGGGTGATGCGCATCGACTCAGCCCCCGGGAGGTAACACTTGCGGATTGTTACCGAGCGATGACATGGCGGCAAGTGCGGGGAAACCACAGGGCTCGCCTGAACTCGCGGTCGCCACCTTGAAATGGAACTCGCCTTATCGGCAGCCGCGTCAGCGCCATCCGGCGTTCTGAACCAGCAACACGCCCACAATGACCGCGAGTGTCACTGCAGTGGCGATCAACATCGACCGTCCGCCCATGCCACGGCCGATCCACCACAGCAGCGCTGCGCCCATCAGGATCGGAACAATGATGTCGAGAGGTGAGTTCATTCCCGGCTTCCTGTGACGGCTAGTGGAGTGGATTTGACATTCGCTACCCGAGCGCTGCGAGTCCGCAAAGCGAATGTCAAATCCAAAACTCCACAAGAAACTTATACTTGCTAGTGGTCCGTCGATTATAACATTCGCAAGGATGCCCGCTGAAATGGGATGCAAATGTTAGAATCGGACCACTAGGGCTGTCCGTTCTTCCGGCCCAGCCATTTGCGCTCGATCCATCCAAGCGTCTTGGCCAGCGGCCGCTGAAGGAACGGCACGTCCTGGGCAATCAGCATCAGGCCGAGCGGCAACATCCAGAGGCCCAGAACGGGCAGAATGCTGAAGATACCGCCGAGGACAAGAAGCAGAGCGAGGGGAATCCGCACCAACCGCGACGATGGTTGACGCACCCAGCGCACGAAACGCCCGCCTTTTTCCGGAAGCCGATCCGCGATCCACTCGAAGTGGCGGTCGAGTTCGGCCCGGGATTCTGCACTCACTTCAAAACCGCCTGTTCCATCCCGGGATTGCCCGCGCGCCCTGTGAGGAAGCTAGGCACGTACGCAGGCCCCCGCAAGGCAGGGACGGATCGAGAACAGCTAAGTGATTGATTTGATTGGCTCCCCGGGCTGGATTCGAACCAGCGACCATTCGAT
>JAUSAX010000080.1 GCA_030652315.1 Afipia sp. | reverse complement strand
GACGCCTTCGAGCCACCCGACCGTAAGACCGAGATAGCCGCCCAGCGTGGCGCGCAGACCGGTACCCGAAGGCGTCCAGCCGAACCATTCGCCGTCATAGGGAAAGTCCTTGCCGATCGCAGTCGGCGGCAACACGGCTTGCATCTCGGGAACGGCGTCGATGATCGCTGCAACGAACGTATTCGAGTTCGGGCCAGGCCAGGCGCGGTAGTCGCCAAGGTTGCGATACTTGTAGCTCTCGATAGCTGCCTGGATTTTCGGAATGAGTTGCGCCGCCTGTTCGCCATCGGCGCGGAATACTTCATCCGGAACCTGTCCGAACCAGCGCCCGTCAGCGATGAAGCCGTTGACACGGATCGGCTCACCCCACGCCGTGTAGTCGTATCGGCTGTAACGCGACGCGCCCTTGTCCTTGAACACGATCCAGGAATGAACGGCGACGATGCCGCGCCAGCGCACGGTGCGCGCCGCATAAATGCGAACCAGCGCGTCAGCATGGTCTGAAGCTTGCGGCAGAACGCCCGCGCTGGAGCGATCAGCGGCGTACCAGTTCGCCGATGCCCGATCGCTCAGGAAATAGGATGCCGCAGAGACACCAATTGGGGCGAATAAAAGAACCAGAAAAGCCGTCAGAACCATCTTCCAAAATCTCATCGGACCCCGTCACGGACGCGCTTCGCGTTCCATGAGAATGGTGACGGTCGCCGATGGATTCAATGGTGAGTATCTAACCGGTCATGGCCGGACGACGTCGAACACGTCCCCGTCGTACCCCGCCTCCATGGGAATGCGCAGGCGCGTGGTTCCATTCTCGTTCCTGCTCATCTCGGGCACCACCGTGACTACCGGCGTCGCGCGCGCGAAATCCATCGCCGCCTGCGCTGTTCCAAGCTTGTCGAGCTTGATCAGGTTACGAATGGTCGGGAATGGAAGATTGTAGCGTCCAGAAGCCGCAGCATCGAGCGCCGCCTTCGGCGACAGCCAGATGGAGTCGACGGATTCCTTGCCGTCATGCTTGCCGATCTGGTCGGGCGGCGCCAACGCCAGCAGAAAATGCGTATCGAAGCGCTTCGGCAGATGCACCGGCGTGATCCAGTGCGCAAAGAGAGCCAGCAAATCAATCGCGGGCGTCAGTTCGTGATTCCGCAGGATGTCCGCGAAACTCACTTTGCCCTCATCGAGCGCGGCGCGTTGCGAACCGAGCGCTGCGGTCTTTGCCGCAGAAACCAACGAGGATGAGCCACGCGGACGCGCCAGCAGGATTCCGCTTTCCTCGAATGTCTCGCGAATGCCGCCGATGCGGATAGCCGTGGTATCGACATCAAGACCGCCGCGATCGGCGACAAGCGATGGGTCGGCTGCGATCTCACGATCATTGGGATCCATACTGCCGCCGGGGAATACCAGCGCCCCGGAATTGAACTCAATCTCACGGTGACGCTGCACCATGAAGATTTCCATGCCGTCAGCGGCTTCACGCAGCAACAATACCGTAGAAGCCGTCCGCAGAGCTTTCGACTTGTCCGGCACGCTCTTGTTGTCGCTGCTCATGAAATGTTTGCCCGTTTATCGACGCGCCCGACGCGCGACAGAAGATAATCCACTTCGCTGCGCGCCAGCGCGCTCATGCTTGAGCCCGGCTTGCGCTGTGCGTCCGACGCGATCTTGCCGCGCTTCTTCAGAACGTACTTGCGCACCGCAAGGCCGACGCCCGGCTGCTGCTCGTAACGGATCAACGGCAGATGCGCGTCGAACAGATCGTGCGCGGCATCGCGTTTGCCTGCCTTCGAGAGATTAACGACATCCACCAGCAGATCCGGGAATGCATAGCCGGTCATGGCGCCATCGACGCCCCGCTCCATCTCGAAATCGAGGAACAATCCGCCGTTGCCCACCAGAATCGACAGCGGCCGCAGCGAGCCATCCTTCTGGAAACCGCGCAGCGTCGAAATCTTCTCCAGTCCCGGCCAGTCCTCGTGCTTCAGCATCACGCAGGACGGGCTGTCCATCACGATCTTGCGGATCACCGACGGCGTCATGACGACAGTCAGCGTCAACGGATAATCCTGCAACACCCACGGCACATCGCTGCCGATCGCCTCGGACGCCTGCCGGAAATATCCAAGAATCTGCTCATCCGTCCGCAGATGGGGCGGCGGCGCGATCATCACGGCGGCGGCGCCGGCATCCATCGATGCACGCGCCAGAGTGCGCATCTGGGCGAAGCCCGGCGCGGACACGCCGACGATGATCTGCTTGTCCTTTGCCCGCTTGATGAATCGGGTCGCAACCTGCAGCGATTCATCGGCCTCCATCTTCGGCGCTTCTCCGAGAATGCCCAGAACCGTCACTCCGTTGCAGCCGACCTCGGCATAGAAATCCGTCAGCCGGTCGATCGAGTCATAATCGATACGGCCGTCATCGAAGAACGGGGTCGGTGCAATGGCGAACGTGCCGCTCGCCTCATGGGTCAGCTTCATATGCCGTTACTTTCTGGGATTAAAATCTGCGAGCCGCCAGCTTATCCTGCTCATCGAAGAAAATCTCCTTAGCATGGCTCACGATATCTTGCGCCTTCCAGGGACCGCCGGGCTTCCAGCCCTCCATTTCAAGCATTTTCATCTCGCGTACGCCGCGCGGCCCGGACACGCCCAGCACCTTGCCGGTCTGCTCGCCGGACAGCGCACTCACCATATAAAGCACCGCAGGCGCGATTTCGTCCGGTCCCATGGCTGCGCTTGGATTCTCGATGTAGCGCGGCAGGTCCGCCGTCATACGGGTCAGCGCGCCGGGCGCCAGCGTCCAGAGCCGGATGTTGTATTTGCGGCCTTCAATGGCGAGCACATTGCTCAGGCCCCAGATGCCACCCTTGGCCGCGCCGTAGTTGCTCTGTCCGAAATTGCCGATCAGGCCAGAAGTCGACGACGTGTTGACGATGACGCCGCCGCCATTGTCCCTCATCCATTTGAAGACCGGCATGGTGACGCAGAAGGTGCCTTTCAGGTGCACCTTCATCACCCGGTCCCAGTTCTCCTCGCTCATTTTCGCAAACGTGCCGTCGAGCAGGATGCCGGCATTGTTGACCAGAATGTCGGCGCGGCCGAAATTCTTGATCGCATCATCGAACACCGATTGGCCGCCTGCCATGGTCGAGATGTCCGAACCATTGGCGACGGCCTTCCCGCCCTCCGCCTTGATCGCATCGACCACCTTCTGCGCCATCGACTTGTCGGCGCCGCTGCCATCGCGCGGCCCGCCGAGATCGTTGACGATCACCGCAGCGCCTTCGCGCGCGAACAGCCTGGCGTAGGCTTCGCCAAGACCACCGCCTGCCCCGGTGATAATCGCAACCTTGCCGTCGAGCAAGCCCATCGTGTCCTCCCGTTTCTTCTTGCTTTAGGCGAGAACGGTTTTGCCGTTCTTGATAACTGTGACGTTCCGGCTCTTCACGCGTCCTTCGAGCGAGATCACGTTGCCGTCCTTCCACAGATCGAACGAGACGGTTTCTCCCGGGAACACCGGCGAAGAAAAGCGGACGATGTGTTGCTTGAACGCCAGCGGGTCGTAATCCGCATACGTTTGCAGCACCGCTCGGCAGCTCAGGCCGTAGGTGCACATGCCGTGCAGGATTGGACGGTCGAAGCCCGCGCGCTTGGCGAATTCCGGATCGCTGTGCAGCGGGTTGCGGTCGCCGCAGAGCCGGTAGATCAGCGCCTGATCCGGCCGCGTCGAGATATCGACCGTCATATCCGGCGCCCGCTTCGGAATGGCGTGCGGCTCGGGCTGACCGTCGGACGGACCACCGAAGCCGCCGTCCCCGCGCGCGAACTGCGACGCGATCAGCGTCGCGAGATCTTCGCCCTTGTCGTTCTTGAGCACGGTCTTGCGCAAGATCACCGCGCCCTTGTCCTTGCCCTTGTCGAACACGCCGAGGATGCTGGAGTCCGCCGTGATGTTCGCCGTGACAGGCAATGGCTTGTGGAAAGTAATGTCACGCTCGCCGTCCACCACCATCACACGGTTGACATCGATGGGGCCGGCGCTCGCGCCCCAGGCCGCCACCGAAGCGTAGGTCGGCACGACCTTGAGGTCACGCGGCGTGAAGTATCCCTCGTTGACGAAGGACAATTCCTTCTCATCCATCGGATCGGCGCCGATGCCGATGCCATAGGCGTAAAGCATCACTTCGCGGTCGGTCCACGAATACTTCTGACCGACGGTCTTGAGCGCCATCACCTCATCGTACTTGATCGGCATGTTTCCTCGCTGTTGTTATTGTTACCCGACGGGTGTGAAGAACGGCAGCGGTGCGCCGTCCGTCGGCTGGAACACGACTTTCACGCGCTGACCGATTTTCAGCGCTGTCAGATCGCAGTCCACGAAATTCGTCAGCAGCGACGGACCTTCATCGAGCGTGACGTAGCCGATGGCATAAGGCCCAGTCGGTGACTTCCGCATCAGGCTGTAGCTGTAGATCACGCCCTCGCCCTTGCTTTCTTCCCACACGGTCTGATCCGAGAAACATACCGGGCAGATCGAACGAGGAAAGTAATGCGGTTCACCACATGCGGTGCAACGCTTGATGAGGAACTTGCCTTGCTTGGCGGCGTCCCAGAAATGCGCGGTTTCGGGGTTGCCGACAGGCGCTGGATACTTCGGTTTGTCGGTCATCACACGCGCTCCAGAATGGCGGTCGAAGCCGCATGCCGCACACCGAGCAATCCGCCGGTGCCGTGCACCAGCGCGAGATCGCAATTCGGAACCTGAACCTTCGGATGCGCCTCACCGCGCAACTGCCGCACCGCCTCGATAATCTTGGTGATGCCGCCACGGTTGATCGGGTGGTTGTTGCACAGCCCACCGCCATCGGTGTTCCACGGCAACTTGCCGACGCCGGAAATCAGGTTGCCGTCGGCAACGAATTTTCCACCCTGCCCCTTCGCACAAAAACCAAGATCCTCAAGCTGGATCACCACGGTGATGGTGAAGCTATCGTAGATCGATGCGTACTTGATATCCTTAGGTGTTACGCCCGCTTCCGCGAATGCGGGCGGACCGCTCCACACGCCCGCCGAATAAGTCAGGTCGAGCTTGCGGCCGCCGTTCGGGCCCTTCAGCGATTCACCGTGGCCGGTCATCCGTACCAGCGGACGCTTCAGCGACTTCGCGATCTCCGGTGTGGTCACCACCAGCGCGCCGCCGCCATCCGAGACAACGCAGCAATCCAGGCGATGCAGCGGATCGGAAATCATCGGCGAGTTGATGACGTCCTCGACGGTGACAACATCACGCAACATCGCATGCGGATTGTATTGCGCGTGATGCGAGGCCGCGACCTTGACCCAGGCGAGTTGCTCGCTGGTGGTCCCGAACTCATGCATATGGCGCATGGCGCACATGCCATATGCGTTGTGGGTGGTTGCGCCATAGGCGGCTTCGAAATCGACCTCGGGGCCGAAGGCGCGCGGCGGCATTGGGCCTGTGCGCGGCTTCCCTGCCAGCGTGATCAGCGCCACGGAACATTTGCCGGCGGCAATCGCCTCGGCCGCGTGCCCGAGGGCGATGATGTAGGAACATCCGCCGGTCTCGGTCGAGTCCAGATGCCGCAGCTTGAGGCCAAGATAATCGGCCATCGGCATGACGCCGCCCGGCGCATCTCCGGCGCAGAAATAGCCGTCCACGTCTGCCTTGGTCAGGCCTGCGTCTTCCAGCGCGCCCTTGGCGCATTCGGCGTGCAGTTGCGCGGTCGACTTATCCGGCGCGTGCCGGGTGGGATGTTCATAAATCCCGGCGATGTAGGCTTTTCCCTTGATGCTCAAAAATCATCTCCGCTGCTTTATCTCAGCGGATTTTCTGACCCGCCAAGCGGCGCTTGGCAAGCATCTTGAGTTTCGCCGTGCGAACGAGCGTTCTATTCCGCGGCGATCTGCGGCACGATCATCGGCGGTGGATTGACAAGGTCCTTGGCAAGCTGTTCGTATCGCGCCTTCGCTTTTGCGACCGAGGCTTCCTTCACCGGGCCATAACCGCGGATCTGGTCGGGCAGCGACAGCAACTCGACCGCGATGTCGATGGTCTTCGGTGAAAGCAGCTTCACCGCCGTTACCACGTCCTGCTCGTAACCGTTGATCAGATTGCGTTCGAGCTTGCGATCCTCGCTGTAGCCGAACGGATCGAACAGCGTGCCGCGCAGGAAGCGGAATTTCGCCATGGTCCGGAAGACCGGCAACATCCATGCGCCGAACTCGCGCTTGCGCGGACGACCCAGTGCATCGACTCCACTGTGCAGGATCGGCGGCGCGAGATTGAAGCTGATCTTGAAGCTGCCATCGAACTGCTTGCCGAGATTTTCCGCAAACTTTCCATCGGTGTAGAGACGCGCGACTTCATACTCATCCTTGTAGGCAAGCAGCTTGGCATAGTTGATCGCGACGGCGCGCGGCAATGCTTCGCCATATCCACCGTCGAATGCAACCTTCCGCACCGGATCGACAAGATTCCGATACCGCGCTGCGTAGGCAGCGTTCTGATAATCGGTCAGCAGTTGCGTGCGATGCGCGATGACCTCGTCGAGCGACATCTGATCCAGCGTCTTCGGCGCCTCGGGCTCGTCGCCCTTCATCATCGCGGCGAGCCGCGCAGGATCGTGCGCCGCGAGCCGGCCAAGACGGAACGCCTGGGTGTTCATCTTGATCGAAACTGCGTTGAGCTCGATCGCCTGCTCGATGGCTTCTGCGCCGACCGGCAGCAAGCCCTTCTGATAGGCGTAGCCCATCATCATCATGTTGGTTGCGATCGAGTCGCCCAGCAGCGCTTCGGCCGGCTTGGTGAAATCGAGGAATGCGGAGTCCTTGCGCAACGCATTTTCCAGCACCCGATTGACCTTGCCGCGCTGGAAATCGAAGTCGCGGTTCTGAATGAAATCCGCGATCGGAATGAGATGCGTATTGATGACACCGTAGGTACGCGACGATTCAGCCAGCGTAATCGTCTCCTTGGCGACGGCGACCACTTCATCGGCCGCAATCAGCAAGTCGGCGGTTCCGGTAACGATGCGCGAACAGGTCACGTCCGCGGTGTTCTTCGACAGCCGGACGTGGCTCAGCACCGCACCGCCTTTTTGCGCAAGCCCCGACATATCGAGGATCATGCTCGCCTTGCCCTCGATGTGAGCGGCCATGCCGAGCAGCGCGCCGATGGTCAGCACCCCGGTGCCGCCCACGCCGCCAACCGCGATATTGTAAGGCCGGTCCAGCGACGGCACTGACGACGGTGGCGGCAATGCCCCGAAATCGCCAAGATCGACCGGCGCGCGCTTGCGCAGCGTGCCGCCTTCAACGGTGACGAAGGATGGGCAGAAGCCCTTCACGCACGAATAGTCCTTGTTGCAGCTCGACTGATTGATGGTGCGCTTGCGCCCCAGTTCAGTCTCCAGCGGCTCCACCGAAATGCAGTTCGACTGCACCGAGCAATCGCCGCAACCTTCGCAGACGGCCGAATTAATGAAGATCCGCTTTGACGGATCTTCCATCAATCCGCGCTTGCGGCGGCGACGCTTCTCGGCGGCGCAGGTCTGCACGAAAACGATGGCCGAGCAGCCCGGTACTTCGCGCAGCGTGCGCTGGACTTGATCGAGTTGATCGCGGTGCGCAACCTTGGTGCCCGGTGCAATGTCGGACGCTGGATAGGCTTCGGGGGTTTCCGATACGAGATAGATATCCCGGATGCCTTCGCTGTGAAGCTGGAACGTGACCTGCTGCGGCGAGAGCTCGCCGTCGACATGCTGACCGCCGGTCATAGCCGTCGCGTCGTTGTAGAGAATTTTGTAGGTGATGTTGGCCTTGGACGCGACCGCCTGCCGGATCGCGAGGCTGCCCGAGTGGAAATACGTGCCGTCGCCAAGATTGACGAAAACGTGCTTCTCATTGGTGAAGGGCGCGATGCCGACCCACGGCACGCCCTCGCCGCCCATATGCGTAAAGGTCTCGGTGTTGCGGTCCATCCACAACGCCATAAAGTGGCAGCCGATGCCGGCCATCGCACGGCTGCCTTCCGGCACCTTGGTCGATGAATTGTGCGGACAACCCGAGCAGAAATACGGCGTACGCGTCACTGGCGCGATGGCCTGCACCTGTGTCGCCTGCCGGCCGTTGAACCAGTCGGCCTTGGCGCGGAGCATAGCGACGATTTCAGGATTGAGGTCGAGCTGCAGCAGCCGCTCGGTCAGCGAACTTGCCAGAGACGCGACGCTGAGTTCTTCCGCAAACGGCAGGAAGCGTTTGTCGTGATGGTCCATCTTGCCGATGATGCGCGGACGCACATCGTCGCGCCAGTTGAACAGTTCTTGCTTGACCTGATTTTCGACGATCTCGCGGCGTTCTTCGACGATGAGGATTTCCTCAAGGCCGACGGCGAATTCGCGCACACCTTGCGGCTCCAGCGGCCATGGCATGCCGATCTTGTAAAGCCGAATACCGATTTTCGCGGCGACCTCCGGCGTGATGCCGAGTTCGCGCAGCGCCTGTCGGATATCTTCATAGCTTTTTCCGGACGCCATGATGCCGAACCGCGCGTTCGGCGAATCCATCGTCACGCGGTTGATCTTGTTGGCACGCGCAAATGCGACTGCAGCAAATCCCTTATAATCCTGCAGGCGCTTGTCCTGCGCGTAGCGGTCGTCCGGCCAGCGCAGATTAAGGCCGTCCGGCGGCATCTCGAAATCGGTTGGAATGATGAATGGCGTCATCTCGTCGGTAAGATCGATCTCCGCGGTGGTCTCCACCGTTTCGGTGATGACCTTCATGCCGACCCAGCAGCCGGAATAACGCGACATCGCAATGCCGAGCAAACCCATCTCGATCATCTCGTGGATGCTCGACGGATAGAGATACGGCATCAGAGCAGAGATAAAGGCGTGGTCCGACTGATGCGGGACGGTGGAGGATTTCGCGCCGTGGTCATCGCCGGCGAGACAGAGGACACCGCCATTCTTGGCAGAGCCTGCCGCATTGCCGTGACGAAACACGTCGCCGCAGCGATCAACGCCTGGGCCCTTGCCGTACCAAATGCCGGTGATGCCGTCGAATTTGGCGCCCGGCGACAGATTGAGTTGCTGCGAACCCCAGATCGCGGTCGCCGCGAGGTCTTCATTGACGCCCGGCTGGAATTTCACATCGTACTGGGCAAGATGTTTGCGCGCTGCGTGAAGTTGCTGATCGTAGCCGCCGAGCGGTGACCCGCGATAGCCGGTGACGAACCCTGCGGTATTCAGGCCCGCCGCCCGGTCGCGTCTGACCTGCGCCATCGGCAGCCTGACCAAAGCCTGAATGCCGGTCAGAAAAACGTGTCCCGATGCCTGCGTATACTTCTGGTCGAGACTGATCGGCCCTTGATTGATTCCCATAATTCAACTGCCTCTTTGCCGGGCTCTTGTTTGCAACGTCACGAGTCTACTTAGAACCAGTCTATGTCGCTTTTTGTTTCCAGCACATCCTAAATCGCATTCATCAGACCTTTGTTTTGAAACGCAATTTTAGGTTCGCTTTTCAGCCCAACCCGACCTGTTGTGTCGCTTTTATGCCCGACGTCGAAAGGACATTGCGGGCTGTTTGGCGCTTATTGGGACAAGGCCGTTCGCTGCAGTGCGATGCCTGTCGCAACGCTGCCCCGCCCCTGATGCAACGCTCCGCCGGAACGGACCCGGCGGGTGAGCCGTTGACCTCTGCCAACGCAAACCCGGTCTCAACGGGTTGCACAGACAAGCGGAGGATTTGAATCATGACCCTGTCAGCAAACAATTGGTCGTCGGACAGTAAAGAGGGCGGCTACGACGAGCCGATCCAGACAAGCGAAGAGTTCGAGTATCAGCAAGGGAAGCCCATCAAGGCCATTATCGGCATCGCACTGCTTGTGGTTCTCGCTCTCGTCCTTTCGCGCATGAATCCCGCTCCGCATGCAATTTCCAACAACCCAGCGGTAACGACGGGCCAGACAACGGGTTCGGCTACCCGATGAGGAGCCCTGACCTGAAAAGTTCCGATAATCCGTGACGAATGATCGCCGGTAACGCGGAACGTCTCCGGCATCCGGCAATTGTCTCTGAAGATGCAACGACTGGAGGACTGATTCATGGCAATCGAGCGCAACCCCAACGATCCTTACAGCGCAGCTCCGACCAACGATGAATTGCTTCGCCGACGGGCGGAACAGTTCGATAACGAACTTCAGGCGGATCCAGAACTCGCTGAAGGTCCCGCCAGCGGAGGTCGTATCGCGGTGTTCGCGATCGCGCTTGTGGCAATTCTCGGCGTGGTGTTCTACGGGCTAAACACGTCCAGCACGTCGCCCGATGCAACGCCTACCGCGCAAACGACACCGGCTTCGCCGTCGACAAGCGGCACCGCGCAGGCACCGCGCGCACCGGCTGGCCAGACCACCGGCTCGGCAATGCGCCCTGCGCAGCCCGCTACTCCGCCAGCGGCTAACCCGGCTCCGGCAACCCCGCAGAACAACGCTGCTCCGACTGGCGCACCGTCAAGCAACTAACCTCCAAGCCCAACCTCGAAGGCTTGAAAGTCAGAGCGGGCATCCTCACGGGTGCCCGCTCTCTTGCGATCCGCTATTTCCGCTCCTTGGCGGCTTTCGCGAAGAAGCCGTTGATCTCCCCGTGTGGCACGGCCTGCGCGAGTTCGGCGAACGATCCGTTCTCGGCGATTTCGCGCGCCGCGCGTAAAAACCCGCCCCATGCCGTGCGTGCGAGCGCGCCACCGACGCTGATCCGCCGCACGCCAAGATCAGCCAGTTCAGCCACCGTCAGCCCGGGACTACCTATCAGGACGTTGATCGGTTTCGGCGCGAGTTCTTTCACAACCGTAGCGATCTCCTTCTTGGTCCTGATGCCCGGTGCATACAGGCAATCCGCACCAGCTTCCGCGTAGGCGATCAGCCGCGCGATGGTGGCCTTGAGATCGGGCTGACCGATAAGAAAACTCTCACACCGCCCCACCAGCACGACATCGCCGCCCGCCGCATCGATCGCGGAACGGGCCGCGCGCATACGCTCCACCGCAAGCGTCATCTCATAGAGCGGGGCCGACGCATCGCCAGTCGAGTCCTCGATCGACAGTCCGGCCACGCCGGTCGCGACGCCGCGCGCGACGTTGACTGCAACACCTGCCGGATCGTGCGCAAAACCTGCCTCGAAATCGGCATTCACCGGCAGATCGGTGGCATCGTTCAGCGTTTTCAAATGCGCCAGGACGTCGTCACACGTCACCTTGTTGTCGGGATGCCCGATCGACCAGGCAAAGCCTGAACTTGTCGAAGCGAGCGCCTTGAATCCCATTCCCTGCAAGAGTTGGGCGCTGCCCACGTCCCATGGGTTGGGCAGCACGAAGCACCCGCTCTCGTGAAGTTTTCTGAAATCCGCGCGCTTCTGGGCTATTGAAATCGGCATTCCTTGTCCTCCCCGGCGATATTGTTTTCGATGTCTTTGGCGCCGCGGCCGACGATGCCGCTGATGCCATGTGGAATCAATCGGCATGACGTGGGTGTCAGCCCTGCACCCGCCGCAGAAAGGCTCGCTCCTCGGAGAGGATGAACCGGTGCTCCTGCGCAAAACTGAAATTTGCAACGCCTTCCGCATCTGCTTTCAACCGCTCGCGGTAGGATTCATACTCCGCCAGACTCGGAAACGAGATCAGCCCGAACGCGATGTTGTCGGTACCTTCATGCGGCATCCAGTAGCCGAGCAGATCGCCTCCGCATTTCGGAATGATGGTGAGCCAGCGCTGCGCATAGGCTTCAAACATATGCCGCTTGAACGGATCGAGCTGGTAGCGAATGAAAACGGTAATGGTCATGACGTACTCCCCTTATCGGAGGAGAGCCTAGACCGTTGCCTGCTCTCAACGCTTCGATTAGGATCGAAGTATGAAAGCCGGACCGGACATGGCCATGATCGCCTCGCTTGTCGGCGATCCCGCCCGCTCCAACATGCTGACCGCACTGATGAGCGGACGCGCCCTCACCGCGACCGAGCTCGCACAGGAAGCCGGCATCACACCGCAGACCGCGAGCTCGCATCTCGCCAAGCTTGAGGCTGGACATCTCGTCGTCCCCGAGAAGCAGGGCCGCCACCGCTATTTCCGGCTCTCCGGGCCTGACGTCGCCGCTGTGCTGGAAGGATTGATGGGGCTCGCCGCCCGCGCCGGTCATCTGCGGGTGCGGACCGGACCAGCCGACCCCGGGCTGCGGCGCGCCCGTGTCTGCTACGATCACCTCGCCGGCGATTTGGGCGTCCGGATGCTCGATTCCATGACGGAGAAGAAGCTCCTGCGCACGCAGAAGGACAACGTCGCGCTCACGCCCCAGGGTGAGCGGTTTGTCGCCGATCTCGGCATCGACCTGCCGGCCCTCGGTGGATCGCGCCGCCCCTTGTGCAAGACCTGCCTCGACTGGAGCGTGCGGCGCAGCCATCTCGCGGGATCGCTCGGTGCGGCGATCCTGTCGCGATTCTACGAGCTGAACTGGGCCAAGCGCGAAAAAGGCAACCGCGTGGTGACGTTTTCGCCAAAAGGCACCACACGCTTTAACGCATTGTTCGGCGCGCCGGGCGATTAATGCAACAATCCGCAGTTGACAGCGCCGAGCAAAAATTGGCGTAATTCGCCGCGCTTTTCGCGCTTTCAATGTCCCGATTTTCTGACAGGGTGTTCCATGTTTCGCAGTGGGTTAGTCGCATTTGTCGCGCTTTTTTCGGTCACGGCTCCGGCCACCGGCCGGGCTTACGAAATCAGGCCGAAGTCACCCGAAACTGCATTTTCCGCAAAGCTCCAGCCTGACATCGTCGGCCTGTCGAGCAACATCGAAGGCAGCAAGGCTTCTCCGATTTTCGAGTCCTACCTGAGAGACCACCCGGGCGTGAAGCCGGAGACCGCGCAGCAAAAATTCGGCGGCACCAACGTGACCTATGTCACGTTGATGAAATTCGTATCTCCCGCAACCAGCAACCATCCCGGCGAATCGATGATGGCGGTGTTCTCGTCGCCCGCGAGCGCCAACCGCGCCTACTACATTGCGCGCGATCTGGGCTTTGCCTCCGGCAAGCAGCCCTCCAAGGCGGAAATGATCGAGCGCGTGACCGCGAAGTACGGCGCTCCGACCGTAATCGGCGACGGACGCATGTATTACTTCTACAAGAATGGCAAGCTGATGTCGGTGAAGCAGAAGTACACCCCTGCTTCCGCGCTCGATGCGCTCAACGCCCCGATCAACCCCAAGGCGGCGGTCGCGCTCAATGACGCCAACGGACGTGGAAGCTGCGTGGCCGTGCTGAAGCGCGCGCAGACATCGGACAAGACGCTCGACAAGCTGGCCGCTGAAACCAAGGGCGCGAATTGCGACGGTGTCGTAAGCGTCGAGATCTCGCCCGGCATCACACCGGACCGCGTCAGCAAGGCCGAATTCACGCTGATCGACTTCAAGCAGATCATCAGCGCTGCGAAGATCGACGCGGACGCTTTCGCAGCCGAGAAGAACGAAGCCCTGAACAAGACCCCGCTCGGCAACGCGCCGAAGCTCTGATCGCTGAGAGAGGCGACGATGAAGACGTTTCGTGCGGCAGTCGTCCTCGCAACTGCGATGCTCGGCGCAGGAGCCGCGCAGGCCATGCCGATCGCCTCGCCGGCCGCCGCCGCGCGCGGCGATGTGCTAGCGGTGAAGGACGGATGCGGCATCGGATTTCATCGCCTCTCCAGCGGGGTCTGCCGTCCGCAGCCGGAAGGACCGAGACTGATGCGGATGTTCGCCCGCAAATGCCAGGTCGGATACCGCCGCAACCTCGCCGGCAAATGCCGGCGCGAATAAGCACAAAACTGTACCCGTAAAACGAAACCCCGGCTGAATCCCAGCCGGGTTTCTATTTCAACCGCTGTTTACCAGCGACGATGGTGCCGACGGTGATGGCGGCGGTGATGCCGGTGATGACGGCGATGATGGCGCCGGTGATGGCGATGGCGCCAATGCACCTGCTCAAGTTCGGCACCCGCGAGATCGTCCTGATCCGCAACAGCGGGCTTGGCCGCCATGTCAGGTTCGGGCTTCGGGCCGTTCATCATGTCATGATGCGGGGACAGCATCGGCGCAGCACTCGCTGCTGTGGCGGCGGCTGCGATAGCTCCTGCGCCGGCGGCGAAGCCGAACGCGAACTTCAGAAAATCACGACGTTCCATTTCAATTCTTCTCCTTGTGAGGCGAACGTTTCACGGCACGACTGTCCCGCAAGTCGAACGAACGCGGTGTGGCGCCCGATTGTTCCGTCTCCGCATGCGACCCGTTGCCTCTCTCCGCACGAATGACAGCGCGCTCATCTGTTCAACGAATGATGCGGTAACTCATCACCAGTAGCGGCGACGCCAGTAACGGCGGCGATAGACGCGGCGGCGACGCCATCCCCAATACCTGCGGCGGCGCCAGTAACGTCGGCGGCGAAAGCCCCAGTAGCGGCGGCGGCGCCATCCCCAGCGACGACGGCCCCAGCCGCGGCGGCGGCGTCCCCACCGGACCTGCTCGACCTGCGTCTCGTTCAGATCGTCGTCGTTGGCGACGGCATTTTGCGGGAGTTGGTCCGGCTCTGGCGGCTTGTCGATGAGGGCTTGCGGCGCAAGCGGCGCGGCGCGCGCGGCTGTTATCGCCGCGGCTCCTGCGGCGGCGGCACCAAACGCGAACTTGAGAAAAACGCGGCGATCCATGATGCGTCCTCCGATGTTCTCTTCGCATCAAGCCGCAGCGCGCATGAACGGAAACTGAACTGAGCGGGTTTCTGAAGAGTTTGACCCGCGACCGCGACAAGATCGATGGTCCAGGGAGTATGGGTCCCCCGCTTTCGCGGGGAGGACATGGTGGGTGTTGGCTCACTTCCGTCGTCGCGCCATCCTGAGGTGCGAGCCGCGCTTGCGGCGAGCCTCGAAGGATGCGCGGTTCGTGCCGCCGTCATCCTTCGAGGCTCGCAAGTGCTCGCACCTCAGGATAACGAACCGCGTGTGTCGAGGGATTGTACGTAATCTGCTTTGAGGCGTTGCGCGTGATCTCTCTCCGGTCGTCCCCGCGAAAGCGGGGACCCATAACCACGCTTACCTTCCTGTCATCACCGGGCTTGTCCCGGTGATCCCGATGAACAAGGCACGGTGCTTCGACAATAGGGATGGCCGGGGCATAGGCGAGCGGAAGCGACGCCGTTCTTCGAACGGCTATGCCCGGCCATGACATCGACGATGCTGTCGTGTCTCAGTCGGTTCATATCCAGTTTTCAAACAGCCACGCGCCATCGCCCCTGTTGTTG
>JAUSAX010000072.1 GCA_030652315.1 Afipia sp. | reverse complement strand
TGTTGCCAGGGAGCGTACCGAGTGAGCGTGGCGGACTTGGCCTCCGGAGAGGGGCTGTCGTGACTAAAGACACCATTGCGGAGCGTCGCAAAAGCGACACGGTCGATCAGGATCTCGCGGGCGCTTTCGGCGGCATCGTTGGACCGGGCAACATCCTGTCGTCGTTCGACGAGCGGCTCGGCTATGCGCGCGACCGGCTTCCGTTCGCAGTGTTTCGCGAGCGCGCGGGTGCAGTTGCAGGTGCGGTGCCGCGCCTTGTCGTGCGTCCCGCCAATCAGGATGAAATCGTTCGCATCGTTCAGCTTGCGAAGGCGCGCAACGTTCCCATCATCCCGTATGGTAATGGATCCGGTGTGCTCGGCGGCGCGATCCCGCTGGGCGGCGAGATCATGGTAGACACACGCCGGCTCGACAAGATCGTCTCCATCAATCCGACCGATGCGGTTGTCACCGTGCAGGCCGGCATGAATGGCGCTGATTTCGAGCGGCAGCTTAACGAAGCCGGATACACCAGCGGACATCTGCCGCAGTCCATCGAAATATCGACTGTCGGCGGCTGGTTGGCCTGCCGCGGCGGCGGACAGCTAAGCAGCCGTTATGGCAAGATCGAGGACATCGTCGTCGGCCTCAAGGCCGTGCTGCCGGACGGTACACCGCTGGAAGTGCGGCCTGTTGCGCGCCGCTCGGTCGGTCCATCCATCCGCGACCTGATGATCGGCAGCGAAGGTACTCTCGGAATCATTACCGAGGCGACGCTGCGTATCTTCAAGCAGCCGGCCGTGGAGCGCGGCGTGGTGCTCGCATTCCCGTCGCTGCAGGCAGCCTTGGACAGCGCGCGTCTGATCATGCAGGCCGAACTGCGCCCGACGATCGTGCGGCTCTATGACCGCGTCGAGAGCGACGAGCGGACCAAGGATATCGCGCTGTTCAAGACCAAGCCGTTTCTCGCGGTGCTGCAGTTTTGCGGCAGCGAGCCGATGGTGACGGCCGAGCAGAGCATGGCGCTTGAAATCGCTGCCGCTCAGGGTGGTGAGGTCGGACCCGACGGGCCGTATCAGCACTGGAAGCAGAACCGTTACGTGGCCTACTCGCAGAAATGGCATGACGCGGGCTACTTCAACGACACTATTGAGGTGACCGGTAACTGGTCCGCGATTCCCGCGATGTATGACGCCATCGGCAACGCCGTGCGCGCGATTTATCCGGGGATACATTTCGGTGCGCACTGGTCGCATGTTTATCCCGAAGGCGCGTGCCAGTACATGACGGTACGGCTGCCTCCGATGCCGGATGACCAAGCGTTGCCTATTCACCAGAAGCTATGGGATACCGTGCAGCAACTAACGCTCGATCATGGCGGTTCGATTGCGCATCACCACGGCGCAGGTCTGTTCCGCAATCCGTGGATGAAGCGCGAACTCGGCGCCGGCCTGGCAGTCCTGCAATCGATCAAGGATGCGCTCGATCCCGGCAATCTGTTCAATCCCGGCAAGATCGGATTGCGTGCGGGTGCGAATGCGAAAGACATTCGCCGTGATTGACATGGCACACTTCCGTCCCGCTGCAGGGGAGGACGCGCATTATGGCGGCGTCTGATCCTCTTCTGGTCGGTATTGATCTCGGCGCGGGCTCGCTCAAGATCAGCATCATCAAGGCCGATGGCTCGCTGGTCAGCGAAGCGTCGGCGCCGGTCGCGACATCGTCGCCGCATCCCGGCTGGAGTGAGCAAAACCCGGATGACTGGTGGCTTGCGGCCTGTGATGCGTTGCGTCGCGGCCTCAAGGCATCGGGCCGTCCGGCTTCGGATATTGCCGCGATCTCGTTTTCCGCCGGTGCACACACGCAAGTGCTGGAGGACGCCGACGGCCACGTGATTCGTCCAGCCATCCTCTGGAACGATCAGCGCAGCCGTGAAGAGACGCAGCAGCTTCGGGATAAGGCCGACGCGCGCATTCTCGAAATCGGGGCGAACCGCGCCAATCCGACCTGGACGCTGCCGCAGATGCTGTGGCTGCGTAACCACGAACCGGAAGCGTTTGCGCGGGTGAAGCGGCTTTACGTCGCCAAGGACTGGCTGCGCGCGCAGTTCACCGGCACGTGGGAAACCGACACCATCGATGCGCTCGGCACCCTGATGCTGGATGCGCAGACCGCCGAATGGTCCAAGGAATTGTGCGACATGATCGGCTGGCCGATGGCGACATTGCCGCCGATCGTCAAGCCGAGCACCGTCGTCGGCAAGGTGACGGCGAAAGCCGCGCAGGCGACGGGTCTTGCCGAAGGCACGCCAGTGGTCTGCGGCACGTCTGACACCGCCGCCGAGACGTTCGGTGCAGGTATGGTGCGCGAAGGCATCGGCGTCGTGAAGCTGGCGACGGCCGCGACGTTGAACGTGCTATCGCCCAAGGCGAGGCCGGATTTTTCGCTGATCAATTACTACCATGTCGTGCCGGACCACTGGTACGTCATCGCCGCCACCAATTCCTGCGCATCGGCGCACAAATGGCTGCGCGATACGTTCTTCCGCCGCGAGGGCGAAGACGGCAGCGCGGTGTTCGACGCCATGGATGCGCGCGCCTCTGCGGTGCGTCCCGGCTCGGAAGGATTGTTCTTCCATCCTTATCTCAACGGCGAGCGCAGCCCATACTGGGACCCGCTGCTACGAGCAGATTTTGTTGGAGCGGGTTTCAATCACAGCGGTGGCCACTTCGTCCGTGCGCTCTATGAGGGCGTGGCTTACTCGCTGCGGGATTGCCTCGAGGTTATGAAGTCCAAGGAGCTTGGCTTCACGACCGCGCGCCTGACCGGTGGAGGCGCGCGCAGCTCCCTGTGGCGGCAGATCGTCGCCGACGTGCTGAATATTACCGTCGAACTCCCTGCGGTCGCGGATGCATCGTACGGAGCCGCATTGCTCGCGGGCGTCGGCATTGGCGTCTTCAAGGACGAACGTGCGGCAGCGGAAGTTGTCCAGATCGTGTCGCGGGCGACGCCGGATCCGGCACGCGCTGCCATCTACGATCAGGGTTTCCCGATTTACCGCGATATTCAGAAGGCGCTCGCGCCGATCAATCATCGCATCCACGATTTCGTAGCCGGCCAGAACAAGTGATCTATGTCAGAGATTAGACTCGAAAAAGTTCGCAAAGCGTATGGTCCGGTGGTCGCCGTTCATGGCGTCGATCTGACGATTCGTGATGGTGAATTTGTTGTATTCCTTGGGCCATCGGGTTGCGGAAAATCGACAACGCTGCGGATGATGGCTGGTCTTGAGGAAATCACTTCCGGCAAGATATTCATCGGCGATCGTGACGTAACCGCATTGGAGCCGAAGGATCGCAATATCGCGATGGTGTTCCAGAACTACGCGCTCTATCCGCACAAGACGATTTACGAAAATCTCGCCTTCGGTCTGCGGATGCGGAAGATGGATCCGGCGGAGATCGATATGCGGGTCCAGCGCGCTGCAAAGATGCTCGGCCTCGATGAATACCTGAAGCGCAAGCCGAAGCAGCTTTCAGGCGGCCAGATGCAGCGCGTCGCACTTGGCCGCGCTCTCGTGCGCGAGCCCGAAGTATTCCTGCTGGATGAGCCGCTGTCCAATCTGGACGCAAAGCTCCGCGTTCGCATGCGCGAGGAAATCGCCCGGCTGCATCAGGAGGTCGGCACCAGCATGGTGTACGTGACCCATGATCAGGTCGAGGCGATGACGCTCGCCAATCGCATCGTCATCATGCGCGACGGCCACGTACAGCAGGTCGGCGCGCCACTGGAAGTCTACGATCGCCCGGTCAATTTGTTCGTGGCCGGGTTCATCGGATCGCCGGAAATGAATTTGATCGAGGGGCGGGCTGCCAACGGCACATTCGAGAGCGGAGCACTGCGGATTGCACTGCCGCCGGAATACAAAGCGGTCAACGAGGACGTCACGCTCGGCATCCGGCCTGAGCATATCGGACTCGGCGAAGGTCCGGATGCACTCGCATTCGAGGTCGGCGTCATCGAGCAACTCGGCGCGCAGACTCTTGGCATCGGCGAAGTAAGCGGCGCACGTCTGCGCATTCTCACCGACCGCGTCGATAACTGGAAATTCGGTCAGCGAATTCCCGTCCGGCTCCAGGCCGGGCGGCTGCATCTGTTTTCGAAATCTACGGGACAAAGAATCTAGGCGACCAAGAAACTAAAACGAACATTCACAACAGTGAATTTGCCATGGGAGACAAGGAAATGTCTAAGAACGGAAAAAGTATCGACCGCCGCACGCTCATCAAGGGCGCCGGCGCAATCGGCGCAGGGATCGCGGCGGGCACGCTCGGCGCACCGGCGGTGTGGGGGCAGGGCAAGAAGACAATCCGCTTCCTCAACACCGAAACGTCCATCGACAGCATCCGCGCGCTGAAGGTTGCCTGCGCAGAATACGAACGCCAGTTCGGCACGCAGATCATCGTCGACTCCGTGCCGCTCGACGATGCCTTCACCAAGGTGACGACCTCGCTGCGCGGCGGTCAGCCCTACGATATCGCGACATTTGCGTTCGTCGGCCACGTCCTGTTGTTGCAGGCCGAAGGGCACTTGATGCCGCTGACCGAGCTGACCAGCAAGCACAAGTGGGGTCCGAAGATTCTCTTCCCCATCAAGGGTGAAACCTACTGGTATCCCTACGACTACAATCTGGCGTGGATCTACTACCGCAAGGATCTCTACGAGAAGAAGGGCCTGAGCGTTCCCAAGACCTGGGCCGACATGCTCAAGAATTCACAGGCGCTGAACGAAGATGGCCGCTCCGGCGCGCTGTTCCCGATCGGCAGCAATGGCGCGACCAACTGGCTGTCGCCGGGCTTCATGTGGGCTGAAGGCGTCAAGCTGTTCGACGACAAGTGGAATGTCGCCATCGACAATGCGGCCAACGCTCCGAAGGTCGCCGCTTATCTCGATTTCTTCGCTGACCTCTACAAGACCATGCCGTCCGGCACGAGCCAGGCGAGCTTCGGTGAAGTGCTTTCCAACTTCTCCTCGGACAAGGTGGGGCACACGGCCTATGCCGGCCGCATCATCGAGGCGCTTGAGCGCACATCACCGGCTCTCGCGACCAAGTACGGAATCATGCCGTACATGGACAGCGCAGGGAAGGCGAAGGCGGTCAACCACGGCTATGACGGCTGGGTGGTGCTGAAGACGCCGAACTCCAGCGAATCGATGAAGTTCATGAAGTGGTTCACCGAGCACCAGTACATCAACTTCCTGCACACCGCGCCGTTGCACTTCCAGCCGCCGCGCCTCGACGTCTACGAGGACGCCCGCTGGCGTGCTCACCCGCTGATCGAGAAGCACAAGGACGCGGTGGAGACCATGAAGGGCTTTATCGTCGACAAGACGATGACCCTGACGTCCGTCGATACGGAAGGTCCTGCGCCGGACTTGCGTCCGGGTAAGGTCTTCGAGGGCTTTGTGATCCCCGAAATGCTGCAGAATCGCATCCTGAAGAACATGCCGGCGGCCGACTGCGTCAAGGCGGCTGGCGACAAGATGCGCAAGCTCACAGCATAAGAAACGCGTTTGCCAACTGCCCGGCCGGATGCTCCCGGCCGGGCTTTTCCCCGGAAAGACGAACTTGAGTTCGAAAGCGACGATCTACAGCTTCTTGCTGATTGGACTGCTGGTGACGCTCGTGTTGATCGTCGCGCCGGTAACCTATGCCATCAGTCTGAGCTTCTACAAGCTCGACTCGTTTGTCGGTGAACCCAAATGGGTTGGTCTCGACAACTACATCGCGATTATGCAGTTGCCGGAATTCTGGCGTGCGCTCTGGAATGGTGTCGTTTATTCAGCCGGGTCGATCGTGCTTCAGGTAGTGCTCGGCATCGGCTTTGCCCTGATCCTGAATGAGACGTTCCCGGGTCGCAATTTTGTTCGCGGACTCTCCATTCTTCCTTACCTGCTTCCGACCGTGGTCGTAATCCTCACATTCAAGTGGATGGTGGACGGCAGCATCGGTATC
Organism: Afipia sp.; assembly: GCA_030652315.1. Lineage (GTDB taxonomy): Bacteria > Pseudomonadota > Alphaproteobacteria > Rhizobiales > Xanthobacteraceae > Afipia. Next base: position 89,563 of record JAUSAX010000072.1, on the reverse strand, counting down.
ATTACCAAGACCATCGCCGCCATGGGGCTGCCGCCTGTAAACTGGTTCGAGAGTTCAGGTGCGGCGATGACGTCCGTCATCCTCGTCAGCGTCTGGATGTGGACGCCGTTCGTCACGACCTGTTTCCTCGCAGCATTGCAGACCGTTCCCACATCGCTCTACGAAGCTGCGCGGGTGGACGGCACCACGGCGGTGCAGCGGTTCTTCCACATTACGCTGCCGATGCTGAAGCCGATTTTGACCGTAGTCGTTCTGCTCCGCGCGATCTGGATGTTCAACAAGTTCGACGTGATCTGGCTTTTGACCCGAGGCGGGCCGGTCGGATCGACCGAGCATCTGGCGATCCTGTCCTATCGCCACGCATTCAGCCTGTTCGACATCGGCGGGGGCGCTGCGATCGCGACGATTTCCTTCGCGATCCTGTCGGTAGCCGTGTTCTTCTACTTCCGCTTCTTCCCGCTCGAGGACGATTAATGGCCGCCGTCAAATCGCTTCCTGCCCGGCTGAGCCTCTATGGCGCCGCGATCGTCATCGCGATCTATTCGGCGTTCCCTATCTACTGGATGTTCATCTCCAGTCTGCGTGAGCCAACAAGCCTGCTCAGCACGGTCTCGCTGATGCCGGGTCCGTTCACGCTGGAATACTATCGTAACCTGCTCGAACTGACCGACTATCCGACGCATTTCATGAACAGCGTCATCGTCGCTGTGGTCACCGTCGTCGTAACGATGGTTTTTTCGATCATGATCGCCTACGCCGTGACGCGCCAGCGTATCCGCGGCAAGAAGCTGATCGTGGGCGCGATGCTCTACGCCTACATGTTCCCGCCGCTTCTGATCGCGATCCCGATGTTCACGATCTTCGCGCGCCTCGGCCTCAGTGACACCTTGATTGGCCTGATTGCATCGCATCTGACGCTGACGCTGCCGCTTGGCGTCTGGTTTTTGTGGGGCTTCTTCAAGGGCATGCCGTTCGAGCTGGAAGAGGCCGCGATGGTCGATGGCTGCACGCGGCTCGGCGCCTTCCTGCGGGTTGTTCTGCCATTGTCGCTGCCCGGGTTGATCACGGTGGCGATCTTCTCGTTCCTGCTGTCGTGGACCGACTATACCTTCGCGCTGATCATGATCGGCAGCGATGCCAACAAAACGCTGCCGGTGGGGCTTGCCTCGATGGTCGGGTCGTTCGATCTGCGCTGGGGTGAGATCATGGCGGGATCGACGTTGATCGCGCTACCGCTGTTCGCGGCGTTCGCGCTGTTGACGCAGTATTTTATTCAAGGCCTCGGTGCCGGCGCTGTGAAGGGTTAATCATGGATCTCGGATTGAAGGGCAAGGCCGCGCTGGTGACCGGCGCGGCGAGGGGCATCGGCAAGGCTGAGGCGCTGGCTCTTGCGGCCGAAGGGTGCTCCATCGCGATCAACGACATCGATCGCGAGGCCGCCGAAGCCACAGTCGCTGAATTGACGGCGGCAGGAACGAAGGCGGTTGTCTCTATCGGTGACGTCTCGGAGGAAGCGGGTGCGGAAGCCGTTGTCCGCGAAGCGCATCGCGGGCTTGGGCATCTCGACATTCTGGTGAACAACGCTGGCGCAGGCGGCCGGCATCTCGGCAGCCTTGCCGAAAACATGTCGCTCGACGATTGGGACATCATTGTCCGGACGCACCTGCGCAGCACATTTCTGTGCAGCAAGTATGCGGTCCCGCTGATGCGCGAACGTGGCTTCGGACGGATCGTGAACACGTCGTCGATGAACGTGACCGGCGGCGGCCGCCCCGGCGTCACGAACTATTCGGCCGCGAAGGCGGGGGTTATTGGCTTTACGCGGACTCTGGCCAAGGAAGTCGGCAGCGCAGGAATTACGGTCAATGCGATTGCTCCAGGTTATGTCGAGACTGCGCTGATCGCCGGCTTCTCTGCAGAGAAGCGAGCGATTATCGCCGGGCAGAATCCTCTCGGCCGGTTTTGTCAGCCTGACGAGGTGGGTTCGCTAATCGCATTTCTGTGCTCCACTCAGGCCGCGTTTATCAATGGCGCGCTGATCTGCATGGATGGCGGCAAACGCGACTTCTTCTGGGGTGACCAATGACCATTCGAGCCTTCGGGGGACCGCACCGTTATCTTCAGGGTCCGGGCGCGCTGAATGAACTTGCGACGCTGGTTCCGCTTTATGGCCGGCGTCCGTTTATCGTTGCAGACGTGGCCGTGATGGAATCTCTGCGCGAGCAGCTCACCGCATTGCTTCAACCCTGCGTCGATGGCCTGGAGTTGGCTGAGTTCTCGGGCGAGTGTTCCGCAAACCAGATCGATACGATGGCTGCCAAGGCTGGCGCGGCTAACAGCGATGTCATTATCGCGATTGGCGGCGGCAAGGCGATCGATACCGCAAAGGGAGTTCGCATCCTGCGGGGAGGGGCAATCATCGTCGTGCCGACGGTGGCCTCGAATGACGCACCGACCAGCCGGCTGGCGATCGTCTACACCGACGATCACGTCCTGAAGGAAGTCCGGATGATGCCGACGAATCCGGATGCGGTGGTGGTGGATACGTCGATTATCGCGCGTGCGCCGCGCCGTTTCTTTGTTGCGGGGATCGGCGACGCGCTCTCGAAGAAGTTCGAGGCGGAGCAGTGCTTCAATTCCGGCGGCATGAATTTCTACAAGGCTCGGCCTGCCGCGCTCGCGGTTTCGATTGCCGACCAGTGCTATCAGGTGATCCGGCGGGACGCGATATCGTCCCTCAAGGCAGTCGACCGCAGGGAGCCTGACGCGGCGTTTGAGAATATCGTCGAGGCGACGATCCTGCTCAGCGGCCTCGGATTCGAGAGCGGCGGCTTATCGATCGCGCACTCGCTCACGCGTGGCTTTTCCGCTCTCCCGTCGCTTAATGCGTCGCTTCACGGTGAGCAGGTTGCATTCGGTCTCCTGACGCAACTTTGCCTCGAGCAACGGTCGGCAGATTTCCTTGCCGACATAGTGGCGTTCTATCGGGAGGTCGGTTTGCCGACGAGCCTGAAGGACCTCGGGTTCTCGGGCGACGTGCAGGACGGCATCCGGACCATCGCGCAGCGTTCGATCGCCGAAGCGCCCTACCTCAAGCAGTTTGTCGGGGCGGTGACCGAGGAAAACCTCGTGGCCGCGCTCAAGCGCGCGGATAGTTTGCGCTAAACCGGGCTGAAGAAGCCGGGCAAAGTAACGCCTTTACGAACAACATTTTAGCGGAAACGCGGACCCCTTTGCGAGTGTCGGTGGTCATCCACCGGGGCCGGGGAGCGTCCTCGCGAGTTGCCGCCTCGTCGGCCAATCCCTCCCATCTTTATTGTTTCTTTATACGCCACCCCGGCAATTCGCATCGTTTCCTTATGCGCCGCGGCCTATCTGCATGGAAGCCCAATCATTTGTGGGAAGTTTCCATGCTCGATCTGCTCATGCTGGCCATCGTCTTTGGCCTTTTCATCCTGACGATGGGTTACGCCATCGCCTGCGACCGGCTCTAAAGAGGCGTCTCATGTCCATTGATTATTCGCTAGCCGCGCTGACAACAGCGGGGCTGCTTGTCTATCTCACCTACGCTTTGCTGCGTCCCGAGCGATTCTAGGAGTCCGCCATGACAATGATCGGCTGGGCCCAGATCATCATTTTCTGTATCGTCCTCGTCGCGCTCACTCCTGTGATCGGCGGCTATATAACCCGCGTGTTCGCTGGCGAACGCACATTCCTGTCGCCGATCCTGCGTCCGGTTGAATCGGCGCTGTATCGCGTTGGCGGGGTTGACGAAAAGCGCGAGCAGCATTGGCTTGCCTACACGTTCGCCATACTCCTGTTTCATGTCGGCGGCTTCGTGTTGCTGTACGCCTTGATGCGCGTGCAGGGTGCGCTGCCATTTAATCCGGCAGGCCAGTCCGCAGTCGCGCCCGACCTCGCGTTGAACACTGCCGTCAGCTTCATCACCAACACCAACTGGCAGAACTACGGCGGCGAAAGCACGATGTCCTATCTCGTGCAGATGCTGGGCCTGACACATCAGAATTTCCTGTCGGCTGCGACGGGCATTGCCATCGCGGTTGCCTTGATTCGCGGATTCTCGCGGACTTCGGTGCAGACCGTCGGTAACTTCTGGGTCGATCTCACCCGCGGCACGCTCTATGTGCTTCTGCCGATTTGCGTGCTGCTCACGCTGTTTCTTGTGTGGCAGGGCATGCCTCAAACGCTCGGCGCGTATGTCGATGCGGCAACGCTGGAAGGCGCGAAGCAAACCATCGCGGTTGGCCCTGTGGCTTCGCAGGTGGCCATCAAGATGCTGGGCACAAATGGGGGTGGTTTCTTCAACGCGAATGCTGCGCATCCGTTTGAGAATCCAACCGCGCTGTCCAACTTCGTGCAGATGCTGGCGATCTTTGTTCTCGGCGCGGCCATGACGAATGTCTTCGGCCGGATGGTCGGCAATCAGCGGCAGGGCTGGGCGATCCTGGCGGCTATGGGCGTGCTGTTCATCGTCGGCGTCGCGGTCTGCTACTGGGCTGAAGCCAACGGCACGGCTGCTTTGCAGGCGCTTGGCCTGTCCGGCGGCAACATGGAAGGCAAGGAAGTCCGGTTCGGCATCGTTGCATCCGCATTGTTTGCGGTTGTCACCACTGCCGCCTCTTGTGGTGCGGTCAACGCAATGCATGACTCGTTCACGGCGCTCGGCGGCATGATCCCGCTGATCAACATGGAACTGGGCGAGATCGTCGTCGGCGGCGTCGGCGCAGGCCTTTACGGGATGCTGCTGTTTGTCATCATCACTGTGTTCGTCGCAGGTCTTATGGTCGGCCGGACGCCGGAGTATGTCGGCAAGAAGATCGAAGCGCGCGAGGTCAAAATGGCGATGCTTGCCATCCTGATCCTGCCGCTGATGATGCTGGGCTGGACCGCGATCGCGGTGGTCTATGAGCCGGCGGTTGCGTCGATGGGGAATGCCGGTCCGCACGGCTTCAGCGAAGTGCTCTATGCGTTCACTTCGCAGGCCGCGAACAATGGTTCTGCGTTCGGTGGGCTCACAGGCAACACCCCATTCTACAACCTGGCGGGTGCGGTCGCGATGTTTGTCGGACGCTTCTGGATGATCGTGCCTGCGATGGCCATTGCGGGGTCGCTTGCCGCGAAGAAGACCGTAGCGGTGTCCAGCGGGACGTTCCCGACCACTGGCGGTCTGTTCGTCGGCCTGCTGGTCGGCGTGATCCTGATCGTCGGCGGACTCACCTTCTTTCCGGCGCTGGCGCTGGGCCCCATCGCCGAGCATCTCGCGATGCTGGCCGGCGGCTCGTTCTAGATTATCTCCCTCGGAGTAACGTTATGGAATCCGCGAAACTGCGTAAACACGTATCGGCAACGACGCTGCTCGATCCGTCCATCGTCCTGCCGGCTATCGGTCAGGCGTTCGTCAAGCTCGATCCGCGAACACTCGCCAAAAATCCGGTGATGTTCGTGCTCGAGGTGGTCACGCTGCTGACGACGGTGCTGCTGATACGCGACATCGTCATCGGCGCCGAGAACATCGCGTTTGAACTGCAGATCACCATATGGCTGTGGTTTACCGTGCTGTTTGCCAATTTCGCCGAAGCCGTCGCGGAAGGGCGCGGCAAGGCGCAGGCCGATACGCTGCGGCAGACCCGAACGGAAACGCGCGCCAAGCGGCTTCTGTCGGCCGACAACGATGAGCTCTATGAAGGAGTGTCTGCCGACCAGCTTGAAGCAGGAGATCTTGTTGTCTGTACGGCGGGCGATATCATCCCCGGCGACGGCGAGGTGATCGAGGGTATCGCATCGGTCAACGAGGCTGCAGTTACGGGTGAGTCGGCGCCGGTGATCCGGGAGTCCGGCGGTGACCGCTCGGCGGTCACAGGCGGCACCACAGTGATCTCCGACCGTATCGTCATCCGCATTACGTCATCGCCGGGATCGTCGTTCCTCGACCGTATGATCAAGCTGGTGGAAGGCGCTGAGCGGCAGAAAACGCCAAACGAGATTGCGTTGAACATTCTGCTGATCGGCTTGACGATCATTTTCGTGTTCGCGACGGCCACGATCCCGAGCTATGTCGCCTATGCTGGCGGCTCGATCTCGGTGGTGGTGCTGGTCGCACTGTTTGTGACGCTGATTCCCACCACTATCGGCGCGCTGTTGTCCGCGATTGGAATCGCGGGCATGGATCGCCTGGTTCGTTTCAACGTGCTGGCGATGTCAGGACGTGCAGTCGAGGCCGCTGGTGACGTCGATACGTTGTTGCTGGACAAAACCGGCACGATTACTTTCGGCAATCGGTTCGCGACGGAGATTATCGTCGTGCCGGGCGTGACGGAACGTGAAGCGGCTGAAGCTGCGTTGCTTGCGAGCGACGCGGACGAGACGGCCGAGGGCCGTTCGATCATAACGATGGCAGCTGAGAAGTATGGCGTTCAACGTGAAGAGGCGCCAAAGGGTTCGACATTCATTCCTTTCTCGGCTGTGACGCGCCTGTCCGGGGTCGATATTGGCACGCGCAAACTGCGCAAGGGCGCAATCGATTCGGTTCTGAAGTTTGCCCGCGACGAGGCGGGTGGGGATATCGCCGAACCGCCTGCATTCCGTGCCGCGGTTGATCGGATTGCTCGCTCGGGCGGCACGCCGCTCGGATTGGCAGATGGTGGGCGTATCCTTGGCGTGATCCACCTCAAGGACGTGGTAAAGCCTGACGTGAAGGAGCGGTTTGCAGCTCTGCGCCGCATGGGAATCAAAACCGTGATGATCACCGGCGACAATCCGGTGACGGCAGCCTCCATCGCATCCGAAGCGGGCGTTGATGATTTCATCGCCGAAGCGACACCGGAAGACAAGCTGCGCTACATTCGCAGCGAACAGGCGAACGGACGCCTGATCGCGATGTGCGGTGACGGCACCAACGACGCCCCTGCATTGGCGCAGGCGGATGTCGGCGTGGCCATGCAGAGCGGCACCCAGGCGGCGCGAGAGGCCGGCAACATGGTCGACCTTGATTCCGATCCCACGAAGCTGATCGAGGTGGTGGAGATCGGAAAGCAATTGCTGATGACGCGCGGAGCGCTGACGACATTCTCCATTGCCAACGATGTGGCGAAGTACTTCGCGATCATTCCGGCGATGTTTGTGGCGTTCTATCCGCAACTCGGCGTGTTGAACGTGATGCAGCTATCGACTCCGCAAAGCGCGATTCTGTCGGCAATCATCTTCAACGCACTCATTATCATCGGCCTGATTCCGCTGGCGCTGAAGGGTGTGAAGTATCGTCCTGTCGGTGCGGCTGCGTTGCTGCGCCGGAATTTGCTGGTCTACGCGCTCGGCGGTGTGATCCTGCCGTTCATCGGCATCAAGGCGATCGATCTTGTGGTTACAGCCCTGAAGTTGGCTTGAGAGGTTTAGTCATGTTGAGAGAAATTCGTCCCGCACTTGTGTTCCTTATCGGTCTTGTGGCCATCACCGGGTTGATCTATCCGCTGGCGATGACGGGAGCGGCGCAGGTGCTGTTCCCCTATCAGGCCCAGGGCAGCCTGATCGAACAGGACGGCAAGGTGATCGGCTCTGCGCTGATCGGGCAGCAGTTCACGGAAGCCAAGTATTTCCAAGGCCGACCTTCGGCGACAACCGGGCCTGACCCGCAGGACTCCTCGAAGACCACCGCGGCTCCGTACAATGCCTCGAACTCAATGGGTTCGAATCTCGGCCCGACCAGCAAGGTGCTGGCCGAGCGGCTCGCGAGCGGCGTTGAGGCCCTGAAGAAGGAGAATTCCTCGGCGGCCGTCCCGGTCGACCTTGTGACCACGTCGGGAAGCGGGCTTGACCCGGATATCTCCCCGGAAGCGGCGCTGTTTCAGGTGCCGCGGGTTGCGAAAGCGCGGGGCTTGCCGGAAGCGCGACTTCGCTCGCTTGTGGATGGGATGGTCGCGACGCGCAGTCTCGGCTTTCTGGGTGAACCTCGCGTAAATGTGCTGCAGTTGAACCTTGCAATGGATAAGATGGGTTCGTGAGTGCAGCTACCGAGGAGTTGAATGTCCAGCGAGGAGAAGAAGAGGGCCTCACCTGACGCTTTGTTAGCCCTCGCGGGCAAGGAAGGGCGGGGACGACTGAAGATTTTCCTCGGCGCGGCCCCCGGTGTCGGCAAAACTTACGCGATGCTCACGGCGGCGCGCAGTGAGAAGTCCGGAGGCAAGGATATTGCCGCCGGGCTGATCGAGACGCATGGCCGGCGAGAGACCGAGCAACTCATCGACGGATTCGAGGTTTTGCCTCGAAAGCCGATCGTCTACCGCAATCAGGTGATGCGCGAGTTCGATCTCGATGCAGCTCTCGCGCGCAGACCGGATCTTCTGCTGGTGGATGAATACGCGCACACCAACGTGCCCGGTAGTCGTCATCCGAAGCGCTGGCAGGATATCGACGAACTGCTGCGGGCAGGGATCAACGTCTGGACGACGCTGAATATCCAGCATCTGGAAAGTCTCAACGACGTTGTTCAGAAGATCAGCAAGGTGCGGGTGCGCGAGACCGTGCCGGACAAGGTTTTCGACAAGGCCGATGAGGTCGTGCTGGTCGATTTTCCGCCGGACGAGTTGTTGAGGCGCCTGGCTGAAGGCAAGATCTACGTTCAGGATACCGCCGCTCGCGCTGTCGATAACTTCTTTAAGCCGCAGAATCTCACGGCCCTGCGCGAACTCGCGCTGCGACGAGCGGCCGAACGTGTCGATGCGACCCTTGTCGAAAGCATGCAGGCGCAGGCGATCGAAGGGCCCTGGGCGGCGGGCGAACGCATTCTTGCCTGTGTCGGGCCCGACCAGATCTCACCGAGCGTCGTGCGTGCAGCCAAACGTCTCGCCGATCTGATGGATGCGCCGTGGATCGCCGTAACAGTGGAGCGGCCGGGTGCCTATATCGACAGCGTCGCGCGCCAGCGGCTGGACGAGATACTTAAGCTTGCCGAGAGCCTTGGAGCTGACACGCAGACGTTGACGGGCGCCGACATGCCGGCTGAACTTCTGCGGTTCGCGAAGTTCGAGAACGTAACCCAGATTGTGGTTGGCAGGGCGCGCGGGGGCTTTATCAACGAATTACTGCGGCGCTCGCTTCCGCACGAGTTGGTGCGGAGAACCCAGGACATTGCGATTCATCTGGTCACGCGAGCGGCTGATGCCGCGGGGTCACTGCCGCGGCCGCGACGACGCTGGTCTTTGGTAAAGTTGAACTCACTGCATTTTTTCTACGCCACTGCTGCAGTCGGCGGGGCTGTGGCGGCTGGCGAGGTTCTCACGAGGCTGACGCCTATTCCGAACCTCTCTATCGTGTTCCTGCTTGCGGTGCTGTTTAGCGCGATGAATTTCGGCATCTGGCCGGCGGTTTATGCGTCGATCCTGTCGTTCCTCGCCTACAATTTCTTTTTCATTTCACCGCTGCACACCCTGACGGTTGCCGAGCCCTATGAATTACTCGCGCTTGTCATTTTCCTCGTTGTCGCGATTACCAGCGCTGCCATGGCGGCCAGGATTCGCGAACAGGCACGTGTTTCGGCGGACCGAATGCGGGCAACACGACGGTTGTACGAGTTCACGCGGCGGCTGTCGGGACTGGCCAGCTCCGTTGATGTTGCGGAGGGCGCTGCGAGCGAGATTCACACCAGCTTGAGGCGACCGGTCGTGGTGTTGCTGGCAAAGGATGACGATGTAACGCTAACCGCGGCCTGGCCGCCGGAGGACGAGCTCGATGCCGCGGCGATGACGGCCGCGCGCTGGGCCTATAATCACGCCGAGCCCGCAGGCAGAAATACCGGAACGCTCCCGATCATCCCCTGGCTTTTTACACCGCTAAGGATCGGCAACAAGGTGCTGGGAACCATTGGCGTTGCTACAGATAAAGATGCGCCGCCGCTCGACTCGGAGGAGCGAGCCTTGCTGGATACCTTATCCGGACAGGCGGCGGCTGCGCTTGAGCGGGCGTCATTGGCAGGCGAAATGGTCGACGCCAAGACCGCCGCCGAGGCCGAGCGGGTCCGCAATACCTTGCTGGCTTCGATTTCCCATGATTTTCGCACGCCGCTGTCGTCGATACTTGGGTCTGCGACGAGTCTTCTCGATTACGGCGACAAGCTCGATGCAGCGTCGAAGAACGATTTGCTCGGACAGATCAAGCAGGAGACTGAAGGTCTCGACGAAATGGTGCGCAACCTGCTGGCGATCACGCGGATCGACGCGGGTGCGCTTGAGTTGCGAAACGACTGGATCGATCTGCGCGACGTCGTTGCGCGTGTCGTCAGCGCGGTGCGTCGTCGTGGCGCTCGGCAATCATTGGCGATCGAATTGCCGGCCGATCTGCCGCTGGTGCGTGCCGACGCGATACTGGTCGAACAAGCCGTTGGTAATATCGTCGCCAATGCGGTGCTTCACACCCCGCAGCATACACATATCGTCATCGATGCCGTGGCAGCAGACAATGAAATTTCGCTGCGCGTGACAGACAACGGGCTTGGCATCGCTGTCGATGTTCTTCCGCGTATCTTTGACCGCTTCGTAAAGGGGAGCGGTCTGAATGTGAGCACCGACGGCGGGCAGGGGACCGGGCTTGGGCTTGCCATTGCCAAGGGCATTATGGAAGCGCATGGAGGTTCAATCCGGGCGGAGAGCCCTGTTGCTGAGAACCACGGCACCCGCTTCATCATGACATTTCCGCGAAAGGATTCGAAGGCATGACTGCCAGAGCCCGTGTGCTGGTTGTTGACGACGAGGCCGCGATCCTGCGATTCCTCAAGCCGGCACTCGAAGCGAACAGCTATGAGATGAGCAGCACCGACACTGTCGCTGACGCAATCAAGCGAATTGCCGCCGAAACCCCGGATATTGTTTTGTTGGATCTTGGGCTCGCCGACGGCGACGGCAAGGATGTCATCCGCCGTGTCAGGGAGTGGTCGGACGTGCCGATCATCGTGCTGTCGGCACGCGAACGCGAAGCCGAGAAGATCGATTCTCTCGATCTTGGCGCCGACGACTATGTGAACAAGCCGTTCAATGTCGGTGAGCTGATGGCGCGGATGCGGGCGGCACTGCGCCATCGACTGCAGCGCAAGGCCGAGACGCCCTTGCTTCGCGTCGGCGATCTGGAGGTAGACTCCGTTCGTCATCGTGTCACGCGCGGGGGGGCGGAGCTAAAGTTGACACCGAAGGAGTTCGATCTGCTGTCCTTTCTGGCGCGGCATGCAGGCCGCGTCGTCACGCACCGGCAAATTCTCGCCGCTGTCTGGGGGCCTGCACATACTGAGGACACGCAGTATCTGCGGGTCTATATCGGTCAGCTTCGGCAGAAGATCGAGGACAAGCCGGATGATCCTCGCGTGGTGCTGACGGAACCGGGGATCGGATACCGGGTGAGGGAGATGTAGCTTCCCATAACGTCAGAGGTCGGATTGCGCCATCGCCTGTGAACCGACCTTCTTTTCCTTCCGCTCACTGAGCCAGTTCTCGAACCGCTGGACGATGACGAAGAACGTCGGAACGAAAAGCACCGCCAGGCAGGTGGACGCGATCATGCCGCTGAACACGGTAATGCCAATTGATTTGCGCGCGCTTGCACCGGCACCGGTGGCGAACACCAATGGCGCCACGCCAAGAATGAAAGCGAACGATGTCATCAAGATAGGCCGGAACCGCGCCCGCGCAGCCTCGACGGCGGACTCCAGCAGGGGCTTCCGGTCGCGGACATGCAACTCGAGTGCGACTTCGACGATGAGGATGGCGTTCTTTGCCGACAGGGCGATCAGCAGGATCAATCCGATTTGCGTGTAGAGATTGTTCTCGATTCGTAGTCCCGTGAGAACGGCCATCGGGCCGAGCAACGACAGCGGCACAGCCAGAATGACGGCGATCGGCGCGTACCAGCTTTCATATTGTCCGGCCAATACCAGATAGACGAGCAGCAAGGCGAGGCCGAAGACGAAGTAGATCTGACTGCCGACAACCTTTTCCTGATACGACATCGCCGTCCATTCGTATCCGGTGCCCGGCGGCAAGGTTTTCTCGGCGATCTTTTCCATCAACGCCATCGATTGACCGGAGCTGTAGCCCTGAGCTGGCAACCCGATGATGGTCGCGGATGGGTAGAGATTATACAGACTGATGAGTGAGGGGCCGACCGTCGGCGTAATGGTGGCAATGGTGCCAAGCGGGATCATGGCACCTTGCTGGTTACGAACCGTCAGGTTCTCGATATCCTTGGTGGTCAGGCGAAATTGCGAATCCGCCTGGGCATAAACCTGAAAAGTGCGGCCGAATTTGTTGAACTGGTTGACGTAGGATGCGCCCAGATAGGATGCGAGCGTCGAGAACACCTGATCGGTCGTGACGTGCAGTGTCTGGGTCTTGATCCGGTCCACCTCAACGTCGAATTGCGGCACCATGGAGCGGAACGGTGAGTTAACCCGCTGCAAGGCGCTTTGCGTCTGGGCATTGGCGACGACGGCCTGAGTTATGGCCTGCAATTTACCGAAATCGGAATTTCCGTCACGCAGCTCGACCTGCATGGCGAAGCCCGCGGCATTGCCGATCCCCTGGATAGGCGGTGGCGGAAGCACGAAAATCCGCGCTTCCGGAATAGCTTCAAGCTTCTTGTTCAGCCCGATCACGAGGGAGCGCAGATCTTCCCCGGCACCTCGTTCATCCCAGTCCTTCAACATGAGATAGGAGACGCCTGCATTGGCGAGGCTTGAACTGTTATCAAGCGCGGATATCCCGGCGATGCTGATCACCTGCGCAACGCCGGGTGTTTTGCTTGATATCTCGGTGACCTGATCCAGAACGCGCTGGGTGCGATCCAGCGATGCCCCATCCGGCAACTGGACGGCCGCCAGCAAATAACCTTGATCCTCGATGGGAATAAAGCCGGTCGGCACACGGGACAGGCCGTAGCCGCCGATGCCGATCAGGATCAGCGCAACAATCACCGAAAGATTGCTATGTGCGACCATGCGGCCGATCAGGGCGGCGTAGCGCTTCTCGAGCCGGTCGTAGATCGCGTTGAAGCCGCGGTAGAACCAGTTGCGCTGCTCCGGCGGGACCGGGGGCCGCAACCACAGTGCGCATTGCGTCGGCTTCAAGGTTGCCGCGTTGATCGCGCTGATCAGGGCTGTCGCGGCAATCACCAGCGCGAACTGCGCATAGATGCGTCCTGTCAGCCCCGGCAGAAAGGCGGCCGGCAAGAACACGGATACCAGCACCAGCGTGATGCCGATAATCGGCGCGAACAACTGGTCCATCGCTTTGATCGCCGCATCATGGCCGGACATGCCTTGTTCGATGTTGTGAGCGGCCCCCTCGACGACGACAATCGCGTCATCGACCACGATCCCGATGGCGAGAACGATCGCAAACAGAGTCGACAGGTTGATGGTGAACCCGAGCGCGGCCATCGCGGCGAAGGCGCCGATAATGGTGACCGGGACGGTTGTTGCGGGAACCAGCATGGCGCGCCAGTCCTGCAGGAACACAAGGATCACGATGAGGACCAGAAAGCCCGCCTCGATCAGCGTCTTGTAGACCTCATGGATCGAGGCCGATACGAACTTGGTGGTGTCGAACGGAATATCGAATTTGATATCCTGCGGGAAGCCGCGTGCCAGGGCGTCCATTTTTTTCGTGACGGCCTGCTGGACTTCCAGTGCATTCGCACCGGGCGACTGGAAGACACCGATGCCGGCAGCGGGCTTCTTGTCGAGCGAAAATATCTGGCTATAGGTCTGAGCACCGAGTTCAACGCGTCCGACGTCGCGAACACGGGTGACATCGCCATTGTTGCCGGTTTTGACGATCACATCGTTAAACTCGGTGACGTCGTCAAGCCGGCCATTGATGTTGAGTGTGTACTGGAATGCCTGCCCGGGCGGTGTTGGCGGCATTCCGACCTGGCCTGCCGTGACTTGCTGGCTCTGCTGCTGGATCGCCTGAATGACATCCTGAGGCATCAGCGCCAGTGCCTGCAGTTTGTTTGGATCAAGCCAGATCCGCATCGAATACTGGCCAGCGCCGAACACGGTGACGTTGCCGACTCCGGGAAGGCGCGACAACTCATCACGAATGTTAATGGTGGCGTAGTTGCTCAGATAAAGACTGTCGTACGTGACGTTCGGAGAGGTCAGTGTCACGAACGACAAGATTGCCGTCGATCTCTTCTGGACCGTAACACCTTGAGTCTGCACCGATTGGGGCAGGGATGACAGGGCGCTGGAGACCCGGTTCTGGACCAGCACCTGCGCGAAATTCAGATCGGTGCCGATCTTAAATGTCACCGTGAGCGAGTAGGTGCCGTCGGCGCCGCTATAGGACTGCATATAGAGCATATCCTCGACGCCGTTCACCTGCTGCTCGATCGGCAGCGCGACGGTATCGATGACGGTCTTGGCGCTGGCGCCTGGATAGCGCGTCGTGACCTGCACGGTCGGAGGCACCACGTCGGGGTACTGCGCGACGGCAAGGCTAAACAATGCCACACCGCCGATCAGGATCATCAGGATGGCGATGACGTTGGAAAGAACGGGTCGCTCGATGAAGAACTTCGAGATCATGGGCCCGTCCTAGTTCGCAGACGCGCGAGGTTGCTCGATTTTTTGCAGTTGAGGATCGACTTTCTGGCCGGGGATGGCGCGCAGCAAGCCGGCGATCACGACACGTTCATCAGGCTTCAGGCCACTCTCAATCACACGCAGATCACCTTCGAGGGGGCCGGTCTGGACCTTGCGTTGCTCGACAACATTCTCGTTATTGACCACAAGGACATATCGTCCGGCCTGATCGCTGCCCAATGCGATATCCGGAACGAGCAGGGCGTCTTTCTGCTGATCAAGCGGAACGCGCACGCGCACGTAGTATCCCGGCAGCAAAACGCGGTCGGTGTTTGACAGAATACCTCGTACCGCAAGGGTTCCGGTCGCCTGATTGATCGTCGGCGCGGCGTAGTCAAGCTTTCCCTTGTGCGGATAGCCGCTTTCGGTCTGAAGCCCGACCTCGATCGGAGTCTCCTTCAGGTCTTTCGGCGTGAGCCCCCTCTGTGCGGCGAACGCACGTATCCGTAAAACATCCTGCTCATTGACGTTGAAATTTACGTAGATCGGATCGAGCTGGACGATGGTGGCAAGCTGGGTGGGCGACGAAACACCGACGAGTTCGCCAACCGAGACGAGATGCACGCTGACGATCCCGTCGAATGGCGCGACGACATTGGTATAGCCGTAATTGACCGCCGCAATCTTGGTGTTGACCTGGGCCTGCTGCAGATTGGCTCGCGCATTATCCCGCGAGGATGTGGACTGTTCGAGAGTTGCCTGCGACACAATCTGCCGCGTAACCAGATCGGATTGGCGCTTGAAGTCGGCTTCGGCCTGATTCAACGAAGCTTGCGCGCCGGCCTCGGCGGCCTGTGCCTGCTCAAGTTTCAGCTTGTAAGTTTCGGGCTCGATCGTGAACAGCGTCGTGCCTTGCTTCACGAAGGCGCCGTCTTCGTAGGAGATCGATTGAAGAACACCCTGCACACGGGCGACCAGATCGACGATTTTGAAGGGAGCGGTATTGCCGGTGGCCGTCAGGTAGCGGGTGACGGTGCGCTGCACAGGCAGCCCGACATCGACTTTAGCCGGCGGTGGGGCCACAAAACTATTTTGTTCGCAGGCAGTTAGCGTGACGAACGCGAATATGGCCAGAAGGATACGGGGGGCCCTGTGTGCTCTGCGATCAACAGCAGCAAAGAGCGCGGTGAACGAGGTCGGACAAGCAGACTTCATTCAGATGCCTCGGCTCATGATGTTTCAGCGGAAGTACGCTCGATCAAAAATTGCGTCCGCCAGCTAGGAATAACAACAATCTGCTTGCGGTGGAACTCAAAAACGAAAATGATGCGGTTAGCGTGGATTTTCCCGTCATTTTTTCCAGTTGATTCTAGTTGGCGCGACAAATTCGGCAACAACAATAGGGATTTTTTCAAATGATCAACACGTTGAAGCGTGTTGCGGCGCTGTGGACATTGGCAGCGGTGGTCGTTCTCACGATTGCAATGCCAGCCGCCTCCCAGCAGCCCACCGATGAACAGCGCAATGCGATCCGCTCTGCATGCCGTTCGGACTATGAAGCGAACTGTGCCAGTGTGCCGCCGGGCGGCGCGGCTTCGCTACAGTGCTTGCAGAAAAACATGTCGAAGCTTTCCGGGTCCTGCAAGCAGGCCGTGAATGCTATCGAACCGGCCGCTGCAGCGCCCAAGGCGGAATCCGCACCAACGCCTGCGGCTCCCGCACCGGCGAAAGCCGCCACACCGGCTGATGCTCCCAAGGCTGCTGCTCCCAAGGCGGCCGCGAGTGCACCGGCACAAAAGCCGACCGATGCGCAGACCGCTGCCATGCGCAGTGCCTGCCGTTCCGACTATCAGAAGAATTGCGCGAGCGTGCCGCCGGGCGGCGAGGCGTCATTGCAGTGCTTGCAGAAGAGCATGCCGAAACTTTCGCCAAGCTGCCAGAAGGCGGTCAGCGCAGTGGGTGGTGGTGGAGCAGCGCCAGCCGCGGGTGGTGCGCCGGTCACCGCTGCGGCGCCTGCCGGAGCGGCGGCAGCTCCAGCGCCTGCCTTGGTGCTGAGACCCATGCGGCCACGCGAGGAGTTGTTTGTCCTGAGATCTGCGTGCAGCGGAGATGTTCGCATGCTTTGCGGAGGCGTTGCGCCCGGCGGCGGCCGCATCGTGCAGTGTCTGGCCGTGCGAGCGGCTGACCTTTCACCGGCATGCAAGGATGTTCTCGCTCAGTTTGCCGCGCGATAGAGCGTTTCCTGGATCGTTTTGCTTGCGAAGATCTGATGTGCGGTACGCTATTCACCGCGAAAAGCCAGGATCAACTGGACCAGTCGGACGCTTAAAGCAAAGTAACAAACGGACATGATGATCAGATACGCGACATGCCAACTCAATTTTGTGAGCTTGTAGAAGCCGTCGAGGAAATTGAGAATAAGAAGGATGATACCAAATAGCTCGACTCCACGGCCAACCAGACTGTGACGCAAATAGCCGAACAGGAGTATGGCCGGGTCGGTGCTGGAGACATGTGCGCCTGCCGATATGATCAATGTCGCGACGATCATTTTTTCGACGTGATTAAACATCTCCTTTGAGGCTTGTTCGAGATGTTCAGCGTAAAACGTAAGCCATTTGCTTCGGATATCCTGCATGGTCTTTCCCCCACGACAAAGGCCGGTATCGGATGAATGAATTCGGTTTGAGCGTATTGCTTGGGACTTTACGGAGTTCGAGTACAATGGCTGAGCAGCAAAGAAGCAAGAACCTCACTGACCTGACTTGAGCTGCTAACAACGGAAAGGATGTACACATGACGCGCACGATCTTGATTGCTGCTCTTCTTGGCTTGTCAGGTGCTGCGTATGCGCAGGATCTGACGGCGGAACAGCGCAGCGCATGCATGGGGGATTATGAGAAATTCTGCAAAGGTGTTGCGCCAGGAGGCGGGCGGGTCATTGCTTGTCTGTCCAAGTCGAGCGACAAGCTTACCCCCGATTGCAAGAGGGTGTTGACCGCCGCGGAGAAGAAGTAGCCGGCGGTGCGTGGGATTTGTTCGGGAAAATTGCGCCAGGATCAACCAGGTATTGTGGGAGGGTAATCATGCGCACGATCTTGCTTATTGCGGCCGCTGTGCTGGCTTTTGGCGGAACGATGACTGTCGTGACCACTGACGCCAATGCGGTCGTCTGTGCCCGCGGAGTCTATCGTGCAGGCTGCGTTGGACCCCGGGGAGCAGCCGTCGTCCGCCGTCCGGTGGTCGTTCGTCCAGCGGTCGTTTGCCGCACGGTGTGGGTCAATGGCGTGCGTGTTCGCCGTTGCCGATAGCCTGGCCGCGACAGACGCTTCGTGCTTGATAGCCAGCGCTTCAGGCGCCGGGCAGCTTGAGTTCGTGTGCTCCCCTTGACGCGCGGCTGCCGCTTGCGCCGAGCATGCTCGTGCGAAACGGACGCGCGCAAGTTCGGCAACTCTTCCGCCGATACATATGCGACCTCGCCGGGAGCGGCTCCACGCTCGCTGGCCGCCAGAAGTCGTCAACACAATCGTGCATGTGATCGATTGCGGTGAGGTGCCCTGCATTGTTTGCAGTTGCGCGGGATAGAACAAGCATGGGAACCGAGGACCTTCTCGATCATTGCCATGGGGCCATACCGTCTTAGAAGGTTTCCGGCTTCGGCTGTTTCCGGACGAGATTCCGCGCACCGGTTCTGGTAAGATCGCTTGCTTCAAATTGCGCGAAACGCTAATCGCGCCCATCAACAAGGCTTCGTAACATGCTGGACAAGGTATCAAAACTCACCCTGAAAGACGCTTCGTTGTTGCGTGACGGCTGCTTCATTGGCGGCGAATGGGTCGCGGCCGATAGCGGCGGCACAATCAAGGTCGACAATCCTGCGAATGGTGAGTTGGTCGGTTCGGTGCCCAACATGGGCGCTGGCGAGACGAAGCGCGCCATCGAACAGGCAAATGCCGCGCTCCCGACCTGGCGCGCCAAGACGGCGAAGGAGCGCTCCGCCGTTTTGCGCAAATGGTTCGACCTGATGATGGCCAATCAGGACGATCTCGCGGCGATCATGACCGCCGAGCAGGGCAAGCCCTTGGCGGAAAGCAAGGGCGAGATCGCATATGCCGCGAGTTTCATCGAATGGTTCGCCGAGGAAGGCAAGCGCGTCTACGGCGACACGATTCCCCCATTTACGGCCGACCGCCGCATCGTGGTGCTGAAGCAGCCGATCGGGGTCTGCGCTGCGATCACGCCGTGGAATTTTCCGGCGGCGATGATTACCCGCAAAGCTGCCCCGGCACTGGCCGCAGGCTGCACGATGGTGGTGAAGCCGGCCAGCCAGACGCCGCTGTCGGCACTGGCTCTTGCTGTATTGGCCGAACGCGCAGGCGTGCCGAAGGGTGTATTCTCCGTGGTGACGGGATCGGCCACGGCCATCGGCGGCGAGATGACGTCTAGCCCGATCGTGCGCAAGGTGACCTTCACCGGCTCGACCGAGATCGGCAAGAAATTGATGGAGCAGAGTGCCTCCACCGTGAAGCGCACCTCGATGGAGCTTGGCGGAAATGCGCCGTTCATCGTGTTCGACGACGCCGATATCGACGCCGCTGTCAAAGGCGCGATGGCATCGAAGTACCGCAACGCCGGGCAAACCTGCGTCTGCGTCAACCGCATCTTCGCGCAGGACAACATCTACGACGCCTTTGTGGAGAAGTTGTCGCAGGCAGTGCGGGGCCTGAAGGTCGGCGACGGTTTCGGCGAGGGCGTTACCATCGGCCCGCTGATCAACATGGCTGCAGTCGAGAAGGTCGAAGAGCACGTTGCCGATGCGACGGCCAAGGGCGCCAAGGTTGCGGTTGGTGGCAAGCGCCACGCGCTGGGCCGCACGTTCTACGAGCCGACGGTCCTGACCGGCACGACGCCGGACATGCTGATCTTTCGCGAGGAAACATTCGGTCCGGTTGCACCGGTGTTCCGGTTCAAGACCGAGGAAGAAGCGATACGCCTTGCCAACGACACCGAGTTCGGACTCGCCGCCTATTTCTACGGCCGCGACATCGGCCGGGTGTGGCGCGTCGCCGAAGCGCTTGAATACGGCATGGTCGGCATCAACGAGGGCATCATCTCGACCGAGATCGCACCGTTCGGCGGCGTCAAGGAAAGCGGCAACGGCCGCGAAGGCTCCAAGTACGGCATCGAGGACTATCTCGAGATCAAGTATCTCTGCATGGGCGGGATCTAGCGAGTCGGAGCTTGCAAGGAGAGCGCTGAGATTTTTTTCGTGCGATAAGGAAGGCTGTCTCGATACGTTGATTCTTGTCCCTTCGACCACATCAGCAGATTTGTTGCTGCGGAGATGCCCATCTCCGCAGTTGACCAAGCCGATGAGACGTCAATGACAGTTTACAGCGGCCCGGTTTTCGATATGGCGGCCAACCAGTTCGGCGTCATTGCGGATTATCTCGCAATTCCTGCGGATGAGCGTGACAGGCTGCTGTTGCCGAAGCGCGCGGTGGTCGTTTCCTGTCCCATTCACCGTGACGATGGATCGACGGCGGTCTTCGAAGGCTACCGCGTTCAGCATCATCTGACGCTCGGCCCCACCAAGGGAGGGACGCGCTTTGCCGCAAGCGTCGATCTCGGCGAGGTTGCAGCGCTTGCGATCTGGATGAGCTGGAAGTGTGCTCTCGTGGGGCTGCCTTATGGCGGCGCCAAGGGCGGCATCGGCGTCGATCCTTCAAGCCTGTCCGCGCACGAACTGGAATCGCTGTCGCGCCGCTATATGCAAGAAATGATTCCATTTGTCGGGCCTCATATCGATGTGATGGCGCCTGACATGGGGACCAACGAGCAGGTGATGGCGTGGTTCATGGATACGTATTCGATGTATCAGGGCCGCACCGTCACGGAAATCGTGACCGGAAAGCCGGTCAGCGCAGGCGGAACGCTAGGGCGACGCGAGGCGACAGGGCGCGGCGTCGCTCACCTCGCCAAACGTGTGATGACTGAGCGTTCAATCGGCCTGAACACCGCGACAGCCGTGATTCAAGGTTTCGGAAACGTCGGGTCGATCGCTGCGGCGGAACTGCAGGCAATGGGCGCGACAATTGTTGCGGTCAGCGATCACACCTGTGCGCTGCATCGCCAGGCGGGCATGGATGTGGCCGACCTGATGAGGCACGTGGCAAAGCATGGCAGTCTTCTCGGCTACTCAGAGGAACTGAAGTGCGATCCGGTCGCAATGCTGACGCTGCCTTGCGATGTTCTGGTGCCGGCTGCCACCGAACGCGTCATCGATGCGAACATTGCCGGGAAACTGCAATGCAGGATACTCGCCGAGGGGGCGAATGGTCCCACAACACCGGACGCAGACCTTGTACTGGAGAAGCGCCAGGACGAGATCTTTCTGATTCCCGACATTTTATGCAACGCCGGTGGCGTCGTGGTCAGCTACTTCGAATGGGTGCAGGATCTGCAACAGCTGTTCTGGGAAGAGGAAGAGGTGACGCGACGCGAGTATCAAATTCTCAACCGGGCATTCGATCAAATGGCTGCGCGGGCAAAGCGCGACAAGATTTTTAATCGAACCGCGGCCATGGCGATCGGTGTTGAACGCGTACGCGCCGCGAAAATGACACGCGGGCTGTTTCCCTAGCGTGCATGCAGCCACATTCGTCCTCTTCAGCCGCGTGGCTGTTGTTCCCGGCGGACGCCGCCCGCTGTTTCCTCGCGCTTTACCTCCGGGAACAGCCACATGGCGAACACCATCACAAACCCGAGAAATGCTACGAGGTATTGGATGCGATCGTGACCGAGCGCGTGCTGCATGTAGAACGTGATGGCCGCGACGAGAACGACCACAAAAGACAGAACCAGTTTTATCTTTACGGGCATTGATTTCTTCCTTGGCCTTGTCGACGGGATGTCACGACAGGATCGCCAGCGCCGAACCGCCGATCTTGGTCAGGATAGCGAGTGCCAGCACTTGAACGCCGATCAATACGGATAGCTCGACCGCGGTATTGCGTAGCGGCCATCGCCATTCCTCGAACAGCGCCGGAGCAAACAGGAAGATGAGGCCGCTGACGACGATCAGCGTGGTCCATCGCAGCTCAAGATATCCGTAGAGCCCGGTGGCGCCCAGTAGTATGGCGAGTAACGCCGCGTTGCCGAGAACAAGCAGTGTGACGAACGGCGACTTCGCTGCATCGGGCCGGGCATGAAGCGGGAACATGCCGGCGACGATGAGGAAGGCAACTCCGCATACGGTAGCCAACCCGGCAAACCAGATCAGCGACAGCCAGTTCGGCTCGATCGCGCTCATGCCAATCTCCGTTCAGTTTTCGGCTGCAGCTATTCGGCAGGCGTGGCGAATCCTGTGCCTTGACCATCGGTTTCCGGTTTCGGTGTCCGCGAGGTCTTGCGCATGTTCTTGCGGATGTAACGGGTATCGTAGCCATTGAAGATATGGCCGATCAGGCCGCGATCGAGATCTGAGGTGCCGAACAGCCAGTCCATGACGGGGAAGGTCAGATTCATGTTCCGCTCCATCATGATCGACTGGTTGTGATGGGCTGCGTGATGACGCCGGATGGTGTTGACGAAAGGCATGTTGCGCACAAACCAGTTCTCATCGACGTGGCAGCAGAAGTGCATGAATTCATAGATGAGATACATTGATGTCGTGGTGCAGATCAGCAGCCAGCCGACATTTGGTGAAACGAGCCAGCCCAGCACT
The DNA here is from genome assembly GCA_030652315.1 of Afipia sp. GTDB lineage: Bacteria > Pseudomonadota > Alphaproteobacteria > Rhizobiales > Xanthobacteraceae > Afipia. Next base: position 67,253 of record JAUSAX010000072.1, on the reverse strand, counting down.
AGTGCGGGCGGGATCGACATCAACGTAAACGTGACAAGGGCATATGGAGGGAAGAACGTGACGCGCCAGTCGTTATGGTCGGCGAAGCGCATTTCCTCTTCGGTGAAAAACTGGTGATGCATCAGCGTGTGCCGATTGTAGATCGCGCGAAACGCCTTGATCTGCGACGGACGATGCATGACGAAGCGGTGAATCCACCATTCGAAGAAGTTTGCCGCCAGGAATGTCACGGGGACGATCAGCAATTCCCACCAGCGAATGTTGCTGATGTTGGCGATATAGACCGAGAGGGCGGTGAACCCGATGACATAAATGACGAAGGCGTGGAGCCAGCCGTTGTACCAGCCCGCGATACGGTCCCTGTAGGTCGCCCGGTATTTTCGCTGCCGGTCAGTCATCGGGCTGGATGTGAGTTCCATGGCGCCTTCTCCTTTGTTTCCGGGCGGCCGGCGACCTTGTCCGGCCATTTGCTGACTGACATATCACCAATCTATTAGCCGGGCAATCATCTGCTGCAAGTTGACGCTCCCTGCAAAAAACGCTTGCTGAAATGTTTCTGATATATTTATGGTATGGCAAGGGCGCACGGCAGATGCGCTGATAGATCATGGGAGGACATCAGATGAAGCTTACCCGCCGCGCGTTTTCCAAGCTCGCCGGTGCAGGCGCTGCCGTTGCTGCTGCGCCGCAATTGTTTGCCCCGGCCATTGCCCAAGACAAACCGCTCAAAATCGGCATCATTGCACCGCGTTCCGGCGTTGCCGGTACTGCCGGCGAATGTGGCATCCGCGCCGTGCAGTGGGCTGCGGAGCGCATGAACAAGGACGGCGGCATCGCCGGACGAAAGTTCGAGCTGGTCATTGAAGAAGAAACGAATCCCAAGGACACCATCGAGCGTTTCCGGCGCCTGGTGCTGCAGGAGAAGGTCGAGAGCGTTCATGGCCTGATCTCGACCGGCGTCAGTCTCGGTGTTGCTCCAGTTGCCGAGGAAGAGCAGTCGCTTCTTGTCATGTGGGACGGCACCACGCAGGACGGCGTGAAGGAAGTGATGCCGAAATCGCGTTACGTCTTCCGCTCGACCGACAACGAGTGTGAGGCCGTCATGGCGTCGCTGCTGGCGGTGAAGCATTTCAAGGGCAAGTTCAAGCGCGTCGCCGGTATCAACCCGGACTATTCCTACGGCCGCAACAACTGGGAAGCCTTCAGGCAAATCCTTGCGCGCTACGGTGTCGAGGCTGAGTTCGTTGCCGAGCAATGGCCGAAGGTCGGTACGCTGGACCTGACATCGCATATCGCTGCGCTGAAGGCGGCCAAGCCGGATTTGATTTTCTCTTCAATGCTGTTTGCCGACTTGCCGGTATTCATGAAGCAGGGCGCGGCCGCTGGTCTGTTTGATGGCGTGAAGGTCGTGCTGCCTGCGGCGGGTTGGCAGCTCAATCAGCTCAAGAAGGAGTTCATGCCGGAAGGCGTGATCTTCGGACACAACACGCTTTACTTCGATCATCCGCAAGCGTCGCCGCTGCAGAAGGCGTTCGTTCAGGACTACATGGACAAGTATAAGGAGGCTCCCCACTGGGAAGCGGACCGCGCCTATTTCGCGCTTGCCAGCTACAAAGCCGGTGTCGAGGCGGCACAAAAGGCCGCCAAGAAATGGCCGACGCCTGACATGGTTGCCGAAGCAATGCCCGGCATCGAAGTCGAAAGCCTCGGCGGCAAGGGCCGGTTCCGCAAGGACAAGATCGCGGAGCAGGTGTTCTATCAGGGGCCATCAACCAATAAGAACAAGTACGATTTCCCGACGCTGGCTTCGATCGATACATTCCAGGCGGATCAGTTGCAGAAGCCGCCCGGAGCGGATTTCTGGGAATGGATCAAGACCGCCAAACTGCCGGTCTAAGCAATGACATCGCTCGTCGATATCGTCCTCGGCGGGGTATTCCACGCCGCCATCTTGTTCCTGGTGGCGGCTGGGCTTCAGCTCGTGTTCGGCGTGCAGCAGATCGTCAATCTCGCGTGCGGCTCCTTCTATGCCTTGGGAGCGTATTTCGGGATTACGGCGGTCGCTGTCGCCATGAAGCTCGGGCTCCCGCCGATGATGTTCTTTCCGGTCCTGATTCTGGCAGGCCTTGCTATCGGCCTTGTCGGGCTGCCGATCGAACGTGTGCTGCGTACGGTCTATCGCCGGGATGAGAGCTATCAGCTGCTGCTCACCTTCGGCCTGCTACTGATGTTCCAGGACGTCTTCCGCTTCACATGGGGCGCGACACCGCGCACCATGGATAATGCCTACATGGCTTACGGCACGGCGCATGTGATGGGTGTGCAGGTGCCGACCTACAATTTGCTGGTGATCGCGGCGAGCATCGGCATCGCGGTCGCGCTCGGATTGTTTCTGCAGCGCACGAAGACCGGACGTATTGTGCGGGCGACAGCTGAAAACCGTGATATGGCCGAAGGTCTCGGCGTCAACGCCTCGAAAATCTTTGCGCTTGTTTTCACAGTGGGCTGCATGCTGGGTACGGTAGGTGGCGCATTGGTTGTTCCGTCGAGTGCCGCCTCGCTCGACATGGCGGTCGAACTGGTGGTGGAAGCCTTCGCCGTCGTTGTCATCGGTGGTCTAGGTAGCATGCGTGGCGCACTTGTCGGTGCGCTGATTGTTGGATTGATGCGGGCTGCATCGATTTCGATCATGCCGGAAATGGAGCTGTTGTCCGTTTATCTGGTTGTCGTCGCAGCGCTCATTCTCAGGCCCGCAGGGCTGTTCGGCAAGGTGACGGCATGAGTGAACAATCTCTCGACATGTCCGTGACCGCCCCGAGACGGCGTTCATTGCCACACATCAAAGGACTCTGGATCTTCATCGGCCTGACTGCGCTGATGGGCCTTATGCCGCTGGTGGCATCACCTTATGCGCTTCTGTTGCTGGTGCCGTTCTTTGCCTATGCCATCGCATTGTTCGGTTTCAACCTGCTGTTTGGCACGACAGGGCTGCTGTCGTTCGGGCATGCTCTTTTTCTTGGCGTCGGAGCCTATACCGCTTCGACGTTGACATCGAAATTCGGGGTCCTGAGTTTTGAGTTGATTGTTCTCACCAGCGCGGTTGTTTCGGCGGCGGTTGCGCTTGTCATCGGTATGCTCTGCGTGCGTTACACCCGTATTTTCTTCGGCATGCTGACGCTTGCATTCGGCATGCTGTTCCATTCCTTCCTGTTCAAGTTCTACAGCGTCACCGGTGGCGATCAGGGGATGCGTGTGCTGCGCCCGCTGCTGTTCGGCATGGAATGGGGCGGCGGAAAGACCGCGTTTCTCACCGGGCCATTTTACTATTATGTGCTCGTGCTTCTCGCAGTGCTGGGAGCGATCATGTGGCGCATTACCCAATCGCCATTCGGACTGCATCTGAAAGCGATCCGCGAAAACGCCGGCAAAGCCGCTTACGTCGGTGTGCAGATTTTCCGGATGCGTCTTGCGGCATTCGTGATCTCTGCGATTTATGGCGGTATCGGCGGGACCATTCTCGCGATTACGACGGGTCTCGCCGATCCCGAACTCGCTTACTGGACCCACTCGGGCAATCTGGTGTTCATGGCGGTTCTCGGTGGAAGCGGGACCTTTGTCGGTCCGGCCGTCGGGGCGCTGGCATTTGTGCTGCTGCAGGACTTTGTGATGGCCATCACCCAGTATTGGCGCTTCGTGATGGGCGGCGTGCTGGTGCTGCTCGTGATTTTCCTGCCGCAAGGTCTGTCGGGGGCCGTCGAGATGCTCGCTTCCCGCAAGGCAGGAGACAGGTGATGCACCAGGACAGCGGAAACCCGGCCACCAGTGCGCGGTTGTTCGAAACGATTGGTGTCTCCAAGCACTACGGGGCATTCAGAGCGCTGCATGACGTATCGTTTCACGTCGATGATGGTGAATTCGTCTCGATCGTCGGACCTAACGGTGCCGGAAAAACCACGCTGGTCAATGTTGTCACGGGTCTTTTGCGGCCCACCCTGGGCGAGGTCCGTTTTCTCGGTCAAGACATTGCGGGTGTCGGACCCGTTGAACTGGCCCGGCGTGGCATGTCGCGTGCCTTTCAGCTTGTGAACATATTTCCGGCGCTGACGGTGCGCGAAACCCTGGCGGTTGCTGTTGCCTCGCGACTGCAGCGAATCTCAAATCCATTTCGTTCGCTGTCGAAGGATAGCGAGCTCCAGGCGGATGTGGTGCGTGTCGCAGAGGTCCTTGGTCTCCGCGGCAAGCTGGATACCGTCGCATCGACGTTGTCGCAGGGGGAGAAGAAGCTGCTGGATATTGCCAGCGCCTTCGCACTCAACCCCAAGGTTATCCTGCTCGACGAGCCGACCAGCGGTGTCTCTACCGGAGACAAGCACTCTATCATGGAGGTTCTTGTCACAGCGGCTAAGGCGGCAGGTGTGCGAGCCATCGTTCAGGTCGAGCACGATATGGATCTGGTCGCGCGTTATTCGCATCGGATTGTCGCTCTGCAGGAGGGTCGGGTTCTGGCCGATATGCCGCCCGATCAATTCTTTGCAGATCCAGCAATGATCTCAGCGGTGGTGGGAACGCGTCCGCCGACCTTGAAGAGGGCGTCCTGATGCTCAAGCTCTCCAATGTGAAAGTGGATATTCAGGGCAGTCGCATTCTGAACGGAATCAGCCTGTCCGTCGCAGCAGGGGAACTCGTGTGTCTCGTCGGCCGCAATGGAGCCGGTAAAACCACGACGTTTCGCAGCATCATGGGCTATCGCCGCCCGCTGTCGGGTGAGATCAGTTTTGACGGCTCTGACCTGACGAAATTGCCGACGTGGAAGATTGCGCAGAGCGGCATCGGCTTCTCGCCGGAGGAATCCGAGGTCTATGCCGATTTGACGGTCGCAGAGAATATCGAGCTCTCGACCTGGACACGGCCGACGGGCCGCCCCGCAAATGAGCGCATTGAGGAAGCCTATGCGGTCTTCCCGAAGTTAAGACAGTACCTTGCGCGAGGCGGGGCGCAGTTATCGGGTGGCGAACGCAAGATGGTGTCGATCGCCCGCGCGCTGACACTCGATCCCAAGTTGCTGTTGCTGGATGAGCCGTTTGAGGGGCTATCGCCGGCCATCATCCCCCTGATCGCTGAGGGCGTCGCCTCGATCCGTGCCATGGGCAAGGGTGTGCTGATAGCAGAATCGAATGTTCATCACATTCCGGACTATGTCGATCGTCTTTACGTGCTGGAACGTGGCGAACTGATGTTTTCCGGCACGCTGGCCGAGGCGCATCGCGATCGCGATGTGATGCGTGTGATCGCTGGTGAGATCGAAGCGACGCATTAGGACAGTTTTCGGCTCGGATACGAATGAGGGGAGCAGTATGAAGCGGTATGTAGGCGACAGGACAATCGACGGCGTGAAAGTGACTGTCGATGGCGCGCCGCTGAATCCTCGTACGGATGTCACGGAGTTCACCAAAAACGGCTTCGAGTGGAGCTATGAAGGGCCGGAGCCGAGACAGCTCGCGCTTGCGATGCTGGTCGACCATTTGGGCGATACAGGCGCCGCGAAAACGATGGTCGATCCGTTCATGCGGAGCGTAGTAGCGAATTTTGGCAACGAATGGGAGATGGCATCGTCCGATATCGATGCTGCACTCACGGCGCTCGGCAACGGAAATCCCGGTAAGGCGGTCGCGTAGATGCCGCTTCAATACCGTGCGGCTGTTCTTCATGCTGCGAAAACGCCGCTTGTGATTGAGACGGTTACTGCATCCGCATTGAAGCCGACAGATGTTCTTGTGCGCATCCGCGCTGCCGGATTGTGCCACACGGACCTCGAGGTGATCGAAGGATCGTTGCGCTTCCCGTTGCCGATCGTGCTCGGTCACGAGGCGGCCGGCATTGTCGAAGAGGTTGGACCTGCGGCGCGAGGGGTCAAAAAGGGCGATCACGTTATCCTGTCGTGGAATCCGCACTGCGGCCATTGTTTCTATTGCGATCGGGATCTGCCGATACTGTGCGAAGAGTACCTTGGCGAAGGACCAAAGGCGCGATCCTTCGACGGCGAGAGCCGGGCAACGCTGACGGATGGGCGCAATCTTCAGCAGTTGATGTTTCTTGGATCGTTCGGCGAATACTGCATCGTGCCCGATCAACAGGCGATCCCGGTGCCAAAGGACATTCCTTTCGATCGTGCCTGTCTGATCGGCTGCGGTGTGATGACGGGCGTTGGCGCTGCGCTCAATCTTGGCGCAATTGCATATGGCGATACGGTGATGGTGATCGGCTGCGGTGCTGTCGGACTGGCGGCGGTGCAAGGTGCGCGTCTGGCGGGGGCAGGTGCGATCATCGCCGTGGATCTCGATCCCGCAAAGCTCGCGCTAGCGACAACGATGGGAGCGTCCAGCACCGTCAACGCCTCGAACGAGGATCCTGTCGCGGCGGCAAAGCACGAGACGCGCGGGCGTGGTGTGGATGTTGTGATCGAATCAGCCGGAAGCCCGGCGGCGTTTCGCGTTACGACCGAGGCCGTTCGGCCTGGTGGTCACGTAATCTGGCTGGGTAAAGTCGATGTTCAGCAGGATATATCGTTCCGCTGGGGATCGCTGATGCAGGAAAAGCGCATTCGGCGCGTCAGTTATGGGAATGCCCGGCCACGCCGTGATTTTCCGATGCTGGCACAGGCCTATCTTGATGGGTCGCTGATGCTGGACGAATTGATTTCACGGCGTATTTCTCTTGAAGAGATCAACGAGGGCTTTGACGCGCTGAAGCGTGGCGAAGCCATTCGCAGTGTTGTGGTGTTTGATTGAAGCGGTAGCCGTTTGGCCTCCCGCAAGGATCATCGGAATTCGTGGTAACGGTAGATTACCGGTTACGTGTCGAGCGTCTTGCGTGCGAAATCCTCGATATAGTCGATCAGCTTGTCTGAAGCGGAAGCGGCCATCTTCGGCTTCTTTCCCGCGACAGCCTCTGCAACGGCGGCATGAAGCTTGGCAGCCAGGGGCAGATCCGCAACCTCCTGATAGTGCTGATACCAGAAGCGGCGGGAGAGAGCGTTCATCAGTCCCATCGAGCGCCGGGCGAACTCGTTGCGTGCTGTCGTTGCGATCAGCAGGTTGAATCGCTGATCAAGCCGCATGAATTCGATGTCGTCTGCCTGGGCCGCAGCCGCGAGCATGCCCTTCGCGACTTCCGCAAACTCCTGACGTTCTTCCGGGGTAGCGCGCTCGGCTGCCAGCCTCGCCATCAGCCGCTCAAGTTCGCGGCGAACTTCGAGCAGCCGCAGTTGCAGCCGGAGATTGATTTCCGAGACCATAATGCCCCGTCTCGGCATGATGACCACGAGACCGTCCCTCGCGAGACGCTGGAGCGCTTCCCGAATAGGGGTGCGCCCAATCTTAAGCTTTGTTGCAAGCGTGTGCTCTGACAGCACGGTGGCTGGCGGCAACTGTAAGGTGACGATCATTTCCTCGAGTTCGCGATAGGCACGATCGGTCAGCGTACCGTCATCGATCTCTGGGTTCTGGGTTCCACGCTTTGAAGCCTTCTTGGATTTCAATCCATCACCATTGGCAAGAACTCGCTCAATCAACCCAAGCATATATTCGTAGTATATCAATGACAAGAACCCGGGTGTGGGAAGACGGCGCGGAGTAGTAAGATCGTCTCTAATCGGAAAATGAGTGGCTGCGGCAAAATCGCTGGACGATTTAGGACACTGGCGATGTTCATCAATGCGCGATAACGTGTGCGTTCGACAGGAATGAAAGCACTGTTCGAGTGGCGATGAGGGAGCTCTGTTATGAGATCACATGTGATCCCTAATGGTTTCTGGCGCTCCGGACGAAACAAGTCACTTCTGGTGTTTGTCGCAATTTCCGTCGGGTCAGTTTTAACCGCCTGCGATAAGCCGGCGCAACAACCCGCAGCCAGTGCGCCGCCTGTCACGGTCGCTCAACCAACCAAGCGGACTGTAACGGACTGGGACGAGTTCACCGGCCGGTTCGAAGCTATCCAGCAGGTTCAGATCCGGGCGCGTGTGACCGGCTTTGTGACGAGTATCGAATTCAAGGATGGCGCCTTCGTCAAGACCGGCGATCTGCTTTACGTGATCGATCCGCGGCAGTATCAGGCCACGGCAGAGCAGGCGCAGGGTCAGCTGGCTGACGCCAAAGCGAAGGTCGATCTGGCCGAGCGGGAGTTGGCGCGAGCTGAAACGCTAGTTAAGACGTCAGCCGTCTCCGAGAGCGTTGTGGATCAGCGTCGCCAGGCGCTGTCTGCGGCGCAAGCGGCTACCATGCAGGCGGAGGGGGCCCTGAAGCGCGCGCTTCTTGATGTAGAATTTACCAAGGTGACGGCACCGATCGACGGCCGCGTCAGCCGTCATCTGGTGACAGTCGGTAACCTTGTGCAGGGGAGTGAGAGCGGGGCGACGCTGCTGACCTCGATCGTCTCGCTCGATCCGATCCATGTCTATTTCGATATGGATGAATCGATCTATCTCAAAAACAACCGGTTATGGTTCGAGGGCAAGAGGCCAAGCTCGCGCGATACGCCAAACCCCGTGCAGATCATCCTGTCCGGCGAAACCAAGCCCTCGCGCGAGGGCGAGATGGACTTCCTCGACAATCGGCTCGACGTCGGCACCGGAACCCTGCGCGGCCGCGCGCTGGTTCCAAATCAGGACCTGTCGATCCTGCCCGGGCAGTTTGCCCGCGTGCGCGTCATCGGAAGCGCTCCCTACGAAGCGCTGCTGCTGCCGGACACCGCGATTGCATCGGATCAATCCCGCAAGATCGTCTTTGTCGTGAAGGGCGACGATACGGTGGAAGCAAAACCGGTCACCCTTGGACCCATCGATGGTGGTTTGCGCGTCATCCGCGAAGGGCTTGCGCCTGATGAGCGCGTGATCGTCGAAGGACTTCAGCGCGCGCGAATCGGAGCGAAGGTCGCGCCGCATGCGCCGAAGCCGGCCGGCGGGGGCAAGTCATGAATCTGGGCCGTCTGTCGATCAACCAACCCATCCTGGCCATGGTGCTGTCCATCGTGCTGATGATTGTCGGCGCGATCGCCTACACCACCTTGCCTGTCGCGGAATACCCGCCGGTGGCGTCGCCGACGGTGATCGTTACCACGCAATATCCGGGCGCGTCCGCGCAAACCGTATCGGATACCGTCGCGACGCCGATCGAACAGGAGATCAATGGTGTCGAGAACATGCTGTCTATTTACAGTCAGGCGACCTCGAACGGCCAATTGACGATCACCGTCGAGTTCAAACTGGGCACCGATCTCGACAAGGCACAGGTGCTGGTTCAGAACCGGGTGGCGATCGCGTTGCCCCGTTTGCCGACGGAAGTGCAACGTAATGGTGTTGTGACACGCAAAGACAGCCCCGACCTGCTGATGGTCGTGTTCATGCTGTCGCCTGACGACACCTACGACCAGCTCTACATCAGCAACTATGCGCTCCGGCAGGTGCGCGATCAGTTGCTCCGACTGGACGGCATCGGCGATATCCAGATTTTCGGGGCGCGGGATTATTCGATGCGCTTGTGGCTCGACCCCGAGAAGATTTCTACGCTTGGAATGACTGCCGGTGACGTAGTCACAGCAATCCGCGCCCAGAATTTGCAGATCGCGGGCGGCCAGATCGCCGAACCGCCGATTTCCGACCGCGCGTTTCAGCCCAATCTCACTTTCACCGGGCGTTTGAAAGATCCGCACCAGTTCGAGAACATCATCATCAAGGCCGGGGAGGATGGCCGCATCGTGCGCCTGCGCGATGTGGCGCGAATCGAGCTCGGCGCGCTGGCCTACACAACCAACAGCTTCCTTTTGAAGAAATCCGCGGTCGCGATGCTGGTGTCGCAGCGACCCGGATCGAATGCACTCGCGACCGCCAAGAATATCTCCGATGCCATGGTGAGGCTCAAGGCGGATTTTCCGCCAGGCCTTGAGTATAATATCGGCTACAATCCGACCGAGTTCATCGCGGAGTCGGTCAATGAGCTGATCAAGACAATCTATGAAGCGATGATTCTGGTCGTGATCGTCGTTCTGGTCTTCCTGCAAGGCTGGCGTCCGGCAATCATTCCCATCCTCGCAATTCCCGTCTCGCTGATCGGCACCTTCGCCGTCATGGCGGCGCTGGGATTTTCGGTCAACAATCTCACACTGTTCGGGCTTGTGCTTGCCGTCGGCATTGTGGTGGACGATGCGATCGTCGTTGTTGAGAATGTCGAGCGGCATCTGGCTGCGGGTCTGAGCAGGCGCGAAGCCGCGCTGCTCACCATGCAGGAGGTTGGCGGCGCGCTGGTTTCGATCGCGCTGGTGCTGTGTGCGGTGTTCGTACCCACCGCATTTCTGGGCGGCATTTCCGGCCAGTTCTTCCAGCAGTTCGCCGTGACCATCGCCGTCGCCACCGCGATATCCTGTTTCTGTTCGCTGACCCTCTCTCCGGCGCTTGCGTCGATCATCCTCCGTCCACATGAAGAGAAGCGGCCGCCGGCGAGCTGGAATGTGATCGCGCGCGGATGGGGTAAATTCACTGGAGCCTTCAATCGCGTATTCGATCGCCTTTCGCACAGCTATGGAACCGCGGCGAGCTTTGTTATCCGGCATTCGGTTGTGATGCTGCTGGCTTACGTTGCCCTGATTGCTTCAGCCGTGTGGCTGGTCGTTGCCACGCCACAGGGCTTCATTCCGGCGCAGGATCGCGGTTACGTCATTGTCGCCGTGCAATTGCCGGGCGCGGCATCGCTCGCACGCACGACCGAGGTCGTTCGTGAGATCGAGAGGATCGCGCTCGACACGCCGGGGGTCGTTCGCGTGCCGTCGTTTGCCGGCCTGTCCGGCGCGACACGAACGCAAGCCAGCAACGCAGCGGCGTTATTTCCGGTGTTCGAGGACCCGAAGATCCGGCTGAAGGAGGGGCTGACTGCCAATGTGATCACCGCGGAGTTACGCAAGCGGCTGTCGAGCATCGAGGGCGCCTTCGTGATCGTCGTGCCGCCGCCTGCGGTACCGGGCATCGGCACCGGCGGCGGGTTTACCATGAACGTGCAGGACCGGCAGGGGCGGGGTCCCGAATTGCTCGCGGCGGCCACCGATGAACTGGTGAATGAGGCCCGGAAGGCCCACGGACTGACGGCGGTGTTTTCACCGTTCAGCGCCAATACACCTCAGGTGTTCGTCGAGATCGATCGCCAGAAGGCGCAGATGCTCAACGTGCCGGTCCAGAACGTGACCGAAGCGATCGAAACCTATTTCGGTTCGACCTACATCAACGACTTCAATATTCTCGGCCGTTCCTATCGCGTGGTGGCTCAGGCGGATTTGCCGTTCCGCCGTGAGACCACCGATCTCGCCAGGCTGCGAACCCGCAACACGGCGGGAGACATGGTGTTACTCGGAAGCGTCGTCGATTTTCGTGATACGTCGGGACCGGACCGGGTCGCGCGTTATAATCTTTATCCGGCCGCCGAGTTGCAGGGCGATACCCTTCCGGGAACAAGTTCTGCAACTGCGATCGAGACGATGCGAGCGCTGGCCGTCCAGACACTGCCGAGCGGGTTCGGATTCGAGTGGACCGATCTGTCGTATCAGCAGGTGACAGGGGGCAATGCGGGTCTCTACGTCTTCCCGATTTGTGTGCTTTTTGTGTATCTCGTTCTTGCCGCGCAATACGGCAGCTGGACCCTTCCATTTGCCGTGATCCTGATTGTGCCGATGTGTTTGCTCGCCGCGACAATCGGAGTGCGCATCATGGGGCAGGATATCAACATCCTGACTCAGATCGGCTTCGTCGTGCTGGTAGGGCTGGCGGCCAAGAACGCCATCCTGATCGTCGAGTTCGCCCGCGACATTGAACGCGAGGGGCGCGATCAGCTTGAAGCCGTTATCGAGGCGTGCCGGCTAAGATTGCGGCCGATCCTGATGACCTCGTTCGCATTTATTCTCGGCGTGCTCCCGCTGGTGATTTCATCGGGATCCGGATCGGAAATGCGTCAAGCGGTCGGCGTGGCGGTGTTCTTCGGAATGCTCGGCGTCACGCTGTTCGGCCTGATCTTCACACCGATATTCTATATTCTGGTGCGCAGGCTGTTCCCGGGCAGTGTTGAAATGGAGCCCCGGACCACGGAAAGTGTTCCCGGCTAATCTTTCTGCTCCTTCATTCTCTCTACAAGCAACTGCGCGACGCGGAGGCTGGAGGGCGTGGTGTTGCGGGCCGCGAGTTGCACCAGCGTGACCTGTGTTGCCTCCAGCCGTTTGTCGCGCAGAGGAATTGCGACCAGCGTACCTGCGACCAGTTCTGGCATCGCCGCGTTCCGTGGCAGGAAAGTTCCGAGGCCGGTCTTGGCAGCAATCGTTCGTGCGAAGGCGATGGAGTTGGTCTCGCTGTAGATATCGAGCTCGACGTTTGCCTTGGCGCAGGCGCGATCGAGTTCCTGACGAATGCCGAACGACGGATCTGGCAGGATCACACGCAGCCCCGCCAGTTCCCTTATCGTGCAGTGATCCTTGCCGGCCATCGAGTGTTGCGGTGCGACCATTAGGCACAGCGATTGCCGCATGCGGGCCAGTTCGATCAGGTCGCGGCGGGGCGCGCGGCCGAAGACGAGTCCAAGATCGACCTCCTGCCGCCCGACCATTTCGGCGACGCCGCGCGAGCCCACGGTGGTCACCGCGATCGAAACGCCAGGATAGTCCCTGGAAAGATCGACCACAAAGTCCGACACGAAGCTCGCCAGCAGGCCTTCAACGGTCGCCAGCTTGACGTGACCGCGCTGCAGCGAATCGAATTCCTCGACTTGCGCGCGGACCCGGTCGAGTTTGACCTGGCTTTCTTGTGCATAGCGATAGAGCAGGTGGCCGGCATTGGTCAGATCCATTCCTCGCGCGCCGCGCTCGAATAATTTGACCGAAAGCTCCTCTTCGAGCCCCTGCACCTGCCGGCTGATGGCACTGGGGGCAATCCGCAGGGATTCCGCAGCCCGCTTGATCGAGCCGCGCACAGTGACCTCGCGAAAGTACCGAATAGCCGTGGATTCAATCATGTGTTCGGGCCCAATCGTTGAGGTAAGGGATGCTTTGAAATCAAGCAGGTCGTGCATAGCGGTCTAATTTTCAGACCGTTCGCGTCGAAATTCAATGCTTTTATTCGATCCCTTATTTTGCCAAGATTTCGACAGGTCGTACCCTTGGTACCTGATGGAGAATCTGGATGGCTCGCTCCCGGCTCGTCTCGCGTGGTTTGAATTCACTTTTGATTGCTGCCTCTTTGGGATTGTCCGCCTCAGCGGCGCTGGCGCAGGATGTCATCAAGTTCGGAGCGCCGCTCCCGCTCACCGGGCCGCTCGCGCCCGAGGCCATCAAGCAGCAGCAGGGATATGACCTGTGGGCCGAGCAGGCCAACAAGGCCGGCGGCATCTCGGTCGGCGGCAAGAAGTACAAGGTCGAGATCGTTTACACCGACTACCAGTCGAACACGCCGCGCGCGGTGCAGACCACCGAGCAGATGATCACCCAGAACAACGTCAACTTCCTGTTCAGCCCGTTCGGGTCGGGCGCCGCGAAGGCTGGGAGCAGCGTCTCCGAGAAGTACAAGGTGCCGACCATCGCCGCGACGGCCTCGTCGTCGCAGGTCTACGACCAGGGATACAAATACCTGTTCGGGACCTTCACGCCGAACGACACGCTGACCACGCCGCTGACCCAGATGGTCAAGGCGAAAGCGCCGGATGTGAAGAAGGTCGCGATTCTGGCACGGAACGATCTGTTCCCCCTCGCCATCGCTCAGGAGATGGAAAAGTCGGCGAAGGGCAACGGTCTCGAAGTTGCATACTTCGAGAAGTATGCGATCGGGACACTCGATCACTCCGCCACGCTGTCGCAGATCAAGTCGCTGGCTCCGCAGTGGATCTTCGTGACCGGCTATATCAACGATCTGCTGCTGGTGAAAAAGCAGATGGCTGACCAGCAGATCAAGGCCACGGTGGTTTCGATGATCGCAGGTCCGGCCTATCAGGAATTCATCGACGCCGCCGGTGCAGGCGGAGAAAACATCACCAGCGCCGCCTGGTGGCATCCCGCCGCGCAGTATTCCGGCAAGGACATTTTCGGCACCACGGCAAACTACGTGAAGCTGTTCAAGGAAAAGTTCAAATCCGAACCTGACTACGCGCAGGCGTCGGCTTCGGTCGCTGGAGCTTTGTTCCAGATGGCGATTGAGAAAGCGGGATCGCTCGACAAGGACAAGGTGCGTGACGAACTCGCGAAGCTTGACGTGATGACGTTCTTCGGCCCCGTGAAGTTTGGTCCGACAGGGCAGATCAATTCGCTGGAGCCGCCGGTATTCCAGCTCCAGGGCGGCAAGCCCGTCGTGCTCTCGCCTGCGCTGATCAAGCAGGGCGAATTCAAGCTCGGCGTGAACTGATCCAAGGCTGATTCAAGGCGCGGAGGCGAGGACATCACATGCTGGCGGCCCAGGTTCTGATCAATGCTTTAGTGCTGGGCTGCCTTTACGCATGTATTGCGATCGGCTTCTCGCTGGTTTGGGGCGTTCTGAACGTCATCAACCTGATCCATGGCTCGTTCATCGTTCTCGGCGCTTACTTGGCCTGGGGGCTTTACCAGTCGCTTCACATCTCGCCGTGGTACGCGCTTGTCATCGCGGCGCCGTTGTTCTTTGCGTTCGGTTATCTCATTCAACGCATCATTCTTAACCGCGTGATCACCGCGCCGGTGCTTGTTACGCTGACGCTGACATTCGGCCTCGACCTGATCCTCAACAACGCGATGATCTACTATTTCAAGGCTGATTACCGGAAGTTGACGCTGACTCCGCCGATGGGGTCGATCTCGATGTTCGATGTCGTCGTACCCGTCGATCGGCTGATTGCGACCGCGTCCGCGCTGGCGCTGACCGGGGTGCTTTATCTGATCCTGCGCCGTTTGCGTGTCGGGCGGGCTATTGTCGCGGTGAGGCTTGATCGTGACGCTGCCACGCTGATGGGTGTTGATGTCAAGTCGATCTACGCGATTGCCTTCGGTCTCGGCGCGGCGCTGGCCGGCTGCGCTGGGGTGCTGATGGCGCTGATCTTCCCGATCTCGCCGCTGACCTCCACGGCTTATCTCGGCAAGGCCTTCGTTGTTTGCGTGCTCGGTGGCCTTGGCAGTGTGTCCGGTGCGCTGGCCGGTGGCATCCTGCTGGCGCTGATCGAAGGCATCGGCTCCACACTCATCGGTCCGGCGCATGCGACGACGTTGTCATTCGTCTTGCTGATCATCTTCCTGATCGTTCGCCCTCAGGGCCTGCTTGGCCGAAAGGGCTTCGAATGACCCGGTCGAATCTGATCCTGCTTATACTGGTCGCTTGCATCGCCACGCTGCCGATGTTCGGCGGAGCGTATGCCCTGAGGCTTGGCACGATCGCCTGCATGTACGCGATCCTCGCTTTGTCATGGAACATTGTCGGTGGTTTCGCCGGCTATCCGTCGTTCGCCACGGCAGCGTTCTTTGGCCTGGGGGCGTACACAACCGGCGTTTTGATGTCGCGGGGAGTGCCTGTCGGTGTAGCGGTGGCCGCCGCATGGGTGGCATCATTTGTGGTCGCAGCGCTTCTGGGAGCCGCGCTGCTCCGTCTGCGCGGGCATTATTTCGCGATTGCCAGCCTCTCGCTGATCGAGGTGTTCCGCGAACTCGTCAACAATGCCACCGATCTCACCGGTGGCGGCATGGGCCTGAATATTCCGCTGACGTCCGCAGCCGGCGTGATATCGGACGCGACCTTCTTCTTTTATGCGATGTGGGCATTGCTGCTCGGGACCGCCTTGATGGTGCTCGTCGTCTCGGGATCAAAGCTCGGCTTTGGACTTGCTTGCATCCGGCAAAATGAAACCGCCGCCAATATGATCGGTCTCAACGCCACGCTCTACAAGAGTGTCGCGTTCGGCCTGTCGGCATGCTTCGTCAGCGCGGCAGGCGGCATTTATGCCGCCTGGGTCCATTACATCGATCCGTCGGACGTGTTCGACATTCTCTATTCGGTCAAGCCGATCGTGATGGCGCTGATTGGTGGGCTCGGTTCGCCGCTCGGCGTCGTTATCGGTGCACTCGTCTATCTCGGCTTGGAGGAGGTGGTCTGGCGCAACTACATCCAGATCCATAGCGGCGTCCTCGGCGTCCTCATCGTCGCGCTGCTGCTGTTCCTCCCGCACGGACTGATGTCGTTGCGTGATCGACTTCTTTCATGGAGGCCGAAGCGTGTCTGAGATTCTCCGGCTTCAATCAGTCTCCCGCCATTTCAGCGGCCTCAAGGCGCTCAGCGACGTCTCGCTCGGCATCAATAAGGGCGAGGTACTCGGCTTGATCGGCCCGAACGGCGCCGGCAAGACCACGCTCGTCAATGTCGTCACCGGTGTGACCCCGGCGAGTTCGGGGACGGTGACATTCGCGGGGCAGGACATCACGCGTGTGAAGACATACCAGTCAGCGCGCCTCGGACTGTCTCGCACCTTCCAGATCGTACAGCCCTTCGCTGAACTCTCCGCTCTCGACAACGTGGCTGCCGCGGCGCTGTTTTCGCAGCCGAATGAAAGCCTGAAGTCGGCGCGTGAGGCGGCTCGTGAACGCCTGGCTTTCGTCGGTCTCGAAGCACAGTCGGATCAGCCGGCGGCGACGCTGACACTGGCGATGCGCAAGCGGCTTGAACTCGCAAAGGCGCTGGCGATGAAGCCGAAGCTGCTGTTTCTGGACGAGGTCAACGCTGGCTTGAACAGCGCTGAGGTGGAGCGTGCGACAAGGCTCATTCATGAACTGGCAGCAAGTGGCATTACCATCGTGATGATCGAGCACCTGATGAAGGTCGTTCTTAATGTCTGCACGCGGATCGTTGTGTTGCACAACGGGCGGTTGATCGCGGACGGCATGCCGCGCGATGTGATCAAGAATCCGGCTGTCGTGGAAGCCTATCTCGGTCAGCAGTATGCCAAGAGGGCAGCCGCCCATGGTTGATGCTGTTCCTATTCTCGAATTGCAAGGTCTGCGCGCCGGCTACGGCGAGGTGCAGGTGCTGTGGGGCAT
The DNA here is from genome assembly GCA_030652315.1 of Afipia sp. GTDB lineage: Bacteria > Pseudomonadota > Alphaproteobacteria > Rhizobiales > Xanthobacteraceae > Afipia. The sequence continues at coordinate 50,189 of JAUSAX010000072.1, read as the reverse complement.
CGATCTTTCGGTGCGCAGGGGTGAAATTACGGCGCTGATCGGCTCCAACGGGGCGGGTAAGACCACGCTGATGCGTGCGCTGTCGGGTCTGATTCCGGTTCAGTCCGGCTCCTATCGATCGGATGGCGAGGATCTCGCTGGCGCGACTGCCTCTCGGATTCTTTCACGCGGCATCGTCCACGTGCCAGAAGGGCGGCGGCTGTTCGGTGCAATGAGCATCGAAGACAATCTTCTGATGGGGGCCTATTCGCGCACCGCTTCGCGCGCCGAGATCAGCCGCGATATGGACAGGGTCTACACGACCTTCCCGAAACTGTCCGAACGGCGCAATCAGGCCGCGGCGACGCTCTCCGGAGGAGAGCAGCAGATGTGCGCCATTGGACGCGGTCTGATGAGCGCGCCGAAGCTGCTGATGATTGACGAACTGTCACTTGGTCTTTCGCCGTTGCTGGTGGAGCAACTCGTCGCCGCGCTGCGTACGCTCAATGCCGAAGGCATGTCGATCCTGCTGGTCGAGCAGGATGTCACAACAGCGCTGGATTTATGCCACGCGGCCTTCGTCATGGACATGGGCCGGATCGTCAGATCGGGGTCCGGTGCGGAACTGCTGGCCGACCCGATCATTCGCGACGCCTATCTCGGCGTTCTGGAAGAATAATCCCAGGCCAAGACCACAATTCAACTCTCAGAAGCTAGAAGAGGTATCATGATGAAGACCGTTGAAGCGCCCGACAGTGGCTATCGTTTCATACCGGGTGTCAGCCAGTATTCGGCGGGCGTTGGAGCGCTTCCTGGATTTGCGCTCGAACGGGTGCGGTTCTCGAATCCGGTGCCGTTGCGTCAGGGATTTGAGAAGATCGCACAGGTTCTGAAAGCAGCGGGCCGCCCGCTGTCAGCGTTCGCAGCTTGCGAGTTGCGTTCACCTGCGCCCTTTACTGAAAGCGGGTTTGTTAGCTTCAACGCGGAGTACACCGGCTTTCTGAAGGAATGGGGGGTGATGCGGGACGGTGCTGACAATCCGGTGGCGCGCAGCAACGTTTGTCCGAAAATCGATCCGCCGTCGACGCCCAGTTTTTATGCCTTTACCTACACGGTTGTCGCGGCGAACGCGCCGGCATCGTTCGTTGTCGCCGGAAGCGGAGAAGCGCCCGAAGGCAAGGGGAATTATCGCGACCACGCGGTGCGGCTGGGCGATATCTCCCCGGCAGCTATGCTGGAGAAGGCGAAATGGGTTCTGGGCGAGATGGAGCGGCGCATGGGCGCGTTCGGGGGCGACTGGAGCCAGCTCACGGCGACGCAGCTCTACACCGTTCACGACATCTTCCCGTTCATCGAAAGCGAGCTCGGCAAGCGCGGCATCTTCCGGCAAGGTCTGACCTGGCACCTGAACCGGCCGCCGGTGCAGGATCTCGAGTATGAAATGGATTGCCGCCGCGTTCTCACGGAGCGTGTGATCGAGGTTTGAGCTTCGATCACACGATTGATGAACAGCTATAGCGTTCTTGCGGCGTTGCCCTTGAACAGGATCGGACCGGTGGGTCGCCCGATGGGCGATCCGCCTTCCGGTTCAAGCGTGATCTCGAACAACTGATCGGCAACGGTTTCGGGCAGGGACTCGAGATTAAGCTGCAGCGTGCGCGACTGGCCCGTGATCCCGATTGATTTCGGGCCGACGGCGCGATCCCACAATGTCCATACCTGCAACGTGCGTCCGGGTGGCACGTCGATGGCTTTGAGCGGGATCAGTTCGACACGGCCGTTGGCGAAGGCATTGACCACCGCCCCCGCTTCCTTGGTGGTGTCGTTGACCAGGATCGCGACGTAAACCGGCTTGCTTTGCGCCAACGCAACCAGATCGCGTCGCAGCTCCTTCGATGTCGTCAGCGCGCCGAGCGCGATGACCCCAAACAGCAATGCGGCGACACTGGCGGTCAGGCCGGTTGTACGCCAGAAGCGGATATTGTCCCAGACCGTTGCGCCGAGCACGGCGTTGCGAGCGCCGGGCAGTGCCGAAATAGTTTCCTTCTTCGTTGTCTCGGCAATGCGGCGCCACAGGTCAGGGCTTGGTGTAACGGGTTCGGCAGACGTATCGAACTCCGAAAGCCGTTCGCGCCATGCGCTTACCGTTGCCGCAAATGCTGGATCGCTCTTCAGCCGTTTTTCCGCAGCCGCTTCGCCTGCCGCATCGAGCAAGCCCATCACGTAGTCGGCAGCTGTCGTATCGTGCTCGTCCTGCATGCTCATCCCATGCACTCCTGCAACGACATCAGCCCGCGGCGCACCCAGCTCTTGATGGTGCCGAGTGGCACCTTCAGCCGTCCGGCCATTTCGCTGTGACTCATGCCGTGAACATAGGCGAGGACCACCACGTCGCGCCGCGGCCGCTCGATGCGTTCAAGGCATCGGCGCAGCGCGCTGGTCTCCGGAAGACGAGCGATCGAGTCATCTGGAGCAATACCTTGAATGTCGTTGTGCTCTTTGTGGTCGTAACGGTGCTCGCCACGATAGATGGTGAGCGCGCGGTTTCTTACGATGGCATAAAGCCAGCCGATAGCGCTGCCGCGCTGCGGATCGAAGCCGCGAGCGCCATTCCATATCCGCACGAAGGCATCATGGACAGCTTCCTCCGCGAGGTCCTGACGAATGAGAATACGGCGCGCTACACCGACCATCCGCGCTGCTTCGCTATCGTAGATCATCTGAAGCGCGCTGCGGTCGCCCACAGTGCATCGCGCCAGAGCGGCGGCGAGCTGTGCCTCGCGCTCCCGGTCGAGCAGGGGCTTGTCTGTTCGGACATCCAAAGCGGGAACCTCGGGGACCTCGGCCATTCTCAGAGATTGCATGGTCTTTATACCGGTCCCGTGCGGCATTTGGATGCACCGACCCGAAAATAATCTCGTGGGCGCTGCATCCGTTCAGCGTCGCCGCCGGTATCGCCTGTATCGGTCCGAAGGGGATCGTCGAGATACAGGGAGTTTCACCATGAAGTTCAGCACGATTCTCGCCGCATCCGCGGCGCTTTTGATGATGTCTGCGGCTGCAAACGCGGCTCAGGTCGCAGCATTGGTCGGCAACGACACCATCGCGATGGTCGATACCGCGCAAAAGAAAGCCACCGGTTCCGTTAAGGTGACCGGGATTTCCGGCGCGTTGGTCGGTATCGACGTTCGGCCCGCCGACGGGATGCTTTATGGCCTCGTCGATGACGGCACGGTCGTCACGATCGCCAAGGACGGCAAGGCGACCACGAAATCGAAGCTGGAAACCATGGTTGCGAAGGGCGTGGTCGTCACGGTCGATTTCAACCCGGCTGCGGATCGCCTGCGCGTGATGGGTTCTGACGGGACAAGTCTCCGCGCCAATGTCGATGACGGCAAGGTGACCAAGGACGGTGATCACAAATACGCCGAAACCGACATGCACAAGGGCGAGAAACCCAACGTCGTCGCCGGCGCGTACACGAATTCGGTGAAGGGCACCAAGGAAACTGCACTGTTCAATATCGACGGCACCATCGGCGCGCTCGTCAAGCAGGCGCCCCCGAATGACGGCATCCTCGGTGCGGTCGGCAAGCTCGGCATCAAAGCCGACAAGGTTGCGTTCGATATCTGGTCGGACGGTAACGGCAAGAATGAAGCCTGGCTGATGGCAGGCGACACGCTCTACAGCGTCGATCTGGCAACGGGAAAGGCGACGGAAGCCGCGAAGATTTCAGGCGTCAGCGGAACGGTGAAGGATATCGCGATCCTCGGCATGTAATCTCCAGAGACTGGTGTCATACCGGTTCTTGACTGCTGGCGGCGCCGCACTTTCACGTGCGGCGCCGTCGTCTTTTGGCTTGCCTGGCAACATCGACAGAAGCCAAATCGCGGGTTAACAATTGGATCAAGAGGGATAACAACGCCCGCAAGAGCCTGGGGAGAAACATGCCAGTTACACTGGATCCTGATGCCGCCGCTGTTCTCAACGCCTTTCGCGAAGCAGGACGCCCGCCGTATGAAACACTGTCACCGGTGGAAGCCCGCCAGATGTATTTGGCAGGCCGCGTCGTCTCAAATCCCGAGCCGCCCACAATTGCTTCGGTGGAGCCCGTAGCGATAGCGGGACCGGCTGGGCCAATTCCCGCACGGCTCTACAAGCCGCTGAAGCTGAGGCAGACCGATGGCCTCTCGCCGTGTCTGGTGTTTTTCCATGGTGGCGGCTGGGTGATTGGCGACCTCGATTCTCACGACGTGGTTTGCCGGACATTGGCCGATGAAGGTCAACTCATCGTGGTCTCGGTGGATTATCGCCTCGCGCCTGAACATCGGTTTCCGGCGGCGGTCGACGATGCGATAGCGGCAACGGAATGGGTTTCGAAGAATGCTCTTTCTCTAGGGATCGATGCAGCCCGGTTGCTTGTGGGCGGTGACAGCGCAGGCGGCAATCTTGCAGCCGTCGTATCGATCAATGCACTGGAGGCGGGGCCGAAAATTGCGGGCCAGGTCCTGATCTATCCCGCAACCGATTTCGCAATGACTCATCCCTCGCATAGCGAGCCAGAGACCAGTGCACTGCTGACACATTCCGTGATCCGATGGTTTCGTGATCACTATCTCAACGGTGCCGCCGGAGCCGATGACTGGCGAGCGTCACCGGCGCGTATGCAAAATCTCTCAGGATTGCCGCCCGCGTTTGTGTTGACAGCTGGTGCCGATCCCTTGCGCGACGAGGGAGAGGAATTCGCCAAGCGCCTCGGCAACGCGGGTGTGTCTGTGGTGTACCGGACGTATCCGGGTCAATTTCATGGATTTATCACCATGGGCAAACTGCTTCCGAAGGCGAGCGAAGCGATGCGGGAAATCGGCAGTTGGCTCAAGGCGATGGGATAGCGTTTGTCATCCCGTCACCGTGCATGGCATCTAAACCAGCGGCGGCGACCCATTGTCTTTGGCCATTTTTCGGGGTCACATTGCATGCAGAAGGCTGACCAGCAGCTTTCCAAAAGCAAAATCCGGGAGGCAAAGATATGATCGCTCCGCAGCATAGTTCAACGCCCTCCATTGAAAGCTACGACGCTGTTGTTGTCGGTGCGGGATTCGCGGGCCTGTACATGCTGCATCGGCTGCGCGGTCTCGGCCTTTCGGTCCGCGTTTATGAGCAAGGCGGGGATGTTGGCGGCACCTGGTATTGGAATCGTTATCCCGGTGCGCGCTGCGACGTCGAGAGCATGCAATACTCCTATTCGTTTTCAGAGGAGTTGCAGCAGGAATGGGAATGGAGCGAGCGCTACGCGCCGCAGCCCGAGATCCTGAAATACGCCAACCATGTCGCTGACAGGTTCGATCTGCGTTGCGATGTTCAGCTCAACACGCGTGTCGAGGCTGCGGAATTTCATGAGAGCATTAACCGCTGGTCGGTGGTCACGTCGGACGGAAAGACCGTATCGGCGACCTATTTCATCCTGGCGACTGGCTGTCTCTCGAACGCGCGGATACCTGACTTTAAGGGCAGGGATCGTTTTCAGGGGAAAACGTACCACACCGGACATTGGCCGCATGAAGAGGTCGATTTCACCGGGCAGCGGGTTGGTGTTATCGGAACCGGTTCATCTGCCATCCAGTCGATTCCCATCATCGCCGGGCAGGCCAGCCATCTTTTTGTTTTCCAGCGCACGCCAAATTTCAGCGTTCCGGCACACAATGCTGCGCTTACGCCGGAAATCACGAAATCCTGGAAGTCCGACTATGCCGATCGCCGTCGGCGGGCGCGGGAAGAATCGCGAAATGGTATCCTGACGGTAATCCCGGAAAAGGGTGCGCTTGACGATACCGAAGAAGCGCAGCGACGGGTGTATGAGGCTGGCTGGACGCGTGGCGGCATCAGCTTCATGGCGTCCTACAATAACCTTCTGTTCGACAAGCCGTCAAACGACACGGCTTGTGCGTTCGTCCGGTCAAAGATCGAGGAGATAGTGCAGGATCCGGTGGTCGCAAAACTGTTGCAGCCGCATGATCATCCGATCGGCTCAAAGCGCATCTGTGTCGATACGGACTACTACGCCACTTTCAACCGGCCAAACGTCACTCTGATCGACATTCGATCCAGCCCAATCGAGGAAATACTGCCGCATGGTTTGCGGACCGGAGGCAAGGATTACGAACTGGACTCGATTGTGTTCGGTACTGGCTTCGACGCCATGACCGGGTCGGTCGCCAAGATCGATATCAAGGGCAGGGATGGCACGACGCTGAACCAGAAATGGGCGGAGGGCCCTCGGACCTATCTCGGCCTGATGAGCGCGGGTTTTCCGAATATGTTCATCATTACCGGTCCGGGCAGCCCGTCGGTGCTAAGCAATATGATTGTGTCGATCGAGCAGCACGTGGACTGGATCAGCGATTGCATCGGCTACATGCGCCAGCGTGGCATCGACTGCATGGAGGCGACAAAGGACGCTGAGGACGACTGGGTGACGCAGGTCAACGATGTTGCGAGCGGCACGCTCTATCCGCAGGCCAACTCGTGGTACATGGGCGCCAACATTCCCGGCAAGCCTCAGGTTTTCATGCCCTATATCGGCGGTGTCGGCGTTTACCGTCAGATCTGTAATGATGTTGCGGCAAAGGGCTATGAAGGCTTTGTCATGACGGCCCTCGGCCAGACCGCAGCCTCCGTCGCTGCCGAATAGGCATGCAGGGCACGACGGCGTTAAGCACCAATCAGTTCACGATGAACATGATTTGCAAAATGAAAGTCATGTTCATGTGCTCCGGAAGCCGCGCGGGCCCGGGCGCTCCGTGTCCCAAAGGTATTTGAAAATGACGGTGGAAGTCGATTTACCCGATGTCGTAGCTGAAGTCAGCGCGGCCTTCGCGGCTTACGAAAAGGCGCTGACGTCGAATGACGTTGCCGCACTCGATGCGCTGTTTCGCAGCGACCCCAGGACGATCCGCTACGGGATCGGTGAAAACCTCTACGGCTACGACGCCATTGCCGCGTTTCGCGCGGCGCGAAGTCCGGCGGGCCTGATGCGCGACCTGTCCAAGACCGTCATCACAGCCTATGGCCGCGACACCGCCGTTGCGTCCACGCTGTTCCATCGTTCGTCCGCTTCCGGCAAAATCGGGCGGCAGATGCAGACATGGGTTCGTTTTGCGGAGGGTTGGCGGATCGTCGCGGCGCATGTCAGTCTGATCGATACGCCGGATGAGAGAGCATGATCTTTGAAGCCGGCATGTCACGAACTTCGATCGGCGAGTCACCTGGCGTCGATGAGCCAGGCTCGTCACTCGCACGCTGATGTGCGACCATATCGAGACTGTTCGTGAGGAATACGAAGTTTACGCGGTGTCGCTATAGATAGTCCTTCCGTTCCTCGCGCCTTACTTCTTGGTGCCGCCGATTCCGCCGAACATCTTGAACATGTCCCCGAATTGTTCGGGATTGAACGACATCCAGTTGCGCAGGATTGCATCGGGCGACATGCCTGCGACACCGGAAAGCAATTTTTCCTCAAGCTGCTTCATGGCCTTTTCCTGCATAGGCTGGATGTTCGGGAGTCCCAGAAACTCACGTGCTTCCTGTGGCGTGCAATCAATGTTGACCGTGACTTTCATCAAATCGTTCCTGTACTGGCGTCCCATTCATTCAGGATCACGATCCTGACGGGGGCAATCTACACATGATGATGCCGGATGGAAATCGGTCCGGGGCGATCTGCCACTCTCGTTTATACGTGGACTGCACTGCGCACGCGGCCTGCATTGCCGAAGATGCGCAGATAACGCGCGATCTCGGTTGGACTGCCGGTCGCTTTTTCCGGATTGTCCGAGAGCTTTACCGCCGGCTGTCCGTTGACGGCCGTCACTTTGCACACCAGCGAGATCGGGTCGAGATCGGCGGTGCCGTCCGGCGCGCATCCGACAAAATCGTTTGTGAGATTGGTACCCCAGCCGAAGCTGGTCCTGACTCGTCCGGAGAAATATCGATGCGTCTCCTCGATCGATCCGACGTCCATGCCGTCTGAGAAAATCAGCAGTTTTTCCTTCGGATCGCGCCCCTTTTCCTTCCACCACTTGATGATCTCTTCGCCCGCGGCAATCGGCGGAGCGCTGTCCGGGCGAAAGCCGGTCCAGTCGGCCACCCATTCGGGCGCATCCCGCAGAAACGCCTTGGTACCGAACGCATCGGGCAGGGCGATCAGAAGATTTCCGTCATAGGTCTGTCGCCACTGATCGAGAATGAGGTAGGGCGCCCACCGCAGTTCGGTGTCATCCTTCGCCAATGCGGCTGCGACCATCGGAAGTTCGTGTGCGTTGGTGCCAATGGCTTCCAGATCGTTGTCCATCGCGAGCAGTACGTTGGAGGTCCCGGTGAATGCTGAACCAAGTCCTTCCTTAACGGCTTCAACGCACCAGCGTTGCCAGAGAAAGCCGTGCCGCCGCCGCGTGCCGAAGTCCGATAGCCGCAGACCTTCAAGTTTCCGCAGTCGTTCGACCTTGGTCCAGAGTTTGGCCTTGGCGCGCGCGTACAGGACGTCGAGAACGAACCGGCCCTGTCCCTTCATGGCCTGCCGTGAGCGCAGTTCGTTGATGATGGCGAGCGCCGGAATTTCCCACATGGTCGTGTGGGTCCATGGTCCATGGAAGTGCAGTTCGTACTGACCATCGACGGTGCGCAATTCGTATTCGGGGAGCTGGAACGTGGCGAGCCAGCTGATGAAGCCCGGCGAGAACATCTGGGTCTTGCCGTAGAACGTGTTACCAGCGAGCCAGATCAATTCCTTCTTGGTGAAGCGAACCGTGCGGGCATGATCGAGCTGGGCACGAAGCTCGCCCTCGTCGATCACTTCGCCAAGGCGCACATGATGCGTGCGATTGATCACCGAGAACGTCACATGCTCATCCGGATAGAACCGCCGGATCATCTGAAGCATCAGGAGCTTGTAGAAGTCGGTGTCGAGAAGGCTGCGCACGATCGGATCGAGCCGCCAGCCGTGATTGTAGGTCCGCGAAGCAATGTCTGTAATAGCCATGCCGGGATCATATCCGGCTCCTTCGCGCGCAACCAGTCACCCCCGGCGCGATTTTATGGTCTGGCGGCGTGCCGGACCCGGCCGATCGCGGCGGCGACATCGGTCCAGGGCGCCTTGTCCGGAGCGAACTGCTGCCTGAGGTAGGACACCAGTTCCGAGACCTGTTCATCATTGAGGCTGTTCTTGAAGGCGGGCATATAGCCGAGATCGCTGGAGACCGGCTGCTCGATGCCATGGAGAATGACCTGAATAAGGTTGTCGGGCATGGTGCTGTGCAAGTTGCTGTTCAGCACCAACGATGGCTTGCTGCCAAACAACAAGGGACCGCCGACCTGGTGGCAGACCGCGCATGCGCCGTCATAGATGCGCGCGCCCAGAGGTGATGCGGATGTGGCTTTCACGCTTGTTGTGGTTTCCAGCCGAACTGCCAGCGTTTCCTGTGCCGCGGGCGTTATGGTAGTCTCGTTGAAAGAGGCCAGATAGACCGCCATGGCGCGAATGTCGCTGTCAGGCACGGTTGTCAGCTCTCTCACGATCGGCGCCATAGGCCCTGCGGCAACGCCATGGAAGCGGGAGATGCCCGTTCGCAGATAGGCGAACAGTTCATCCTCGCTCCAAGGGATCGGCGCGTGCGACAGAGACGTTAGCGGCGGCGCTTCCCAGCCTTCCGCGACGCCGCCGGCCAGATAAGCCTTGGCTGTTCTCTCCGCGCCCAATGCATTCCTTGGTGTATGGCAAGCTCCACAATGGCCGAGACTCTCGACCAGATAAGCTCCGCGATTCCAGACGGTTGATTTCGCGGGATCTGCCTTGAAGAGGGTCGGCTCGTGAAACAGCGCGTTCCAGCCTGCCAGCAGCGGACGAAGACTGAAAGGGAACGCCAGCGCGGTCTCGCGGTTGGCGGCGTGCACCGGCTCTTGCGCCATCAGATAGGCGTAGATTGCCTGAAGGTCGGCATCGGTCGTCTTGGCGAAATGATTGTAGGGGAATGCCGGGTAGAGATGCCGGCCGTCGCGATGGATGCCTTCGCGCATCGAGCGCTCAAACGCTGGATATGACCACGCCCCCATACCGGTCTCAACATCGGGGGTGATGTTGGTGCTGTAGACGACGCCAAATGGTGTATCGAGCGCCCGCCCGCCCGCATTGGCGATCCCGTTTATGTCGGTATGGCAGCCGACGCAGTTGCCGAGCGCCGCAAGTTGCTGGCCGCGGGCAATGGTCGCGGCAGAATACGTCGATACATCCGGCCGCGCGATTGGCGCAATCGATCGCCACGGCAGCATCGCTGCGGCGATGCCGACAGCCGCTGTGCAGACTGCGGCGATACCTGCGAACGTACTGCGGCGCTTAAAAAATGGACTTGGCGTATCCGGGATTCGTTCCTGCGGTTTGAGGCTCGTCTTCGGCAACAAGGCCTGCGGTGCGGGAGCGTCGCCGCGCAGCCCCGAAAGAATGCGCTCGGGTGTGAACGGTGGCTCGCGGAAGCGCACACCGGTTGCATCGAAAATTGCGTTCGCGATAGCCGCGGCGCTCGGGACCGACGCTGATTCACCGACGCCGAGTGGCGGCTGATCTTGCCGTGGCAGCATCAACACATCGATCTTGGGAATGTCCGGGAATGTGATGATCGGGTAGGCACCCCATTCCCGGCTGGCCACCGCTGCACGATCGAACGAGACCTCTTCCATCAGGGCGCGGCTGGTGGATTGGATGACGTTGCCGTGGATCTGATGGCGCACTCCGTCCGGGTTGATCATCATCCCGGAATCCTGCCCGGCAACGACGCGGGTCACGCTCACATCGCCGGTCGATTTGTTGACCGCAACGTCCGCAATCCAGGCAGACCATGCGGCGCCGTAGCCGGGAAATTTGCTGTGGACGTAGAGTGCATAAGCGAAGCCGCGTCCACGCACGACGTTGCCCTCGGCTTCTTGCTCTTTCCAGAGCGGGCGAGGAGTCCAATCGGCGCGCTTGGCGACGGCCTTGACCAGATCGACTGCACGCGGGTCTTTCAGATAGCGCAGGCGATATTCAATCGGATCGACGCCGGCTTCGGCCGCGAGTTCATCGATGTAGGATTCGTGCGCGAACGTGTTGGGTAATGCCGAGACGCCACGAAACCAAGATGCCCGCACGATTGGTGGCATGTCGTGCGCGGTTACCCGCATCGCATCGTAGTCGTAAGGCGGGATCGCGGTGCGGTCGCCCATCTCAAAGACCGCGGGGACGGGCGGAATGGTTCCGGTCAGCAGCAGCGCCAGCGTTGGCGCTCCGTTCGACGGGTAGCGTGTGGCGAAGTCGTAGCCCGCGACGCTGCCATCGGCATTCAGGCCACCGTTCACGTCCATCAGCTGCGCGGTGCCCTTGGGCTCCCACGCGTGTTCCTGCTCACGGGTTAGCTGTACGCGCACCGGCCTGCCGACCGCGCGCGACAGCAGCACTGCGTCGGCGGAGACATCATCGGCACAGTTGCGGCCATAACAGCCAGCGGCCTCCAATCGGATTACGTCGATCTGGGATTCCGGCAGTGCGAGAAGCAGTGCGAGGTCGGATCGCAGGATGTGTGGATTCTGCGTGCCGGACCACACCCGCGCGAATCCGTCCTGAGCATCTGCCACAGAACACGAAGGTCCGATTGATCCGTGCATCTGGTAGGGCCAGATGTAGGTCCGCTGCATCGGCTTAGCAGCATCTGCAATGGCGGCATCCACGTCGCCCTTGTCGAGCAATGTGCGCGGCGTACTCGGATTGGCGCGCAGTGCATTCTCGATGTCCTTGAGATTCGGCAGTGTCGGCGTCGGCTTCCACGTTACCTTGAGCTGGGCGGCCGCCTTGATCGCATTTTCCTCACGTTCGGCGACGACACCGACGAAGTCGCCGATCTGCACAACCGATACGATGCCGGGAATGTCGCGAATGGACGTATCATCGACGGCAATCAGGCTGGTCCCGACGAAATTTCCGGCATCGACGCCCGCATAGGGCGGCCGCACCACACGCCCATGCAGCATGCCCGGTACGCGCACATCGTGTACGTAGACCAGTTCACCGGTTGCCTTGGCCGGGAGATCGACGCGCGGAGTCGATTGTCCGACGATTTTGTAGGATTCGACTGCTTTGACCGGGACATCATCGGCGAGATCGAGCCGGATCGTTTCATCTCCGATCAGTTCGCCGTAGCTGATGCTGCGGTTGTCGTGGCCCCGGATCAGACCGTCCTCTACCGACAGTTCACTTTCCGGTAGCTCAAGCCTCTGCGCGGCGCGCGCGATTAGAAAGTGGCGCGCCTGCGCGGCCGCTTTACGCAGTGGCACCGCAGTGATCTGGATGGTTTCGCTGGCGATAGTCGCCCCTTGATTGGGAACGAGCGAAGTGTCGCCAAGTACGACGATGACACGCGCGAACGAGACGTCGAGCTCTTCCGCGACGATTTGCCCAAGCGCTGTGCGGATGCCGGTTCCGAGATCGACATGACCATTGAACGCCGTGATCGTTCCGGTTGCGGTGATCTTGATGAAGGTCTCGAAAGCCGATCCAGTGCTGCTGGAAGATGCCGGGCGAACGACGGACAGCGATCCGGAGGGAAGATGCTCTCGATCCGGCTGGGAATCCGCCGCCATTACTCTCGTTCCTCAATGGCATGTCCAGCTGCCCGCATCACTGCGCGAAGGATTTCGAGGTGTGCGCCACACCTGCACAGATTGTATCGTAAGGCCTGCAGCACTTCGGTTTCCGAGGGGCGCGGGTTGTGTGTGAGCAGAGCCTTCGTCGTCATGATCATGCCGTTAAGGCAGTAGCCGCATTGCGCGGCCTGCTCTTCGATGAAGGCTTCCTGTACGGGGTCGGGATGGTCGCGCGATCCGAGGCCTTCGAGCGTCAGTATGTTTCGCTGCACACAGCCACTTACCGGTATCACGCAGGAGCGGGCCGCCACACCGTCAATGATGACGGTGCATGCGCCGCATTCGCCGAGCCCGCAGCCGAACTTTGGCCCGTTCAACTCAAGATCGTTGCGCAACACATAAAGCAGGGGTGTGTCTGGCGCGGCGTCGACATCATGGATCCTGCCGTTTACCGTCAGGCGGATCGCTTGCTGCACCACGTTCATCGTCACGGTCCGATCTGCTGCGCTGCAAAAGGTCGGGAATGCTTCACTGTGACGATACCGTTTGTATACAAACGTGCAAGCGCATGATGTGCCCATAGTGGGGCGTGTCCCGCGCGATGATGCATTGCACGATTTGTGAACACGGAAAGCAGGCAACTGAGTTTTTATCCGGCAGTTCCGGTTTTCGCGCGCGCCGGCGCTTGACAGCTTTCGGGACTGCGCGCAACATCGTTCGTATACGAACAAAATGCCGAATGCGGACTGACTGAATTTTATCCTCGCGGCATTGAGTGCCGCTCGTCAGTTTACGTCGTCCCGTGCGCGAGTTTGGTCATGCTGACTGAGACAACCTCCGTTACAGCGTCCGGCAGCGCGGACAAGATCCGCTGCGACGCGTGCCCGGTGATGTGTTATATCAAGCCCGGCGCGGCAGGCGCGTGCGATCGCTATGCCAACAACAATGGCGAACTGGTACGCGTCGATCCGCATGTCGTGCTCGAGCGCACGGTTTCGCATGGCGGCCGACTGGTTCCGTTTCAGGCTGGCGGTGACTGGGACGGAAAGATCGTCCACGAGTCCGGCGTATTCGTCACGGCCATCGGCGCCGGCACAACCTATCCCGATTACAAGCCAGCGCCGTTCATTGTGTCATCGGAAATCGACGGCGTCGATATGGTCACCGTGGTGACCGAAGGCATCTTCAGCTATTGCGGCGTCAAGGTGAAGATCGACACTGATCGTTATCTCGGGCCTGAAACCGCGACGGTGCGCGTGCAGGGCGAGGCGGTAGGGCACGTCACGACCGGAGAGTATGGTTCGCAGATGCTGTCCCTCGGCGGCGTGCATCATCTGACCGGGGGATCGAAGAAAGAGGGGCGCATCACTTGTGACGCGCTGATGGATTTGTCTAACGGCAAACCTGTCGAACTCACCATCGACGGCGGTGCGACCGTGGTGGTACAGGCCGGCTATCCACCGATCGTCAATGGCATTCCCGAAGAACGCATGCGCGTCGGCTGCGGCTCGGCGACCATCGGCATGTTCGCCAAGCAGTGGCATGGCAAGGTCGACGAGGTGGTCGTAGTGGACGATCACATCACAGGCGTCCTGTCTGAGCATCAGGCGGGAAAACTCCTCGATATTCCCGACACCGGTATCAAGATGAAGGGCCGCCGCTCGACGCCCGGACGTTATTTCCAGGTCGCGGAGCCTGGCACCGGATGGGGCGGGACCAACATCTCGGATCCGCTCTCCGTGCTTGGTCCGTTCGATCCCAAGACAGCGCATCCCGGCATGCGGATGATGATGGTCAGCACCACCGGCGAGCATGCCGCTTATTATGAGCTCGACGAGGCGCTGAAGCCGATCGAGAAAGAAATGCCCGTCGACCTGAAGCTGTCCGTCGAGCGGATTCAGGAGAACTGCGAACCTGCCCTGTGCACGGTGCTGTTCATGGGCGGTGCGGGTGGGTCGCTTAGGGCGGGCGTCACTGACAATCCCGTGCGGCTCACGCGATCCGTGAAGGATGCGCTGACATCGGTGACCTGCGGTGGTGCGCCGGTTTATGTGTGGCCGGGCGGCGGCATCACCTTCATGGTCGATGTCACGCGGGTGCCGGAAGGAGCTTTTGGCTATGTGCCGACGCCGGCGCTGGTCGCGCCTATCGAGTTCACCTTGCGGCTGTCGGACTATGCTGCACTCGGCGGCCATATGGATCACGTGCGGCCATTGGCGTCATTGAAGGACAGTACAGAAATCCGTCAACTGCCCCGGCAACCTTCAGAGCCGAGATCGCGCCCATGACACGGCTCCCGCAGATTGGCTGGCTGGCGGACGGCAGGCGGCTTCACCTGCAGGATGGTCCAATCGATCTGATTGTGGAGGCGCGTGGCGCAGGGGGGGGCGTTCGCGCGGCGTATGAGGCCGCAATTCGTCGGTTCACCGGGCTTCTGGACGAACTTTGCGAAGAATTGCCGAAGCTGCGCAAGCCAGCGCGGCCTGACGTCTGCTTCTTGAATGGCGCCGTCGCGCGCCGCATGCATGATGCGGTCGCACCCTTTGCTAAGGATCATTTTATCACGCCGATGGCGGCGGTCGCCGGTTCCGTTGCAGAGGAAATTCTCGCTGCAATGACGCAAGCGGCCGATCTTGATCGCGCCTATGTCAACAACGGCGGCGATATCGCGCTGCATCTTGCCAATGACGAGTATTTCACAGTCGGTCTGGTGGACCGGCCCGATACACCGGCCTTGATCGGCGCGACGGCTATTGTGGCGAACGATCCGACACGTGGTGTCGCGACCAGCGGATGGCGCGGGCGCAGTTTCTCACTCGGTATTGCTGACGCCGTCACGGTTTTGGCGCGAACCGCTGCGCAGGCGGATGCTGCCGCGACCATTATCGCCAATTCGGTCGATCTGCCGGGGCATCCCGCCGTCGCCCGCCGTCCAGCGAATGACATCCAGCCAGACAACGATTTGGGCGCGCGCCTTGTCACGCGCGACGTTGGTCGGCTATCGCCGGATGACATTGCATTCGCGCTTGATGCCGGTGCCCATTGCGCGCGCCTGTTGCTCGCCGCCGGATTGATCGATGGTGCGGCACTTCGCCTGCAGGGTGAGACGTGCGTTGTCGCTCTGAGGATCGTCGATGGTGTTGCGCCGTTACAGCGCCCGACGGCCCGAACCGAAAGTCTGATGCATGCTTGAGATCGCGATCCGCAAACGTGTCACTCTGATTGAAGAGATCTTCCACGAAGGTGGAAAGCCGGCGGCGTGGCCGTTACGCCGCGGAGCTATCCTGTGTGTGATCCGTAATCCGTTTGCCGGACGGTATGTCGAAGATATCGCCGGATTCATGGATGATCTCACGCCGCTTGGCATCGCGATGGCTCGCTCCTTGTTAAAGGCGCTCGGTGGTGATCCAGCTGCTGTTCAGGGGTATGGCAAGGGCGCGATCATCGGATCGGCCGGTGAGCTTGAACACGGCGCGCTGTGGCATGTGCCCGGCGGCTACGCGATGCGGGAAATTCTTGGCGAAGCAAAAGCCATCGTGCCGTCTGCCAAGAAGGTTGTCGGTCCAGGTGCCCGGCTTGACGTGCCGGTGACGCACATCAACGCGTCTTATGTGCGGTCCCACTTCGATGCCATGGAAGTCGGAATCTCCGATGCCCCGCGTGCAGATGAATTGCTTCTTGCACTAGTGATGACCACGGGTTCGCGGATTCATGCCCGGGTCGGTGGTCTCAAAGCCAGCGAGATCAAGGGAGAGGATGGACTGCGATGAGTGCCGTCATTCGCAAGATCGTTACCGTTGTCGAGGAAACGTTGACGGAAGGTGGACGGGATGTCTCGCCGCCGACCCGCCGCGCGGCGGCGATCGCGGTGATCGACAATCCGTTTGCCGGAAAGTTTGTCGATGATCTTGCGCCGCTTGTCGCCATTGGCGAAGAATTGGGCGAGTTGCTTGCGGCCAGGGCGGTCGCGGCACTGGGCATCGAAGGCAGCAAGGCGCAAAGCTACGGCAAGGCGGCGGCGGTCGGCGAGAATGGCGAGCTCGAGCATGCGGCAGCAATCTTGCATCCCAAAATGGGCGCGCCGGTGCGCAAGGTGCTGGGCAAGGGTGCTGCGTTGATCCCGTCTTCCAAGAAGCGCGGCGGGCTGGGAACGGTGCTCGATATTCCATTGGGTCACAAGGACGCGGCGTTCGTGCGCAGTCATTTCGACGGCATGGAGGTGCAGATCAACGACGCGCCGCGCGCCAACGAAATCATGGTCGCGGTTGCCGTGACCGATAGCGGGCGTCCGCTGCCGCGTGTAGGCGGCCTGACGATTGAAGAAATCAAGGGTGAGGATGGCCTTCGGTAGCTGTCTGATTCTTGAACGTGCGAGAGGAATTGCCGGACTATCCCCGAGTGAGGGAAGGGATGGACGGATGTCACGGCGAAGCAGACGCTTCGCCAACATTGGAGGTCTGGGATGCAACGACGCAAATTTCTTTTGAAAGGTCTGTTAGGCACAAGTCTCTGCGTGATGCTCAGCAGCATGGCGACGTCCGCCATGGCGCAGAGCGGCGAAATCAAGATAGGCGAGATCAACAGCTATTCGCTATTGCCGGCGTTCACCGAGCCGTATCGCAAGGGCTGGCAACTCGCAGTCGAGGAGGTCAACGCGGCGGGCGGTATCAACGGCAAAAAGTTGGTTGTCGTGTCCAAGGATGATAGCGGCAAACCGGCCGATGCGCAGACCGCGGCGAACGAACTGGTCTCGAACGAGAACGTGGTCATGCTGACCGGCACGTTCCTGTCCAACATCGGGCTCGCGGTCAGCGACTTTGCCAAGCAGAAGAAGGTGTTTTTCCTCGCCGCCGAGCCTTTGACCGACGCGATCACATGGTCGAAGGGCAATCGCTATACTTTCCGCCTGCGTCCATCGAACTATATGCAGGCGGCGATGCTGGTCGATGAGGCCGCCAAGCTGCCCGCGAAGCGCTGGGCAACGATCGCGCCGAACTACGAGTACGGCCAGTCCGCAGTCGGCATTTTCAAGAAATTGCTGTCGGAGAAGCGACCTGACATCCAGTGGGTTGACGAGCAGTGGCCGCCGCAGGGCAAGATCGATGCGGGCCCGATCGTGCAGGCACTCGCGAATTCCAATCCGGAAGCCATTCTTAACGTCACCTTCGGGGCGGATCTCGTGAAGTTTGTCCGCGAAGGCAACACGCGCGGTCTGTTCAAGGATCGGTCGGTGGTGAGTTTCCTTACCGGCGAGCCGGAATATCTCGATCCGCTGAAGGAAGAAACGCCGTCGGGCTGGATTGTAACCGGATATCCCTGGTACAGCATTAAGACGCCAGAGCACGATGCGTTCCTGAAAGCCTATCAGGGCAAGTTCAACGACTATCCGCGGCTGGGCTCCATCGTCGGCTATCAGACGATCAAGGCCGCGGCGGCGATTCTCATCAAGGCCAATTCGATCGATCCGGAAAAGATGATCGCGGCGGCGGAAGGCCTGTCGATGTCGTCGCCGTTCGGTCAGATCACCTTCCGCAAGAATGATCATCAATCGACGCTTGGTGCCTATGTCGGCAAAACAGCGCTGAAGGACGGCAAGGGCGTGATGGTCGACTCTGTGTATCGTAAGGGCGAGGACTTCCTGCCGAGCGATGCGGAAGTCGAAAAGCTACGTCCGAAAGACTGATGGTGACGACCGCGGGCGCGCGATGCGCCCGCGGCATTTTCCAGCCGTGGATCGCATATGAGCTTCTACTTTGTTCAATTCCTGACCGGTCTAGCGAGTGCGGCGTCGCTGTTCCTCGTGGCATCGGGCCTGTCGATTATATTCGGCGTGACACGGATCGTGAATTTCGCGCATGGCGCGTTCTATATGCTGGGCGCCTATGTTGCGTTCACCCTGACTGAGCGGCTGTCCGGCGCGCTGGGATTCTGGGGTGGCATTGTCGTCGCGGCGCTCGTCGTTGCGGTTCTGGGCGTGCTAGTCGAGATGGTACTGCTGCGGCGAATTTATAAGTCGCCGGAACTGTTTCAGCTTCTCGCCACTTTCGGCCTGACCTTGATGGTTCAGGATATCGTGGTTCTGATCTGGGGGCCGGATGATCTGGTCGGCCGCCGTGCCCCCGGATTTCGCGGTGCGGTCGATTTCTTCGGCCAGAGCATTCCCACCTATGACCTGTTTCTGATCGTGCTCAGTCCGGTGGTGCTGGGCGCGTTGTGGCTGCTGTTCCGCCGCACGCGCTGGGGCATTCTGGTTCGCGCGGCGACGCAGGATCGCGACATGGTGGCCGCGCTCGGTGTCAACCAGAAGTGGCTGTTCACCAGTGTGTTCGCGTTGGGTGTATTCTTGGCTGCTCTGGGTGGTGCGCTGCAAATCCCGCGGGACGCTGTTCATCACGCGATGGATCTGCGCATCATCGTTGATGTTTTCGTCGTGGTCGTGATCGGCGGCCTCGGCAGCATCATTGGTGCGTTCGTTGCAGCGGTTCTGGTCTCCGAACTCAATGCGTTCGGAATCCTGATATTCCCAAAGATATCGATCATTCTTGTCTTTCTTGTCATGGCTGCGGTCCTCATCGTTCGACCGTGGGGTCTGTTCGGGAAACCGGAAGCGCCGGCGCGCAAGACGCCAGGGCTCACGGTTCGTCCGTGGCGGCCGCTAACGAGGAACGAATGTTTTGCGACGCTGGCCGTGTTGATTGTAGCGGCAGCATTGCCGCTGTTTGGCGGCAACTACGCACTCAACGTCGGCGCGGAGATCGCGATCTTCGTGATCTTCGCCGCCAGCCTGCATTTCCTGATGTCGGTAGGTGGTCTCGCGTCGTTTGGTCATGCGGCCTACTTTGGTCTTGGGGCCTATGGCGTCGCATTCTTCGCCAAGGCCGCGGGCCTGCCGATGATTGCCTGCTTGCTGCTTGGGCCGCTGTTTGGACTGTTCGGTGCAGCGATCTTCGGGTTCTTCGCGGTTCAATTGTCAGGCGTCTATTTCGCGATGCTGACGCTGGCTTTTGCTCAGATCGTCTGGTCGATCGCGTTCCAGTGGGTGAGCGTGACTGGCGGCGACAATGGAATACTGGGAGTTTGGCCCGCGGCATGGGCAGCAGGGCCTGCCAGTTTTTACTGGCTGTCCCTTGGCATCGCGACGTTGGCGGTGGTGGTGCTTCGCGTCATCGTGTTCTCGCCGTTCGGTTACGCGCTGCGGGCGACACGTGACTCTATCCTGCGGAGCGAGGCGATCGGAATCGACGGCAAACGCATTCAATGGACCGCGTTCGTGATTGCGGGCACCGTCGCGGGTGTAGCCGGTGCGTTGTTCGCGTATCTCAAGGGCAGCGTTTTCCCCGACAGTCTGGGCATTTCGCTTTCGGTGGATGCGCTGGTGATGGTGCTGCTCGGCGGCGTCGAGACGGTATCAGGCGCGGTGGTCGGTGCGATCGTCTTCAAGGCACTCAACATCTGGCTGGTGAGCCAGACCGATTTGTCCAAACTGGTGCTTGGCGCGATTATCGTGCTCATCGTGGTTGCTTTCCCGAAGGGTATTGTCGGCATGATCGAAACCATTCGCGCACGACGTCAGTCGCAATCGTCAAAGTCTGCCATTGTGGCATCACGGATCGAGACAGCGGAATGAGTGTCGCACCCACACTGCTTGCAGTTGAAGGCCTGACCAAATCCTATGGCGGCGTGCACGCCGTGCGCGGCGTGTCGTTCTCGCTAATGGCGGGTGAAATCCTGGCGCTGATCGGACCCAACGGGGCCGGAAAGAGCACATGCTTCGATATGCTCAACGGCCAGAACATGCCGGACAGCGGCAAGATCCATCTGCTTGGCCAGGATACCGTGGGCAAGAAGCCCCGCACGATCTGGCGGCTTGGTGTCGGGCGTACCTTCCAGATTACGGCGACGTTTCCCACTATGACTGTGCGCGAGAACGTGCAGGTTCCCCTGGTGTCGTACAATTCTCAGCTATTCAACATGTGGCGCTCGGCGCCGGGGTTTGAGCGCGTCGAGGCGGACCGGCTGCTCGATCTCGTCGGGATGAGCGGCTACGCCGAGCGACCGTGCGGTGAACTCGCCTATGGCGATCTCAAGCGGCTCGAACTTGCGATTGCACTCGCCAATCAGCCCAAGCTGCTTTTGATGGACGAGCCGACCGCAGGCATGGCGCCGCGCGAGCGTATCGCGCTGATGCAGCTCACTGCGCGGATCGCGCGGGAGAAGTCGATCGGGGTTCTGTTCACCGAGCACGACATGGATGTGGTGTTCGAACATGCCGACCGTATTCTTGTGCTCAACCGCGGCTCGCTGATCGCGGAGGGCTCGCCGGAGGAGGTCCGGCGCAATCCGCAGGTCCGCGCAATCTATCTTGGAGAAGGCCTGGTGTACGATGCACGCCATCGCGAGGGAGCATCGGCATGAAGCTCTCGGTTCAGGGGCTCAATAGCTATTACGGGCCAGCGCATATCCTGTTCGATGTCGCGCTTGAAGTGGGCGATGGTGAAGTCGTGGCGCTTCTCGGCCGAAACGGCGCGGGAAAATCGACGACGTTCCGATCGATTGTCGGTCTGGTCGAGCAACGCGAAGGCCAGATTGTTTTCGAAGGGCGGGACGTTTCGAACCAGCCGACCCACGCTATCGTCCGCAGCGGGCTTGGTTATGTGCCGGAAGAAAGGCGGATCTTTACCGACCTCACCGTCGAGGAAAATCTCGAGGTCGGACGACAGCCGCCGCGATCGAATGCACCGCAGTGGACCAGGGACAAGCTTTTCACTCTGTTTCCTAATCTTGGTGAGATGCGCGGCCGCATGGGCGGGCGCATGAGCGGCGGCGAACAACAGATGCTGACCATCGCAAGAACCTTGATGGGAAATCCGTCGCTGGTGTTGCTGGATGAGCCATCAGAAGGACTGTCGCCCAAGATCGTCGAACAGATGGTGGGCGCAATTCTGGCGATGAAGAAGGAGGGCGTCAGTATCGTCGTCTCCGAGCAGAATCTCCACTTTGCGAATCTGATATCGGACCGCGCCTATATCATTGAGCGCGGCCGTATCTGTTTCAGCGGCACCATGGGCGAACTCGAGGCTCGCCCTGATATTCGCGACGCGCATCTGGCGGTGTAACTGGCGGCGGATTTCCGCCGAACAAGATAAATCCGAGAGGAACGGGAATGGCCAAAGCTGCTCTGAACAAGGTTGCTGTTTCGAAGACAGCAACTGTCGCCAAGGGCGCTACTCCCAAGCGGAGTGTCAAGGCTTCGAAGTCATCTTATGTCCTTGAGGATCAGATCGGATTTATCCTGCGTCAGGTCTGGCAGCGCCACGCCACGATCTTTGCTAAGGAAATAGGGATCAATCTGACGCCGACGCAATGGGCTGCGCTCGCGAAGTTGACCGAGACCGGGCCATGCTCCCAGAACCAGCTCGGTCGTTTGACGGCAATGGATGTTGCCACCATCAAAGGCGTCATTGATCGGCTCACCGCGCGCGGCCTGACCGAGACCAGCTCTGACCCGCAGGACGGTCGCCGGCTTCTGGTCAGCCTGACGCGCGCCGGGCAGGCGATGGCCGAGAAGGCCGCGCCCAATGCGCTGGCCATCACCAAGGAAACGCTTGCTCCGCTCGATCCAAAGGAGCGCGAAACCTTTGTCGCGTTGCTGAGCAAGCTGCGGTGATCTGCCGCTAACTAGTGTGCGACGATCTCTGGCACCTTGGTCGCCGGCGGTGTGTTGCGGCTGCGCTGGGTGCGGACGATGCCGTCGATGATGGTCATGCCGATGCCGGGCAGGTCGCCGAGCTGAACGCTCTCCAGAATGTCTTTCCCGGCCGAATGCTGCGCTCTGTCCATGATGACGAAGTCGGCAGCGCGGCCGACCTCGATAATGCCGCAGTCGAGCGCGCGCATCCGCGCGGTATTGCCGGTGGCAAAGCAGAACGCGATTTCAGCAGGGACATCGCCCAGCGATGAAAGCAATGACACCATGCGCAGGATGCCGAGTGGCTGCACGCCTGAACCTGCGGGAGCATCGGTGCCGAGAATAACCCGGTTCAGTTCTTTCATCTCGCGCGCGATCCGCAGTGTGTAGAGCGCGGCGCGCTCGTTGCCGTTGTGAACCAGTTCAAGACCGCGCTTGCAGCCTTCGCAGATGCAGCGGATTTGTCCGTCGGGCAGGGCGGTGTGGCCGCCATTGATGTGGCCGATGACGTCGGTGTCGGCTTCCAGCACGACATCCGCGTCGATCAGGCCGGATCCCGGAATGGACGGACCGCCGGTGTGGATCGTGCTCTGAATGCCGTATTTTCGCGCCCATGCCACCATTTTGCGCGCGGTGGGGCCGTCCTTGACGCCGCCGAGACCGACTTCGCCGAGCAATCTGACTCCGGCTGCCGCCAGTTCCTTGAAGTCCTCTTCTGTCATTCCCGGTTCGATCACCGGCGCCCCTGCGTGAACCTTGACGCCGCCGGGGCGCAGATTGTCGAACGCACGCTGGGCAAAGATCGCCATGGCCTTGACGCCGACGATGTCGCGCGGACGGCCCGGCATGTGGACCTCGCCGGCCGAGATCATGGTGGTCACGCCGCCGTTCAGAAAACTGTCGATCCAGCCGATCTGGTTCTGTCGCGGCGTCCAGTCACCTGCCACGGGGTGAACGTGGCTGTCGATCAGCCCGGGGGTCACCGTCGTGCCGTTAGCGTCGATGGTGGTGGTCGCGCCTTCCGCGTCGATGTCCTTGGCCCGCCCGATCGCGGTGATCTTGCCGTTCTCCGCGACGATGGTGTCGGCGTCCAGGATCGGCTTTTCCATCGCCCCGCTCAGGATCAGGCCGATGTTGCGGATCACCAGCTTGGTCGGGCCGACTGAGCCCTGGGGCGCATCGTGGGACATGGGATTATTCCTTCGGTTCAAGGTCTTCGCGGCGGGTCGGCGACAACTTGAGCGCGGCTTGACGGCCGGATCAAGTTGGATTATTCATTAGTATACAAATGAAATTTGGCGAGGCAATCTGTCTCTGCGTTTTGATTTTGCCCCGCGATCGGATCAGCCATCGGATCGAGCGACATGAGCAACTTCAATCAGGAAAGCGTCCTCAGCGTCCATCATTGGACCGACACGCTGTTCAGCTTCACCACCACACGCGATCCGTCGTTCCGATTTCGAAACGGCGAGTTCACCATGATCGGCCTGAAGGTCGGGGAGAAGCCGCTGCTGCGTGCCTATAGCGTGGCCAGCGCCAATTATGAAGATCGGCTCGAGTTCTTTTCCATCAAGGTGCCGGACGGGCCGCTGACATCGCGTCTTCAGCATTTGAAGGAAGGCGACGAGATTATCGTCGGTCGCAAGGCAACCGGCACGCTTGTCATCGACAATCTGAAGAACGGCCGGAATCTCTATCTGGTTGGTACCGGTACCGGGCTCGCGCCGTTCCTGAGTGTCATCAAGGATCCGGAAACGTACGATCGCTTCGAGAAAGTCGTGCTGCTGCATGGTTGTCGCCATGTTGCCGAGTTGGCCTATGGCGAGATGATCAACGAACATTTGCCGAAGGATGATTTGATCGGCGAACTGGTGCGCAACCAGTTGATCTACTATCCGACGGTCACCCGCGACCCGTTCCGCAATCGCGGCCGGATTACCGACCTGATGACGTCGGGAAAACTGTTCAGCGATGCGGGTCTCGCGCCACTCGAGGCTGCGCATGATCGTGTCATGATCTGCGGCAGCCCGGCACTTCTGCAAGATACGCGCACGCTGCTGCTCGACAAGGGTTTTACTGAAGGCAATCATGGCGAGCCGGGTGAGTTCGTGATTGAGAAAGCGTTCGTCGAACGCTAGTCGACGAGCATCGCGTCACGCTGCCGCAGGTGAGTACAGGTCTACGTCACGCGGCTTGGCAACAATGCCCCGGTGCGCTCCAGAACCGGATATGCGGCTGCGGCAACGATGTGCGAATTGATCAGCTTCATGTCGCGCAGCAGGTCGAGATGGATCGAACTGGCCTGGGCGGTCTGAAGGTCGCTGTCGCGAAGTCTGTCGAAATGCGAAGCCGTCGCTTTTGACTCCGCATCCCTGAATACTGCTTTCTCATCGACCAGAAGTCGCGCTGTTCGCGGGTCTTCGGTGACGAACAGCGAAGCCGCCGTCTTGAGATTGACCGCAAGTCGCGCGATCATCGCACTGATGTCACTTTGCTCCTCGTTGGAGAAAACAAGGCCGCGCTTAAGTCGCTTGGAAGCGTGCGGCAGAAAATTCCGATCGACGACGTCACCAGCCTGTTCGATGTTCATCGTGAAGGTGAGAATTTCATTCAGGCGGCGCTGATCCGTCTCGTTCAGTTCGTCCGGATCGAGCGATGTCAGGTACGACTTGATCGCGATATTGAGTTTGTCGAGCACATCCTCGCGTCTGCGGGTTTCCACCAGCAACCGGCGGTCTCCCTTTGCGAGCCCGGCATTGACCCCCAGCAGCATTGCTTCCAGCACGTCCGCCAGACGCAGCGCTTCACGCGAAGCCGCGCCGAGAGCAACGATGGGCGTCTCCTTTGCCGCGGGGTCGAGGTAGAGTGGCCGCGCAGGATCGGCTGGATCGGCGCGGTCAGGAAGCAGGCGGCGAAGCAGCGATGCATAAGGTGTCAGCAGTGGCAGTGACACCACCGCGATGGCGAGATTGAAAAGCGTGTGAAAATCAGCGACGGCGCGCGCTTTGTTTGGTTCTATCGCCATGATGAACTGACTGATCGGCCCCAGAAAGCCGATTGCGACAGCAACGCCGACAAGGCGGCCGATCAGGTTTCCCAGCGCGGGTCTTTTGGCCGCTGGGTCGTCTCCGGCCGGGCCTTCAACGAGCGGATTAATGGCCGTTCCGATGTTCGCGCCGAGAACCAGCGCAAATGCTGCATCCGGGGGTACAATCCCCTTTGTCGCCAGCGACATGATGAGGAGGACGATGGCGACGCTCGAGTGGGCGGCCCATGTCAATGCGGCCGCGAGACATACATCCAGCAACCATGATGACGAGATAAGGCCGAGCAGCGCGGCCAAGGTCGGAGAACTCTCGTAGCCCGTCATGAGATCGAGGAGGTGGCGCAACGCAAGGAGCATCAATCCGAGACCGATGAATACGCGGCCAAGGTCGTGGGCCTGCGTTCGCGAATCCCTGCGAAACAGCAACATACCGATCAGGACGAGGGCAGGTGCGACCAGTGTGACGTCGAACGAGAGCACCTGGACGATCAGGGTCGTCCCGACATTGGCCCCGAGCATGACGGCGAGGGCGGGCACCAGTCCCATAAAGCCGCCCGCTGCGAAACCGGCGGTCATAAGCCCGGTTGCGGTGCTGCTCTGGAGGACTGCGGTGACGCCCATGCCTGCAAGGAACGCGCGGAAACGATTGCGCAAGGCGCTGCCGAGAATGGTGCGCAACTTCGAACCGAAGGCGCGCTGGATGCCGGTTTGCACCATGTGGGTGCCCCACAACAGCAAAGCGATGAATCCAGCAAGGTCGATCAAGTTGATGGCCAGGGTCATGATCGAGTCCCCTTAGAGGGCTGAAACGAGTCTAGGCGGCCTGCACGCGGCCATCGCCCACGACGCGAATCTTGTCGCCGCATTGCTCGGTGATCCGGTGAAAATCAGCCGGAAGCGGCTTGTCCGTAAAAAGATGATGGCAGTCGCTGATGTGTCCGCCACGGACGGTGGCGCTGCGGCCGAACTTGCTGGCGTCGGCGACGAGCAGGGCACTCCGGCAATTCGCGACGATGGCCTGGCGTGCCTGGACCTCGCCGGAATAAAAATCGAGCAACGTGCCTTCCTCGTCGATGCCGCCGACGCCGAAGATCCCGACGTCCACCTTGAAACGCGAAAAGAATCGCACCGCCGCGTCGCCGATGATGTCGCGATCGAGCGGGCGCAGTGTTCCCCCCGCGATCGTGATCTCGACATCGGGGTTGCGTGCGAACGCAGACGCCACATTGAGATTGTTGGTGATGACGCGCAGATTTTTGCGGTCCGCGAGCGCCCGCGCGACATATTCGGGCGTCGTCCCGAGCCCGATCATGATCGACGCACCGTCGGGAATGAAATTGAAGACCGCCTGCGCGATCTGCCGCTTGGCTTCGAAGTTCAGACCTTGCCGGCTTTCATAGGCGAGGTTCTGGTTCGAGACCGGCAAGCCGACACCGCCATGAATGCGGCGCAACAAACCCTGATCGCAGAGCTGGTTCACAATCCGGCGTGCGGTCTGCTGCGTCACGTCGAAATGCGCAGCAAGGTGCTCGATCGAGGCGAAACCCTTTTCGCGCACGATTTCGAGGATCAGCGTCTGTCGCTTGTTTGTCATCTTGAGCATGTATCTGATTGAAATATTATCATCCGAACCCAAAACGCGCAATTTCTTATTTCGTTTGATCAATATTTATGTTCGAATGAACATATGGAGAGATGTTGGATGTTGCCTCGGACGGGAACGAAGCGTTCTTTTGACGTGAGCCGGTTGTGGCAGTCTCGGATCAACGGGATCGCCCAGCGAGCGCGCCCGTGCGCAAGGGGCGGCTCTAGGATCTCCCAATTTATTCGGACCGGGTAGTTCATGTCGGCGATCACTCTCGATCATATCTCCAAGAACTGGGGCCCGATGCGCGCCGTTGACGACGTGAGTCTCACGGCGGATCAGGGCTCGCTGCTGGTTCTTCTGGGGCCGTCGGGTTGCGGCAAATCGACGACGCTGCGATTGATCGCCGGCCTCGAGCAGCCGGACGGCGGCACCGTTACAATCGGCGGGGCGGATGTAACGGCTCTAACGCCGGCTCAGCGCAAGATCTCGATGGTCTTTCAGTCCTATGCGCTGTTTCCGCATTTGAGCGTCGGGGAAAACATCGTTTTTGGCCTGCGTGTGCGTCGTGTGTCCCGCGCCGAACGTGACGCGCGGCTCAAGCGCGTCGCTGACATCGTCGGTCTCGGCCATCTGCTGGAGCGAAAACCGTCACAACTCTCCGGCGGACAGCGTCAACGAGTCGCGCTCGGACGCGCAATTATTGCTGAAGCGAAGGTCTGCCTGATGGATGAACCTCTCTCCAATCTCGACGCCAAGCTGCGGCACGAAATGCGCACCGAGATTCGCTCGCTTCAACAGCGTCTCGGCATGACGATGGTTTACGTGACCCACGATCAGACCGAAGCCATGACCATGGCGGATCGTGTTGTCTTGATGCGTGATGGCCGTATCGAGCAGAACGGCACACCGGAAGAACTTTATAATCGGCCTGCAACTGCTTTCACGGCGCGTTTCATCGGAACGCCGCCAATGAATCTGATTGCGCACGGCGATCGGTTGCTTGGTATTCGTCCAGAACATATTCGCGTTGTGTCGCATGACGGTCATCCGGCGCGCGTAAAGGCGGTCGAGCATCTCGGCGCCGACAGCATCATTCTTTGCGAGATCGACGGGCAGCCGGTCTCGGTGCGACAGGACGGTTTCAGCAAATCACAGCCGGGAGACGACATCCGGCTCGTGTGGGATCCGGGTTTCGAACATCAGTTCGACAAGACATCAGAGCGGCGGATCGAATCCGCGGCGAGTGAGACGAAGAGGGTTGCTGCTGTCTGAGGCCGTAACGACGGGACCGGATAGCGGAACGATAACAAGGGGAGGATGATATGAAATTCTTTGGACGAACGATGCTTGCGGCGGCCGCGCTCGCGGCTCTGTCTTTCAGTGCACGGCCTGCGGCTGCGGTTGATCTCACGATGTATTATCCGGTTGCGGTCGGCGGTCCGGTGACCAAGATCATCGACGACATGGTGGCTCGTTTCGAGAAGGAGAACGCGGACATCAAGGTGACCGCGGTCTATGCCGGCAACTACACCGATACGATGACCAAGGCGATGACCGCGATGAAGGGCGGCCAGCCGCCGCAGCTGTCGGTGTTGCTCTCCACCGACGTTTTTACGCTGATGGATGAGAACGCCATCGTGCCGATGGATGGCCTTGTCGCCGACAAGTCGTGGTTCAAGGAGTTCTATCCTGCGTTCATGGCGAACGGGCAGATCGACGGCAAGACCTGGAGCATTCCGTTCCAGCGGTCGACCATCGTGCTGTACTGGAACAAGGACGCCTTCAAGGAAGCGGGTCTCGATCCGGAAAAGGCGCCTGCGAGCTGGGACGAAATGACCGAGATGGGCAAGAAGCTCGTCAAGAAGGATGCTTCCGGCAACACCACGCGCTGGGGCGTCGAAATTCCGACCACGGGCTATGGCTACTGGATGCTGCAGGCGCTGGCGATCGAGAACGGCCAGAGGCTGATGAACGAGGCGGGCAATGAGGTCTATCTCACTGCACCGAAGACCGTCGGAGCGCTGGATTACTGGGTTGATCTGTCGCGCAAGCAGGCGGTGATGCCTCCGGGCAGCATCGACTGGGCGACGCTGCGTACCGATTTCCTCGAAGGCAAGACCGCGATGATGTGGCACACCACGGGCAATCTGACCGCGGTGAAGGACGGCGCCAAGTTCAACTTCGGTGTCGCCATGCTGCCTGCCAAGGAACGCCGTGGCTCGCCGACAGGTGGCGGCAGCTTCTACATCTTCAAGGGCGCTTCGCCTGAGCAACAGAAGGCCGCAGTGAAGTTCATCCAGTGGATGACGACGCCTGAACGCGCGGCCGAATGGAGCATCAAGACTGGATATGCCGCTGTTTCGCCCGCGGCTTACAAGACGCCAGCGATGGAGGCTTATGCGAAGGGCTTCCCGGCGGCTCTGGTTGCCCGCGACCAGCTCGAACATGCTGTCCCTGAGCTGTCGGTTCACGAGAACGGTCGTATCTACAAGTTCGTCAACGACGCCATTCAGGCAGCGGTGACTGGCACGCAAAAGCCGCAAGAAGCGCTTGCGGCCGCGCAACAGCAGGCAGATCGCGTGCTGCGCGCTTACAAGTAGAGAAAAGACCGGGTGGCGGTTCGCCGCCACCCGGTCAATTGTCCGATGACAGATCAAGCAGCCACACTATCAGTTGCCGCACGCAGGCCGAAGTCGCATGCGTGGTGGAATGCTGTGAACGCCTGGCTGCTGTTATTGCCAGCCGCGGTGCTATTGATCGCGTTCACGCATTACCCGATCCTGGCGACCATCCGGCATTCCTTTTTCATTACGCGCCGGAACGGCACGGAAGTTTTCGTCGGTCTGGAGAGCTATCATGCGATGGCTGCCGATCCGATTTTCTGGAAGGCGCTGGTCAACAATTTCTGGTTTGCGCTGGGCACCATCCCGACGTCGATCGCTTTGGCGCTGCTGATGGCGATCTGGGTCAATCGCAACATGCGCGGCCGCGGCTTCTTGCGTCTTGCCTTTTTCACGCCGACCGTGCTGCCGATGATCGCGGTCGCGAACATCTGGCTGTTCTTCTACACCCCGGATTATGGGCTGCTCGATCAGTTGCGTGGAGTTTTTGGGCTTGCGGGTTGGAACTGGCTTGGCGATCCGAGCACAGTGATGGGCTGTCTTGTTATCATGGTGATCTGGAAGGAAGCCGGATTCTTTATGATCTTCTATCTGGCCGCGCTTCAGCAGCTATCACCGGATCTGGAGGAGGCGGCGTCGGTCGAGGGCGCGAGTCGCTGGTATACCTTCCGCCGGATTACCTTCCCGTTGCTGATGCCGACGACGTTGTTTGTGACAATCAACGCGGTGATCAATTCGTTCAAGTTGGTCGATCATCTCGTCATCATGACCAAGGGCGGGCCCAACAATGCCAGTACGTTGCTGCTGTATTATATCTATGAAGTCGCGTTCACGTTCCAGGATTCCGCCTATGCGGCGACCCTGACGGTGGTGCTTCTGGTCCTGCTCAGCGCGGTCGCGTTGATCAAGTTCGGCTATCTCGATCGCAGGATTCATTACCAATGAACGGCCGCACGCATCCTCTTGAAGCGGTTGCCGCGTGGCTGTTGGCGCTGCTGTGGCTCGCGCCGCTGGTCTATGCATTCTGGAGTGCGCTGCATCCGGCGGCTTATGCGACGTCGTTCAGTCTGTCCGCGCCCTGGACGTTGGAAAATTTCGCGCGCGCGTGGGATCAGGCGCCGTTCGGGCGGTATTACATCAACACCATCGTGTTGGTCCTCATCATCCTGATCGGGCAGCTCATACTTTCGACGCTTGCGGCCTATGCTTTCGCGCGTTTCACGTTCCGGGGAAGCGGGATCGCGTTCGCGCTGGTGCTGTTGCAGTTGATGATCATGCCTGACGTGCTGATCGTCGAGAACTATCGCATGATCGGGAAGCTTGGCTTGCTCGATACGATCCCCGCGATTGCGTTGCCCTATCTCGCAAGCGCGTTCGGCATCTTTTTGTTGCGCCAGACATTCAAGAGCGTGCCGCAGGAGCTGGTCGAAGCTGCGCGTGTCGAGGGGGCAGGGCCGCTGCAAATCCTCTGGAAGGTCTACGTTCCGTTGGCGCGGCCGACTTACGTGGCCTTCGGCCTCGTGTCGGTCAGCTATCACTGGAACAACTTCCTGTGGCCTTTGATCGTGACAAATTCGGTGGAAAGTCGGCCGCTCACTGTCGGCCTTGCTGTCTTCGGTGCCCCTGAGACCGGCGTGGACTGGTCGATCATTACGGCTGCGACGGTGATGACGATGGCGCCGTTGCTGATTGCGTTCCTGTTGTTCCAGCGGCAGTTCGTGCAGTCCTTCATGCGTGCGGGCATTCGCTGATGCGGCTGCTGACCTGGAATATTCAGTGCGGCAAGGGCTGCGATGGCGTGACCGATCTTGCGCGCATCGTGTCCGTCGCAAAAGAGTTGGCTGACGCGGACGTCTATTGCTTTCAGGAAGTGTCCGATAATTTTGCGAATCTCGACGGTGGCGTGGATCAGAGTGCGCAACTGGGGTCCTTGCTGCCGGGATATGTGCCTGTGTTTCGTCCGGCAATTGAAACCATCGATGGCGACGGACGCACGCACCGGTTCGGAAACATGACGCTGTCGCGTTTGCCGGTGATGCAGATCTCCAATCATTTGCTGCCGTGGCCAGGAGCCGGCACTGTCCGCAGCATGCGGCGACACGCTCTCGATGTGACGGTTCAAACCGCGTTCGGCGCGCTGCGCGTTGTCAACACCCACCTCGAGTATCATTCAGCCGATCAGCGCGAAGCGCAGATCAGGCGGTTGCTCGATTTGCAGGGAGAGGCATCGACAAGCTCCAAGGCAAGCGTTTCCCACAACGAGCCCTATGCCGCCCAGACGCTAGCGGCATCGAGCCTGCTCTGCGGCGACTTCAACTTCGATGTCTCGGATCCGCAGCACGCGCTGATCAATGAATCAAGCCGTCCGGGATTGAACTATCGCGATGCCTGGCCGGTCTGCCATCCCGGCAAGCCTCACGCGCTGACTTGCGGGCTATACGATCACGCGCAGTGGTCGGACGGCCCGGATTGCCGCGATTTCATCTTCACTACGGAAGATTTGATTGGCCGGATTCGCCGCGTTGAGGCGGACACCAGCACTGCGGCGTCGGACCACCAGCCGATCTTTATCGAACTTGCGGACTGAGGCGCATATCCGGCTCATCGCGATGATGGGCCCCAGTCCTTTGGCGCAAATGCCTTCCAACAGTCCGGTCCGGGGGCAGATTCTGTTCAATCATTGAGCAAAGATCTCTCCCAGAGAGCGCGGAGAGAGTCTAAGCTAGCGCCCATATTGTACTGCGTAGGGTCGTTGGCATGGCGATATCCGAGAGCGACAGGCACGACGCGTACCTGCCGCGCATTCAGGCACCCGCCCTGGATGTGGATGGCATCGCGGCGATGCTGCGCCGCCGGGCTGCATTCATTGCGGCCGTGACGCTTGCGTGTGCCGGTATCTGCCTCGCCTGGATATTGCTGTCGGCTCCCAAGTATGTCGCTTCCGGCCGGATTTGGCTCGACCTGCCGGGCGCAGAGGTCGGGGGTGGCGCTTCGGCAGGATCCGGAGACGCCAGTACGACAGGCGTCGAAAACCAGATCTACGTCATGACATCGCGCAGTGTTTACGATCGGGTCATCGCGCAGGAGAAACTCGAAACCGATCCATTCTTCGGCGGAAAATCGAAGGGCATTCTCTCCGCGCTTCTGACCAGCGTTGGGCTTGCTCCTGCCGTCGATCCGCACGCGATGGCATTGCGCCAACTCGGTCGCGCCGTCAGCATCGTGCGCAATCCCGGTTCTCACACCGTGGACGTCAACGTCGTCACACCTGACCGCGATACGTCGGCGAAGATCGCCAATGCCGTGATGGATGGCTATGTTGAGGAACAGGCGCAGGCGCGCAAGGGGGTATCGTCCAGCGCCGCCGCACCTCTCGGCCCCCGGCTGGAAACGCTTCAGTCCCGCGTGCGGAACGCCGAACAGCGGTATGAGATATTTCGCGGTGAGAACCGGACGATTGTCGCGAACGGTTCATCCAATGCCGAGAAGCAGGTGAACGAGATTTCCGGCCAGATAAGCGCTGCGGAGGCCAAGGTCGCTGGTCTGCGTTCGACACTTAACCAGCTCCAGCGGGCCAGAAAAACTCTGGATGCTGGGGGAATTCCTGACACGGCTCGCGGAGGAGCTGTCGGCGCGCTCGGAAATCGCTACGCCGCGGCAAAGGAACTTGAACTCGACCTGTCCGAAACGCTTGGGCCCCGTCATCCCGACCGCGTGATTGCCAGGATGCGGGCTACCGAAGCGAAACGGCTGCTGGATCAATCGATCCAAGGTGCCGTTCAGTCAGCCACGAGCGAGTTGGAACGGGCGCGCTCGTCCGCGGCCCAGTTCAGAAGCCGTCTTGAAGCGTCGAAACAGGAACTGATGAAATCCAGCGAAACTGTCGC
Organism: Afipia sp.; assembly: GCA_030652315.1. Classification (GTDB taxonomy): domain Bacteria; phylum Pseudomonadota; class Alphaproteobacteria; order Rhizobiales; family Xanthobacteraceae; genus Afipia. The sequence goes on along the minus strand of JAUSAX010000072.1, from coordinate 16,717 downwards.
ACGTCTCAAAGAGCTTGAACGTGACGTCGAGGCGAGCAGGGTTGCCTATCAGGCTGTGCTGGCCCGGTCTCGCGACCTTGGCGGACAACCGCGATCTGATAGTTCGAGCGCTCGGATACTGAGCCGGGCGACAGCACCGCTCGAGCCGAGCGGTGCGTTTCCCTTTGGTGCGCTGCTCACCAGCTTGCTGATTGGGCTGGGCCTCGGCGTCAGCCTAGCGTGGCTGCTGGAACTGTTGGACGAGCCTAAGAGACCCGTCATCGCCCCTTGAAGTTGCCGGCGCGGCGCTCTGCGGTCGCTTTGATGCCTTCCTGGAAGTCCTCGGTGTCGCGCAGCCACGTTTGCTCGCCAAGCTCATGGTCGGTTTGCGCCTTGACGCGATCCGCCAATCCCGCACGCATGGTTGCGCGTGTTGACATCAATCCAAGCGGCGAATTTTCGGCGATCTCGTGCGCGAGCTTGAACGCTTCGGCGCGGACCTGATCCTGCGGCACCAGCACGTTGGCGAGCCCCATATTGAACGCTTCCTCGCCGGTCACGCGGCGGCTGGTGTAGAACATCAGCGCAGCGTTGTTTTTTCCGACCACTTCGGGAAGTGTCACGGTCAATCCGAAGCCGGGATGAAATCCAAGCTTGGTAAAATTTGCGGCAAAGCGGGCCTCAGGGCAGGTGACGCGGAAGTCCGCCGAGACGGCAAGGCCCAGTCCGCCGCCGATGGCCGCGCCCTGGACTGCGGCAATGATCGGCTTCTTGTTGCTGAAGATACGTACGGCCTCACGGTAGAGGTCACCGGTGGTGCCGTCGCCGGACGCCGCGTCTCCATCAAAGCCTGCAGGTCGGTTGAAATTCGCACCTGCGCAGAACGCCTTGCCCTGTGAGGCGAGCACCACGGCGCGGCTGTCCATGTCGTTGTCGATCTGTCCGAGCGCGTCGGCGATCTGGCGGATCAGGGAGAGATCGAAAAAATTCAGCGGCGGCCGGCGAATTTCGATCAGCGTGACGTGGCCATGTTTCTCAACGCCGATATCGGTGAAGCCGCTCATTGATTTTCCTCGTTCGATGCTTGTTGTTGTCTCAGCGCAACCCAAGTCCGCGGGCGATGATGCCGCGCAGGACTTCGGTGGTGCCGCCCTGGATGGTGAGCTTGGGTGCGATCTTGATGGCGAAGGCAAGCTGGTCTTCCAGCGTGTGATGATTGGAGGCATCGGAATCGATGAAGGCGGCAAGGTCGCGCACGCGATGCGGCAGCTGCTGCTCCCAGATGGTGCCGATGTCCTTGACGATGGAAGCTTCGACGACGGGTTCCTTGCCGGCCTGCAGCATGCCTGCCACCGACACCGACATGCGGCGCATGGTGTGAAGCTGGGCGACGAGCCGGCCGATGCCTTCCGCGCCGCGGGTGTCGGGGGTTGACCCCAGCGCACGCACGAGTTCGGTCAGCACGTAGTAGGTCTCGAGAAATCGCTCGGGTCCGCTGCGCTCGTAGGCCAGTTCACTGGTCGCCTGCTTCCACGCGCCGTCGATCTCGCCCAGCACATGATCGTCCGGCATGAAGGCGTCCTGGAACACGACTTCGTTGAATTCCTTCATTCCGCTGATCTGCGCAATCGGATTGACGGTAATGCCGGGCGTCTTCATGTCGACCAGGAATTGGGTCAGGCCGTGGCGGCGGTTCTCCTTGGTCGGCGGCGAGGTGCGGAAAATCGCGAGCATGTAGTCGGCCATGTGCGCCGAGGTGGTCCAGATCTTGGTGCCGTTGATCAGCCAGCCGCCGTCGGTCTTGGTGGCCTTCGTCTTGGCGGCGAACAGGTCAGAGCCGGAATTAGGTTCGCTCATGCCGATCGCAAAGCAGACCTCGCCGCGGCAAATCCGCGGGACGATGTCCATCTTGATCCGCTCGTTGGCGTATTTGAGCAGCACCGGGCCACTCTGGCGGTCGGCGACAAAGAATCGGCGGGTCGGCGCATTGGCGACGCGCATCTCCTCGGTGACGACATAGCGCTCCAAAAATGTGCGCTCGTGGCCGCCGTATTGTTTCGGCCAGGTCATGCCGATCCAGCCGCGCTCGCCGACCCTACGGCTGAACTCCGGAATGTCGGTGTCCTCGCGCTGCGGCTCATGTGGATTGAAGGTGCCGGCGGCGATCTCTTCGGCGAGGAACGCGCGCACCTCGCGCCGCAGCGTCTCGCATTCCTCCGGCAAACGGATCTGGTCGAAACGAAGCGCTGCGGTCATCTCATGTTTCCTGAAAATTCGGTTGTGGTTTGATTACCGCGACGCGACCAGCGGCCACAACTCATCCGCCCCTCGGGCGGCGACAAACTTGCCAAGCTCGGTGGCCCAGTAACTTTCGTGGCCGAAATCGTCGCGCCAGCCCAGCGCGCGCAGTGTGTAGCGATGCAGGATGTGCTCCATCGAGAAGCCGATGGCGCCATGCACCTGGTGCGCGATCGCGGTGCCTTTCTCGGCGGCTTCCGCGCAGCGAACCTTGGCCGATGCAACCTCGAGGAACACCGCGTCGTCGAATGATGCACTGTTCGCGATGGCGTCAGCGGCCGATCCTGCCGCGGCGACAGCTGCGGCGACTTCGCCCGCGAGCCGCGCGAGGTTGTGCTGCACCGCCTGGAACTTCGAGATCTGCTTCTCGAACGCCACACGCTCGTTCGAATAGCGCACCGTGATATCGAGCATCGTCTCCAGCGCGCCCGCGATCTGCAGGCTGCGCACGGTCGCGCCCATCTGCATCAGCGAGGTTTGCGTCACTCCCGCAGACGCGGGCTTTGCCGCAAGTGGCCTGACATTGTCGAGCGTGATGGTGTTCGATGCGTCACTGCCGAGGCTCTCGCCGGCCTCGATCCGGCAGGCCGATGCCTCCACCAGTGCAATGGAATATCCCTTCGGGCCCTGCGCGATCACGGCGATATGCGCGGCCTCGGATGCGAACGGCACCCCGCGAACCCGTCCGCTGAGCGTACCGTCGGCGTTGAGCGTGATGCGGTCCTGCGGCCGCGCCGGGGCAACCGTCATTTTGCCCGCAGGCGAGGGAAGCCCGGCCTGCGCCAGCAGCCAGCCTGCAAGCATGGTTTCGACCAGCGGAACAGGCACCGCGAATTTTCCGGCGGACGCCGCAACCGCAAAACCATCCGCGAGGCTCGCGCCGGAGCCGTCGCAATCTTCCGGCACCCACGACAGCGGCAGACCTGCATCCGTCAGCGCGCTCCACAGTGGCTGCTTCCAGCCATCATTCGCAGCGCCGTTGATGTTTTGTGCGTCCGCAAGATCCGCAAAAATCCGCTCTGCCGTCTCCGCAACAATATTCTCGCTCACGCTACAGGGCCTTTTCCAATTGTCCGCAAGGGCTGATCGTCATCCATCATAGTCCTGCACATTCTTTTGCCCAGCCGTCCAGCCAGGATGGGGTTTTTGCAACGCAACGTGCGTCGATTTCGGATGTCCAGCGCGCGACTGAAAGTCGTGGGATGACGTCGCCGGAACGCTATCCCTTCGTTCCAAACGGTGTCAATCAGACCAGATTTTCAGAAATAGGCGATGGAGGCGGTTCACGTGCTGGAGGCGGACCGTCGAAGCTCCGCAACCTCGCGTCTCAACGTGAGTTTCTCCGTGAAGTTCTTGGTCACGTCGCGCAGAACGGCGACCGTTCCATCAGGCAGACCGCGTTCGCCGCGCAACATGACAATCGTGAACTCGACGGAGATGCGCTGGCCGCTCTTGGTCAGCGCCGGAACCGACAACAGATCCCCCTCGCCATAACGGCTTTCACCGGTCGCCATCGTGTTCCGATATCCGGCCCAATGGCGCGCCCTGAGATTTTCGGGAATGATGAAGTCGAGTGGTTGTCCCATCGCCTCATCGGAAGAGAAGCCGAAGATTCGCACGGCGCCGGGATTCCAGAAAGTGACGAGGCCGTCACGGTCGGTTGCGATGATGGCATCTGACGCTGATGCCAGCAGCGCATCGGCAAGACCGGCTGAAACTGCGGTCATGTTCTTTCGTCTCGCCGGGCATCGGCAGGCGCGGATGGCGCAGAAGACGCCGGCTTGCCGGGAGATTTTTCGGAAGACTGCTCCATATCGACGTCTCGAGGCCAGCATGGGGAGGCAGTACTTTTCCGGATCATGCTGGCGAGGACAGTTTCTTGTCCGGATGGCGTTCGATACATCGTTCCTCCGTTGCCGATCGCGTGCATTGACTATCCTCGCCCCGATGGAGTGGTTGGCAAGCGATAAATAGTGGCCGGTTGTATCGAAGAACCGGATACATCGGCGCCGCATCGTGAAAGCTACCGCTTGGCCCGGGTTGCGTGCTTGACCGGTTTTACCGCAGTCTTGCTTTTGGTCGCTGAATTGGCCAGCCGATGCATGATGTCGATCGCGCTCGCGATCACCTCGCGTTCGCTATCGACGGGATAGACGACATAGGCGGGCACGGAAAATTCAGGTGCACCTGCGACAAGATGCAACCGTTTCGCGGTGATGTGAGGAAGGACGATCCGCATCGGGAAATAGCCGGATCCTCCGCTCTTCATGAGGTGCTGCAGTCCCAGCCAGCCGATATTCGCTGTCAGCGACGGTCCTCCGAAATTCGGAAAGCTGGCGCTGTGCCGCGCGTAAAATTCCGGACCCCAATCCACGTAAACATATCCAGTCTGCGGCTCGGGCGCGTTCCTGGCGCTGGTCGAGACCATCACAAGGCGCTCGTCGAACAGCTGTTCAACCTTCAGGCCGGGACGGCTTTGCGGCGTGTACATCACGCCGATATCGATCCGGCCCTCGATCAGTCCCTGCATGATTTCGGGTTCGAGGCTGCTTTCGGCCCGAATGGAGACTGTGGGTGTCGCCTTTTGCATGAGCGGTAGCCAATGCAGCAGGAATTCTTCCCACAGCCCGATGCGGCCGCCGATCACCAGCGTTCCGCTGAAGCCCTCGGGGAGGCCGATATCGTGCCGCGCCTGAGCGACTGTCCTGACCAGTGCGGTCGCGTGTCTCTGAAACTGACGACCGGCCGGCGTCAACGTGGTGCCAGCCTTGTTGCGCACGAACATGACGCAGCCAAGCAGATTCTCGAGCGTGTGGATTCGGGTGCTGACGGTTGACTGGCTCACATGGAGCCGTTCAGCAGCGTTGATGAAGTTGCCCGCCTCGACGACGGTCAGAAACGTTCTCGCCAACTCGGTATCCATCGACCGTCCCTCATATCGGAGAAGTTGATATTAACCCGAGATGCTATGCTATTGTCAAAATGATTGCGGTGGTTCAAAAGGCGCTTGTGGCTGGCGATGCTGCAGCATTCCGCCGCACGAAACCTCGAAACTCAAAGGAGAACGCATGCCTCGCATGCGCTGCGACCGCACGTCATGAGAAACGACCGGGAATGGTCTTTCGCTTCAGCGGCAAGAGCGGTACGATCCGGGTATGCCGGCGAGGGCCGGTCTGCTAATTCACCGATCGCACGATCGATTCCATCAATATCTACGCACGAACGCGGCCAGTAAAGGAAACGTCATGACCAATCGTATGCAGTTCTATATCGACGGTAGCTGGGTGGATCCGGCCATCAAAAAGTCGATTCCGGTGGTCAATCCGGCGACGGAAGAAGCGATCTATGAAATCGCGGTTGGATCGAAAGCCGACGTCGACAAGGCGGTCGCCGCCGCGCGCCGCGCCTTCGAGACCTTCTCGCAGACCAGCCGCGAAGAGCGCGTTGCGCTGCTCGAAAAGATCATCGCGGTCTACAAGACCCGGATGAAGGATATCGGTGCCGCCGTGTCCGATGAAATGGGCGCACCGCTGCCGATGGCAGAGAAGATGCAGGCAGGTGCCGGTCTCGGCCATCTTTCCTCGACGCTTCAGGTTCTCAAGGATTACCAGTTCGAAGAACCGATCGGCTCGGCGGTCGTCGTGCGCGAGCCCGTCGGCGTCATCGGCATGATCACGCCATGGAACTGGCCGCTCAACCAGATCGCCTGCAAGGTCGCGCCCGCGATCGCGGCCGGCTGCACCATGGTCCTGAAGCCATCGGAATACACGCCGTCGTCGGCGCTGATCTTCGCGGAAATCCTGCATGAAGCGGGCGTGCCGAAGGGTGTCTTCAACCTGATCAACGGCCTCGGCCCCGATGTCGGCGTTGCCATGAGCGAACATCCCGGGATCGACATGATCTCGTTCACCGGTTCGACCCGCGCCGGTATCGACGTTGCGAAGCGCGCCGCCAACACCGTGAAGCGCGTCAGCCAGGAACTGGGCGGCAAGTCGCCGAACATCATTCTTGATGACGCAGACTTCACCAAGGCCGTGACCGGTGGTGTTGCGCACATGTTCAACAACTCCGGCCAGTCCTGCAACGCGCCGTCGCGCATGATCGTGCCGCAGGCGAAGATCAAGGAGATCGCGGCGATCGCCAAGGCCGTCGCCGACAAGACCAAGGCGGGCGACCCGCGCGCTGAGGGCACCACGATCGGTCCGGTGGTCAACCGCACGCAGTGGGACAAGATCCAGAGCCTGATCCAGAAGGGCATCGACGAGGGCGCGACGCTGGTCGCCGGCGGCGTCGGCCTTCCTGAGGGAGTCAACAAGGGCTTCTACGTTCGTCCGACCATATTCTCGGATGTCACCAGCAACATGACGATTGCCAACGAGGAAATCTTCGGGCCGGTTCTGGTCATCATGGGCGCCAAGGACGAAGCCGAGGCTGTAAAAATCGGCAACGACACGCCATACGGGCTTGCGGGCTATGTTTCGGCGGGCACCGTCGAGCGCGCACGCAAGGTCGGCCGTCAGCTTCGTGCCGGCAACATCAACCTGAATGGTGTGCCGAACGAGCGTACTGCGCCATTTGGCGGCTACAAGCAGTCGGGCAACGGCCGCGAGTGGGGCAAGTTCGGCCTCGAGGAGTATCTCGAAGCCAAGGCGATCGCAGGCTTCAACGCAGCTTGAGATTGTTCGATATGATTTTGCCGGCGCGGGGTTCCTCGCGCCGGCATATTTTATTCTAAGACCAACACGGATCGATAAGCACCATGGCGACACCCGATACTGTTGTGTTCATAGGTCTGGGGCAAATGGGTCTGCCCATGGCGAAGCGCTGCATCGCCGCAGGTTACAAGGTTCGCGGTGCGGACCCGTCAGCGCCCGCGCGCGACGCGCTTGCTGCTGCGGGCGGAGAGGTGTTCGCGAGCGGACGCGACGCCGCAAAAGATGCGTCGATGTTGATCACCATGCTGCCGGACAGCAGGATCGTGCGCGAGGCTGTACTCGGCGAGCAGGGCGTGGCCGATGTTCTTGCGAAGAACGCATTGATCATCGACATGAGTTCATCGGTGCCGGTCGATACGCAATCGCTCGGCAAGGATCTCGCCGCGCGCGGGATCGCGCTGATCGACGCGCCGGTCTCCGGTGGCGTCAAGCGCGCCATTGACGGCACCCTGTCGATCATGGCCGGCGGCGATGCCGCGCTGGTGGAACGCGCGAAGCCGGTGCTGCAAGCCATGGCGAAGTCGGTCTTCGCCACCGGACCGCTTGGCTCAGGCCATGCGATGAAGGCGCTGAACAACTATGTTTCCGCGGCCGGGCTCGTCGCCGCCTGCGAGGCGCTGTTGGTAGGCCGACGCTTCGGCTTGCAGCCTGAGACAGTGATCGATGTACTCAACGCCTCGACGGGCAAGAACAACTCCACCGACGTCAAGATGAAGCAGTTCGTGATCTCGGAGACCTTCGCGTCAGGCTTCTCTTTGGCCCTGATGGCCAAGGATCTGCGCATCGCCGCCGATCTGTCGAAACTCGTCGGGCTCGATTCGTCGAACGCGGAAACCATCGCAACGCTCTGGGAGAACGCCAAGGCCGCGCTCGACAAGAATGCCGATCACACCGACATCTATCGCTTCATCGCGTCGGCCGTTGAGGATCGGTAACAGCCGCCTATTTCAAGGCGCCCTGAACAGCTGCTCCGATGATCGCGAGTCCCTTCGCCACATCGCCGGTGATGTGAAGCCGCAGCGCCCGCCTGCCGCGTTCCGTCAGCACATCGAAATCGCCGCGTGACTGCGCCGCTTCGATGACGCCGAAACTGGTCTTCTGGCCGGGGACATCCAGATCGGCGGCGTTGTCTGCCGTGATCTGCAGAAACACACCATTGTTCGGCCCGCCTTTGTAAGCCTGTCCGGTGGAGTGCAGGAAGCGCGGCCCGAAGCCGACACAGGTGGCGACATGCTTGCTGTCGCGGATCGCCATGCGGATGGCATGTATCGCAGCGATATTGGCATCGCTGTGGTCGAGATAGGCGAGGGTGGCCACATAATCATTCGCCTTGATGCGAGCGAGATGAGCCTTGAGCCATGACACGAGATCGCTGCCGGCGCCGGACTTGCGCAATGCGTCGGCGTTCGCCGTATCTGTATAGATCGCAATCGTTCCGTCGGCTGCAACAGCGGTTTCGGTCGGCAGCGCGCCGGATTTTTCGAACGCGGATGTCAGCTCGCGCGTCTTGATTTTCGCGGCCTCGACGTCGGGCTGGTCGAAGGGATTGATGCCCATGACCGCGCCTGCGACGGCGGTCGCGATTTCGAAGCGGAAGAACTCCTGTCCGATGTGTGCGGGGCTAGTCACGGTAATGCGAACGACCGGATGGCCTGCAGCCTCCAGCGCTGCAAGCGCGGTCTCGCGTGCGTTGTCGTTATCGTCCTTCAGCCGCAGGTCGATAAACACGCGGTCCGCGCTGTAAACCTCGGGCTTGCCGAGCGGCTCGCCTTCCAGCGGGATCAGCGCCTTGCCGTTCTTGCCGGTGGATTCGGCGATCAGCTGCTCGGCCCATGCGCCGAAATCGGCGATGCGCTTTGATCCGGTCAGCGTGAGCTTGTCGCGGCCATGCTTCGCGGCGGCGGCGAGCGCCAGTCCGAGGTGAACGCCGGGATTTTCCGCAGGCGGCACATCGGGGCCGCAGGAGCGCACCATCGCGGCGGCAAGGCCGAGAAACTCCGACACATCGATTCCCGCGGCCACAGCCGGCACGAGACCGAACGGCGACAGCACCGAGTAACGGCCGCCGATCGTCGGTTCTCCGTGGAAAATCTGCGCGAAGCCGCGTGCGGTCGCGGTCTTCTCCAGCGACGAGCCCGGATCGGTCACCGCGACAAAACGCTCGGCAGCCTTTGCACCGGCGCGAATGAAGAAATACTCCATCAGCGCGTTGGGCTCGGTGGTGCCGCCGGATTTACTCGACACGATGAACAGCGTCCTGTCGAGATTGATCGCGGCTTCGGTCCGCCGGACCTGAGCGGGATCGGTCGAGTCCAGAATACGCAGTTTCGGAAAACCGTCGATCTGACCGTAGGTTTCCGCAAGCACTTCCGGTCCGAGACTCGAACCGCCCATGCCGAGCACAACGACGTCGCTGAAGTTCTTGCTCTTCACCCATCCCGAAAACGCAACATAGCGAGCCGTGTCGCTCTGCTCGCGGGCGACGACGTCGAGCCATCCGAGCCACTTGCTCTCATCAGCGCCGGTCCAGACCGACGCATCGCGCTGCCACAGTGCGCGAATGGTGCCGTTCGCACGCCAGCTCTCCGACAAAGTCTTGGCGTCTTTCTCGATTTCCGTTGTCAGCTTGATGGTCTGTGCATCGACGCGCGAACCGAGAATTGCAGCACGCTTCTGTGCGACAGCGCCGAGCAGCTTGTCGAAGGCCTCTGCGAACAGCTTTACGCCATCGTCGACCAGCGCCTCGGTGATCGAATCTAGCGAGATGCCGCTTTTCGCGAGACCGGTGAGCACGTGTTCGGCGTCCGCAATGTTTTCTTCGAGGCTGTTGCGCGGCTTGCCGTGATCGCGGAAGGCATCGAGGGTCGCGGGCGGCACGGTGTTGACCGTGTCCTGGCCGATCAGTTCCTCGATATACAGCACGTCGCTGTAAGCCTTGTTCTTGGTGCCGGTCGAGGCCCACAGCAGACGCTGGACCTGCGCGCCTTTCGCGGCGAGCTTCTTCCAGCGCTCGCTTCGGATCACCTTCAGGTAGTGCTGATACGCCAGCTTGGCGTTCGCGATGGCGACCTTGCCCTTGAGCGCTTCGAGCGTTGCTTTCTCGGCGCCACTTGCAGCGGCGATCTTTCCGTCGAGTTGAGTATCGACGGCAGTATCGATACGGCTAACGAAGAAGCTGGCGACGCTGGCGATGCGCTTCGGGTCGCCGCCGCCGGCGATGAAGGTCTCGAGACCCGAAATGTAGGCTTCGAGAACTTCGGCGTACATTTTTTGCGAGAACAGCAGCGTGACGTTGATGCTGATGCCCTGCGCGATCAGGGCACGGATCGCCGGCACGCCCTCGCGTGTTCCCGGCACCTTGACCATCAGGTTGTCGCGGCCGACATCCTTCCAGAGCCGCTGCGCCTCGGCGATCGTGCCTTCGGTGTCGCGCGCGAGATACGGCGAGACTTCGAGGCTGACATAGCCGTCCGCGCCCTTCAGTTCGTCATAAACGGAGTGCAGCGCATCCGCGGCGCGCTGAATGTCTTCCACGGCGAGCGCTTCATAAAGATCTCCCACCGGCCGGTCGCGCTCTTTCAGGAGTGCGGAGACGGCCCCGTCATACTCGTCGCTTCCGCCAATCGCCTTCTCGAAGATCGAGGGATTGGACGTGACGCCGCGCACTCCGTCGCTGTCGACCAGCGCCTTGAGTTCGCCATTGGCGATGAAACCGCGCGCGAGGAAATCGAGCCAGATGGCCTGGCCGTGAGTCGTGAGAGCTTTAACTGGGTTCATACCGTCTCTGGGGGATTTGGCGGGGGCGGGAAGGGGGGCGTTTGATCTCATGCGGCCAGAATAGACCGCCTATGGGGCGGGATTATAGAGAGTGCCGCCGGAAGCGCGGTTTTTTGCTGAAGCATGGGAGAAGGATTTCCGCCTGGCGGCTCTCAGAATAGCAGAACTCTCTACGTTTTGATGCGCGCGGGCAAGAATATCCTTAGTTTTTCAACGATATGGACCCTTTGCAGGCGGGCGAATAGATATTTGTTCTGCAGACGTTATCGATTGAGCTTTAAGGAAACGCCGTCATGCCCGGTATCCCGGTCTCCGCTGGTTTTGCGATTGGTCTCGCCTTCGGCGTTGTCGGTCTTCTCAGCGGCTTCTGCCTGATGAGCAGCCTTCGCGACTGGTGGACCGCCAACGACGGCCGCAAGGTCCGCAGCTACGCGGTGGCGCTGGCTGTCGCGATTCTGGGAACGCAGTTCATCGCGGGCGCGGGCCTCGTCGATATCGCCAAGTCGATCTATCTGCAGCCGTCATTCTCCGCCCCGCTGATTTTCGCAGGCGGTCTGCTGTTCGGCTTCGGCATGGTTCTTTCCAACGGCTGCGCTTCGCGCGCTCTGGTTCTGCTGGGCAAGGGGAATCTTCGTTCGCTGGTCGTGATCGCCATTATCGGCATCGCCGCCCAGATGACACTGAAGGGTCTGATCGCGCCTGCGCGTCTCGCGGTCCTCCAGGCTACGCAAACCACACCGGCCGCCGTCTCGGCGCCGGCACTGCTCGCCACCATGGGCATTGACGAGTTCGTGGCCCGCATCGCCGTGACGCTGATCGCGAGCGGCGCACTGCTGATCTTCGCATTCTCCGACCGCCAGTTCCGTCGTGCTTACGGCCAGATCGCGGCCGGCCTCGCGGTCGGTCTTCTGGTCACCGCCGGCTGGCTCACCACCGGTTGGCTCGGCGCCGATGATTTCAACCCGATCCCGGTGACATCGCTCTCCTTCGTCTCGCCGATCGCGGATTCGTTGCAGTACACGATGCTTTCCACCGGCCTGACGCTGAGCTTCGGCATCGCGCTTGTTGCCGGCGTGCTTTCCGGCAGCCTTGTGACGGCGGTTGTGACCGGACGTTTCAAGCTTGAGGGCTATACCTCGCCGAACCATATGGTGCGCTCGATCTCCGGCGCGGCATTGATGGGCATCGGCGGCGCGATGGCATATGGCTGCTCGATCGGGCAGGGACTGACCGGCTTGTCCACGCTGGGCATGCCGTCGTTCATCGCAGTCGCCGGGATCATTTCGGGCGCGGCGCTTGGCATTCGCGGACCGGTTATCATTCCGGCGTTGGCTACGCGCTAACGGCGATATCCAGTTCCCGGAGCGTTCACCGGAACATTTGCTGCAACACCTTGTCGTCTTGAAAGCGCTCCTGCATTCTCCCGCCGCGTGTCGGCCGGGAGAGGCAAGCCTATCATGAACCGCCGTGAACTGTTTTGCTCAGCCGCTCTTGCTGCGTTGGCTTCGGCCGTTTCGCGTCCGGCTGGCGCACAAACGAAGGCTGGACGTAAACCTCCCGAGGACAAGCCGTTCGCGGAACACTTCATTGCGCTGCAATTGTCCGACTCCGATCCGAAAAAACAGCGGCTGGTTCTCAGCGTCGCGAGCAATCTTCAGAAGGCCTACGGGCAGGACAAGATCGCGATCGAAGTGGTGGCTTTCGGGCCGGGCATCGATCTGTTGCGGGACACAAGTGAAAACCGGCAACTGGTCGATAGTCTCATCACGCAGGGCGTTCGCTTCGATGTCTGCGGCAACACGCTCGACACCATCGAACACGAGACCGGGACGCGGCCGAAGATCAATCCGCATGCCATCGAAGTTCAGGTCGGCGTCGGTCAACTGCTGACCCTGAGCGAGGGCGGCTATACCATTGTGCGTCCCTGATCGGCGTTACTCCGCAGGGCCGCTTTTCCCGAGCAGGCTGGCCCAGCGGCGCTGAATAATGTCGCGCGGCGAGCCGTCGACCAGAATGGCGATGCCGAGCCGCGCACCGATGATCATGCCGCCAATCGCGAGCGGTGCGGACAGCGCCAGCATCGATCCGGCGGTCAGGCCCTGACCGATGGTGCAGCCGCCGGCGAGAATGCCGCCGACGCCCATCAGCACGCCGCCGCCGAGGTGACGCCGCATCTCGTGATCGTCGTCGAACGCCTCCCAGCGCAATTCCGCCGCGCGCCATGCGGCGAGCCACGACCCGGCGATGACGCCGAACACGCTGGCGACGCCGAAGTCCGCGAAATTGGTCACGTTCAGCAGGCCCGCGTAGAGCGCCTTGCCGACGGTGGAGACGAACGTCAGGCTTTGCGGACGCGACGGGCCAGCAAACTCATCCACGACGGAAACCGTGACGATCCATCCGGCGACGATCAGGACGCCGAGCACGATCCCGGCCGATAGAAGACGCGGCGCGCGCCTCAGCCGCGGATCGCGGAGTGCGAGCCAGCACAATCCGGCCCCGGCGATTGTTGCGAGGATAATGCGCGTATCGATGCCGAGAAATTGCGACGACAGCGATGCGATCTCGGCGCGTGTGCCGTTTGGCATCGGCAGCGACAGGGATTCCAGAAAGTCGATGCGGAATCCGGCAAAGATTCCGCGCAGCGTCGCATAGGCCGCTCCGCCCAGCACCAGCACCACCACGAGACTGCGCAGGTCGCCGGTGCCGAGCCGCACCAGCGAGCCAAAGCCGCAGGTGCCGACCATCGCCATGCCGATGCCGAACATCACGCTGCCGATGACGATCGCAACCAGCGGCAAGGCAGACGGCGTGTAGGTCACCAATGCGGGATCGAGGACGCCGCCGATGATCAGCGCCTGCGTTCCGAGAATGGCAATGCCGAGCGCCAGCCCGAACACGCGCAGCCGCCGGCTGTCGCCGCCCATCAGCGCATCCTCGATGGCGCCGAACGTGCACAGCCGCGCATGGCGCACGGCGAAACCTGCAGTCGTGCCGATGGCGAAACCGCCCAAAGCTTGCATCCAGGCAGACATGTTCTGCATGGCGTTCTCCCGTATCGGCGCGACGTCTGGCCTTGCGGGCCGTGTCGCGTCCGCCTGCCGTTGCGGCAGGATTATTTCTTGTCCGCGGCGTCCACCGGCGCGCAGAAAATATCGTAGACCACCGAGATCACGCGGCGGACGTCATCATTGGCAAGGCTGTAGTAGATCGTCTTGCCGTCGCGCCGCGTATCGACCATGCCGTCATAACGAAGCCGCGCGAGTTGTTGTGATACGGCGGACTGGCGCAGCGACAGGATGTTCTCAAGCTCGGTGACCGACCGTTCGCGCTCTGCAAGGAGACAAAGAAGCAGCAACCGGTTCTCGTGCGAGAGGGCTTTGAGAAAATTGCTGGCCTTGCGCGCCTTGCGCATCAGCTGGTCGAGTTCGGGCGAATACTCCGCGCCGTCGCGAAGTTCGGTTTCCAGTTCGGATGAAAGGATCGATGTCATGGGCTTATCTTTTCATTCGGTGGACTGAAGCGTTGTCAGATTAGGTTTGGGTCGCGCGGGTGAGGGCTGCAGCTTCGCGACGAGCGCGTCGAGCAGTCCCCAGAACGCGTTGTCATTGCTGTAGCCGGTAATGCGCCCGACCTCGCGGCCGTTTTCGGCCACCACGAAGGTCGGCGTGTAGCGGACCGGCGCTGTGAGCACGATGCCACTGGCTTTCTGGTCCCGAATATCGATGCGCCGGAGCGGCATCGCCTTGGCTTCGTCGGTCCGCTCGTACAGCGCGCCGACATCGCGGTCCCATCGCTGGCAATAGATGCAGCCGGCCTGCTCGAACATGACGAGTTCGGCGGCCTGCGTCATGACCGGCCACAGCATGCTTGTTGAAAGCGCGGCCGCGGCGACGGTTTTTGCGAGCGTTTGTCCAGACATGTGATACATATACACGAATTCGCATGTATCTGCCAGAGCCGGAAAATCCGTGGTTTCTTCAATTTCCTTGATCGGCGCGCTGGGGGCGGGGCTGCTGTCGTTCCTCTCGCCTTGTGTTTTGCCGCTGGTGCCCCCGTATCTGTGCTTTTTGGCGGGCATCAGCCTTGATGACCTGACGCACGAAGACAAGACGCGCAGTTGGCGGCCGAACTGGCGCGTGGTGGCGCTGTCCTTTGCCTTCGTGCTCGGCTTCGCCACCGTGTTCGTCGCGCTCGGCGCATCGGCCTCGGCGCTGGGCAAGACCATCACCGCGTATTTCGACACGCTCGCCATCATCGCCGGCGTGATCATCATCATTCTCGGCCTGCATTTCCTCGGTCTCTTCAGAATCGGGCTCTTGTTTCGCGAAGCGCGGTTTCAGACCGCCTCGAAGCCCGCGGGATTTCTCGGCGCCTATGTCGTGGGTCTCGCTTTCGCATTCGGCTGGACGCCCTGCGTCGGGCCGGTGCTGGCGGCGATTCTTGTGGTCGCCGGCGTCGAGGGATCGGCGGTGCGCGGCGCGTCGCTGCTCGGGGCCTATGCGCTCGGAATCGGCATTCCGTTTATGCTGGCGTCGCTGTTCTCCGCGCCGTTCATGCGGCTGATGGCGCGGCTGCGCGGCCATATGGGCACTATCGAAAAGGTGATCGGCGGCGCTCTTGTGCTGACCGGTGTGCTGTTTTTGACTGGCGGCATGCCGCGCATTGCGGGCTGGCTGCTGGAAACATTTCCGGTGTTCGGATCGTTTGGCTGACGCGACAGAGGGAGGCTCTCTTGCCCAACAACAACAAACTTCTGACCCGGCGCCATGCCATCGCGGCGCTCGGCATCGGCGCGTTGAGCCTGCGTGCGGCGCCAGCCTTCGCGAAGGCAAAGCTCGGCGACGACGGCATCTATCACATGGACTGGTATCTCGACAGCTTCCTCGATGTCTCTGAGGATCTTGCAGGCGCGACCGCGAAAGGCAAGCGCTTCGCAATCATGTGGGGCCTGAAAGGTTGCCCGGCCTGCAAGCGCATGCACGAGGTGCATATGCTGGACCCGAAGATCGAGGGATACATCCGCGACAATTTCGAGATCCTCCATCTCAACCATATCGGTTCGCGTGAAGTGACCGACTTCGACGGACGCAAGCGCGGCGAGAAGGCGTTCGCGGAGGCTTACGGCATCCGCTTCACGCCGACGATCCAGTTTTTCCCCGAGAAGGCCGACGGTCTTGCCGCCAAGAGCGGACAGGCGCGGGAAGTCGCCCGCCTGCCCGGACTGCTGGAGCCGAACGAATTTCTCGCGATGTTCCGTTACGTGCGCGAGAAGGGCTATGAGTCCGCGCCGTTCCCGGAGTGGCTCAAGCGGCAGGCGTGAGGGCGTGACGCGCAGCCTCTCCGTTGATGCGTGGATATCTCCACGTCGTCCCCGCTTTCGCGGGGACGACGTCGCATGTGCATCTCACGTCGTCATTGCGAGGAGCGAAGCGACGAAGCATTCCAGCCTTGCTTGGTGATCGGTTCGTCTGGATTGCTTCGCTGCGCTCGCAATGACGATCGTGGGCGTTGCGATGGTGTGCGTCACCACGAATTTCCTGATTCAATTTTCAAACAGCGTGCGCGTGTGGGGCTTGCCCCATTCGCGCCAACGAAAGACGTGCGAATTCGCTCTCGCGCCACGCGCGAGGTGAGCTTTTAGTTCTGCCCCTCAAACGCGCGCGCGAGGCTTGCCTCGTTCGCGCCCCTTAAAAGGTGAGGGGCATGGAGCGCCGCAAGGCGCACCTTGTCTTGTTTCGCTTCCGGCATCGCTTGCGAGGCGATGATGTTCCGGAAGCGCGTCGCCTTGCGGCGCTCCATTGCGGGATTTTGGGCGAGGGGACCGTACTTCCGGGTGAGGACGGGGGAGCTAATCGACCCCTGATCCGGCCGGCTTTCGCCGCCTTCATCCACACCGCGTCCAGCCGCGAACGGCAGAGCCACGTAGTTGGCCCGGACGGTGACCC